>NZ_SDHX01000002.1:0-300000 GCF_004118375.1 Oleiharenicola lentus
CTTCACCAACCAGGGTTCGCTGACCCACAGCGCCAACAACTCCCACGGCCAGATCTACGCCCCCACCTTCACCAACGAGGGCTCCATCACCGCCCTCAACACCGCGGGTTACACGCTGACCCTGGGCCAGAACACCCAGACCTTCACCAACGCGGTGGGCGGCACCATCACGGCCAACGGCACCAACACCTACGTCGACCTCCAGGGCGTGGACAACAACGGCACCCTGGTCGCCACCAACAACGGCCACCTGCGTTTCGCCGGCACCTTCACCACCGCCGATCTCGGCACCGTCCAGCTCTCCTCCGGCGGCCGCGCCCTGATCTACTCCGGCGGCACCCTCGACAACACCGCCGCCACCTTGAACGCCGTCACCGGCGGCACCTTCGAGCTCTACGGCGGCACCATCACCGGCGGCACCATCAACGCCCTCGGTTTCACCTCCTCCGGCGGCACCGTCAACAACGCCACCTTCAACGGCTCCGTCTCCCTCGCCGCCAGCGCCTCCGCCAATCTGGGTGGCACCATCCTCTTCGACACCACCACCGCCACCTTCGGACTCAACTCC
Source organism: Oleiharenicola lentus (assembly GCF_004118375.1). NCBI lineage: Bacteria > Pseudomonadati > Verrucomicrobiota > Opitutia > Opitutales > Opitutaceae > Oleiharenicola > Oleiharenicola lentus. The sequence goes on from NZ_SDHX01000002.1 coordinate 569, forward strand.
GACCTCACCCTCAACGCCGGGGCCGCCGTCACCTTCAACGCCGCCTCCACCGGCTCGGGCGACCTTTCGCTCGTCTCCTCCGGCGCCGGCGCCTCCTTCACCAACCAGGGTTCGCTGACCCACAGCGCCAACAACTCCCACGGCCAGATCTACGCCCCCACCTTCACCAACGAGGGCTCCATCACCGCCCTCAACACCGCGGGTTACACGCTGCTGACCCTGGGCGCGGCCGGGCAGACGTTTACCAACACCGCCTCGGGCTTGGTGCTCGTGAACAACGCCATCATCGCCCTGAACGCCGGCAGTTCCCTCAACTTCGGCACCATTCAGGTTCAGTCCGGCACCCTTAACGCCGGGTCCGGCCTCTCCAACGAAGCCGGAGGCATATTTAAGGGCGCGGGCACAGTTAGTGGTGATCTCACTCTCGACGGTGGCACGCTGGCGCCCGGTAACTCGATCGGCACGCTCACCTTCACCAACAGCGATTTCAACGTGACCACCGCCTCGACGCTTGAAATAGAACTGAGCGGGGCTACGGCCGACGCCCTGGTGTTCCAAAATCCCACGAGTGCCGTCAACCTCGGCAGCGGCCTGCTGGCGCTGAGCCTTCAGCTGCTCTCCGCGCCCAGCATCGGCAACACCTACGGCATCATCTCCATCGCCTCAGGCGGCAGCGGCATCACGGGCACCTTCGCCGGACTGCCTAGCTCGGGCAGCACCTTCATCAGCAATTTCTCGGGCACGGACTACATCTTCTCGGTCACCTACCTGACCAATAACGTCAATCTGCTGGCCGTGGCCGCCGTGCCCGAGCCGAGCACCTACGCGCTGCTGACCGGTGGTCTCGGTCTCCTGGGCCTGCGCAGGCTGCGCCGCCGGCGCAGCTGAGCAGGCTGGGACCACCCGGCTCCGGTGCGGGCAAGAATCCGCTGGCGTCCCGGCCGCCTTCTCCTGCTCAGTGTAGCCGCCGCGTGAACGCCGACCTCTTCGATTACTCCCTGCCCGAACGCCTGATTGCCCAGCAACCGGCGCAGCGTCGCGACGAGTCGCGCCTGCTCGTGGTGGACCGGAAAAACCGCTCGCTGGCCCACCGCCAATTCCGCGACCTGCCGGAATACCTGCGCGCGGGCGACACCCTCTTCCGCAACAACGCCGCCGTCATCCCCGCCCGCCTGCATGCCGTGCGCCCCACCGGCGGCGCCGTCGAGTGCCTGCTGTTACGTCCGGCGGTGGCCCCCGTTCAGGTTTCAGGTTTCTCTGCCTCGGTTTCGCAGAGCGAGAACCGCGGACAGACACCGGGCGGCCAGCAGTCCGCAACGGCGAAGTCTCAGGTCTCGCAAGAGTGGTGGTGCCTCATTCGCCCCGGCAAAAAACTGCCGGTCGGTGCGAGCTTCGGGCTGGAGCACCAATTCACCGGCACGGTGCTCGAAAAAACCGAGGACGGTCTCGCGCGCGTCTCCTTCACCACGACAGACGGAGACATTCTCGCCGTGGCCAACCGCATCGGCGAGATGCCCCTGCCGCCCTATATTACCGGACACGAGAGCGCCGAGGCACATCGGCTCGACCGCGAGCGCTACCAGACGGTTTACGCCGATCGAGGCCACCAAGTCGCCGCGGCCGCACCGACGGCGGGTCTGCACTTTACGCCGGAGCTGCTCGCCAAAGTGTCCGCGCTGGGCGTGAGCTGCGCCGACCTCACGCTCCACGTCGGCCTCGGCACTTTTCGTCCGATCACGGCCGAACGCATTGAGGACCACGCCATCCACCGTGAGGTCTATGAGATGCCCGTCGTGACGCAGCGCGCGCTGTTCGAAACCAAAGGCCGGCGCATCGCCGTCGGCACGACCTCGGTGCGCAGTATTGAGGACTACCTTTCGAGAACCAACGCACCCTCCACGGATGCCTGGATGGCGGAAGCTTCCATCTTTATCTATCCGCCGCGCTCCTTCCGCGGCGTGGATGCGCTCATCACCAACTTCCATCAGCCGCGTTCCACGCTGCTTTGTCTCGTGTCGTCATTCCTCACCCCGGGCTCCATGGACGGTATAAATTGGCTCAAGGAAATCTACGCCGAGGCCATTGCCCGCGAGTATCGCTTCTTCAGCTACGGCGACGCGATGCTTATCCTTTAATCTACTCATCAGCGTTTTATAAAACTGTTTGCACATTGAAGGATTGTGGCTTTGGTGACACGCCATGAGCCATTCAACGAACGCTTCCAAGCCGGCACCCATGCGTCTGGGCCTGCGGGTGGCCGCCACAGTCCTGCTGCTCGGGGTCGTCGGTTTCTGGGCCGCCAAAGGCGCCCATACTGGCTGGAGCATGAACCAGGTGCCCGTGAAGCAGACCGACGAGATCACCGGTATTGAGTTCGTGACCTACGAAAAACGCTTCGTGCCCGGCATCGAGTTTCTCGGCAGTGGGTCCGGCTTGGCCGCCGGGCTCTTCGTCGTATCGCTTTTGTTCAAACGCAAATCCACCCAAACCACATCCTCATGAAAAAAACCATCATCGCCACCCTGCTCAGCATCGCCGCCGCCGGAATCCTCGCCGCCGCGCCCCAGACCTTCGACTTCAAGGACCCGAAGGGCGTCAACGCGATCCAGTTCCATCTCGACTCCGTGCTCGAGCCCATCTCCGGCACCGCCAGCGGTGTGACCGGCACGGTGACCTTCGATCCGGCCAACCCGGCCGCCACCACCGGCAAGATCGTCGTAGCCACCAATTCGCTCACGGTCTCCAACGCCATGATGACCGATCACCTCCGCGGTGACCGTTGGCTGAATGCCGCGGTGAACCCCGAGATCTCCTTCGAGCTCGGCAAGCTGGAGAACGTGAAGACCACGGGCAACGACACGACCGCCACCGCTGTCGGCAAGCTCTCGATCAAGGGCGTGACCAAGGACATCTCCGTGCCCGTCAAGCTGACCTACCTGGCCGACGCACTCGGTAAGCGCACCAAGCCCGAAAACAAGGGCGACCTGCTCGTCGTCCGCGGGGAATTCACCATCAACCGCAGCGACTACGGCATCATGCCCGGCCAGATGGAGGACAAGGTGAACCCCGAGATCAAGCTGACCCTCGCCATCGTCGGCGGCGCCCCCAAGGCCTAACGGTAGGGGCGGTTGCCCCCAACCGCCCTTTCTCCTCAATCCCCCCAGGACGGTCGCAAGGCCGTCCTTTCTTTTTGCCCGCCGCCTGTGCTACGTTGCTGTCCTGTGACCGAAGACGAAATCCAACACCTGATCGAAGACGCCACCTTCGACTACACGATGGGCGACAACGACGCCGCGCTCGCCAAACTCGCCCGCGCGACCACGGCCGCGCCCGGTTCCTTTCCCGCGTGGCACGCCCTGGCCGAGGTGAATTTCAACCTGCGCCGCTTTGACGAAGCGCTCGTCGCGGCCGAAGCCGCACACAAGCTCCAGCCCGGCGACCTCTTCATCAACACCACCCTCTCCCGCATCTGGATGGAGAAGGGCGACAAGCCCAAGGCCGAGCACTTCGGCGCGCAGGCCAAGATTCAGAGCTGGAAGGACCAGATCAAGAATCCCGACGCGATGAAGGGTGGACTGTAAGCAAAGTCTCAACCTATCTTTCTCCTTTTGTGCTTCTTGTGATTTTTGCGGCCCATGGATTTGAGCGATTTGCCTGACCTACCCACCCGTTGACAGCCTCCGACCCCGCCCCCTACCCTCGCCGTCCCATGGAAAGACCCGCCTACTTGCTCGAGTTTGAGAAGCCTCTCCGCGAACTCGAAAAGCAGCTCGAAACCCTCCACCAGCAGTCGCTGGAGAACAACATCGACATGTCCGCCGAGCTCGGCGCGATCGAGGACAAGATCGATAAGACCCGGAAGGAGATCTACACCAACCTGACTCCGTGGCAGCGCGTGCAGGTCGCGCGTCACCCCAAGCGCCCCTACGCCCTCGACTACGTCTCGGCCCTTTGCACCGACTTCCAGGAACTTCATGGCGACCGCCAGTTCAACGACGACCGCGCCCTGATCGGCGGCACCGCCTTCTTCGAGGGCCGCGCCGTGATGATCGTCGCCCAGCAAAAGGGCCGCGACACCAAGGAGAACATCGTCCGCAACTTCGGCATGCCCCAGCCCGAGGGCTACCGCAAGGCCCTCCGCCTGATGAAGCTCGCCGAGAAGTTCAACCTGCCCGTCCTCACCTTCATTGACACCCCCGGCGCCTACCCCGGCGTCGAATCCGAGGCCCGCCACGTTTCCGAGGCCATCGCTGTCAACCTGCGCGAGATGGCCATGCTCAAGGTGCCGTCCGTCGCCGTCATCGTCGGCGAAGGCGGCTCCGGCGGTGCGCTCGGCATCGGCGTGACCGACCGCGTGCTCATCTTCGAGAACGCCTACTACTCCGTGATCTCGCCCGAAGGCTGCGCCGCCATCCTTTGGAAGGACCGCGCCAACGCCCCCAAGGCCGCCGAAGCCCTCAAGCTGAATGCCGGCTCGCTCAAGGAACTCGGCGTGGTGGACGACGTCATCCCCGAGCCGCTCGGCGGCGCCCACTACGACCCCGCCCAGGCCGCGGCGGCCTTGAAGACGCTGCTGCAAAAGCACCTCAAGGAACTCGTGGACCTCGACACCGACAAGCTCCTCGACCAGCGCTACGATCGCTACCGCGCCCTCGGCGAATACCGCGAAGCCGCGGCCGCCAAGTAAGCGTCGGCATCAGGTCCACCGACGTGTTGATCCGCGACGGTTGCGTCCAACTCAGGCCGTGGCCTCGATCGCCGCGCGCAATTCGGCCAGCATCCGCGGTATCTCCTTGAACGAATCATAGTCCATCCGGCCCATGCGCAGGGTCTCGATCGGCAGGTATCCGCGGTAGCCCGACTGGCGGATGACATTCAGCAGCCTCGGCAGATCGATCCGGGGCGAGGTCATCGTGCTCTGCAGCGTCTCCTTAACCTGCCAGTTCACCGCGAGCGGGGCCACCAGGGCAATGTCGGCATAAGGATCAGCCGTCAGGTACTTGCCAGTGTCAACCAGCGGGGCGCACCACGCGTGGTTGACCCGCCGATGCAGGCTGAGGTGCTCCGGCCCGGTGCTGATGAAGTCGCCATGGTTCTGCACGGCGACAATCACCCCGAACTTCTCGCCGTGCTCGGCGCATTCCTGCAAAGCCTCCGCCACCCAGCCTTCCACGGTCTCGCGCGTCGCGTTGCCGGAGGCCTGCTGCCAGTTTCGGAAAGGCGGCTGCGAATCGGCAAAGGCGCGCACGCAGGGGGCGCCGAGCTTGGCCGCAACCTCGATCCAATTTTTGACCCGCTGCACGCCCGCGGCGCGCACCGCCGCATCCGCGGTCGTGAAATCGTTGCGCACGCCCGTGCCGCTGAGGCCGAGACCCAGATTGAAGGCATGGCGCTTCAGCCGGTAGATGTAGTCGTCGGTCGGCACGCCGGGATAACCGGGGAAGAAGTAACCGGTGACGTCCACACCGTCGAAGCCGTGCTCCGCGCAGAAATCACAGACCTTGAACAGATCGACGCCCTGGCTGGCGTCCTTGGCGTTGGCATTCAGCAGCTCGAGAAACGAAAAGGCGTTGAGGCTGAGCTTCAGGCGAGGCCCACCCGTGCGGATCGTGGGCGCGGCGGCCCCGAGGCTGAGGGCCCCAGCCAGCCCCACGGGCAAGGCGACGGAAGTGGCGAGAAAATGACGTCGGGTAAGAGGAGTGCTCATGGTCGGGGTGGGACAAAGGGCGGTGCAGGTTGATTGCTCCTGGGAAGAACCGATGACGCGAGTGAAGGCGTTACAGATTGTTCAGTTCAACCGGACAGGCGTCGTGGTGCGGTTTCACGGGAACAGCTCTTCTTGCGGAGGCAAGTTGCGCAGGTTCTGGGCGAGCCCGTAGGTGATGGTCCGGAGCACTCGACCCGAGCCATCGAGCAAGTAGAGCCTTGTGCACTGGGCGGGAATTTTCACGGTCACCGCCGCGGGCAAATTCGCATCGGCCTGCCACGGGCCTTCGCCGAGCCGCAGGTTTAGCGTGAGCGTGCGGTCTGCGGCCTGATCTTGGTTCATGACCAGAACGGCGATCCGGTCATCCGTCCGCGCACCGATGAGCTTCACCATTGCATCGGGCGATACCGTTTTCATGAACCGCCCCTTCAGGTAGCGGGACATCATCTGGGTGTGGTAGTAGCTCGAACGCGGGGGAAAATCCGGCGGAAGGCCGAGGAAACCGAAATCCGTTTTCACGGCGTCCGTTTCGTTGAGGCACCACGGCGCCACGGTCAGAGCACCGTATTCCAGACCGATGCCGAACACCTCGGCCAGAAACTGACCGCCGAGAAAAGACGGGTTGCCGAAGCCTTCCACGTCACGGTCGGGATTGGCGTAGGTGACGTTGACCTCGGTCAGGGCCCAGCTCAACCGGGCCTCGCCGGTTCGACCGTGCTTAAGATTCGCCTGCTCTATCAGGGCGACGAGTTGCTTGGCGTCATGGCGGATCTTCTGGCCGCCGGTCACGACCACATCGTGGCGGCTGAATTTCTCCCCGTTGGGATAGCTGTGAAAGCTGAAACCGTCGATCAGCCAGCGGCCCGCGGCATCCTTCCCGGTCAGGTCCAGGCTGCCGCCGCAAAGCGCCTCGTAGGCCGGCAGGCGCAACCAGGCCTCGTCCGAAATCAGGATCTTGATGGAGGGATCCGCGACGCGCAGCGCGGTCGCGATGCGCAACAGGTAGGCCTGCACTTCCGCCAGCGGGGTCGCGTCGTGCAGCATCGGTTCGTTGCCGATGGACCAGTAGCGGATGGGTCGGCGACCCGGGCCGTTGAAATGGGCCACCAAGTCCGCCGCCTGGGCCGCCGTGAAGCTGGCGGGAACCTGTAGCAACGGCTCGGCCCCGATGGCCTGGACCGAATCGACCATGGCCGTCCAACGGACGCGCGAAGGTGGATGGACGTTGTAGGCGTTGCCCCCGATGCGGATCAACTGCACCCCGCTCTCCTTCACCTTAGGCCAGAGAAGGTGCAGGTAACCGGTGCGGTTTTCGTCCCCATCGGCCAGCCAATGGTTCTGGCCGTAGAAGACCGGGCTGATTTCCTGGGCGCCAATCAGGCCCGCGGTGAATAAGCCGAGAAGAAGGAGGCGGGTTGATTTCATAGAGGGTGGTCTGCTCCCGTAGCGATGAGGTTGGCCCGAAGCTGGACTTGGCTGAATACCGCGCGCACCGCTTGGTCGGCATGATGCGCCGTGACGGCCAAGCCTAGGTAAACGTCATGGGGAAACTGTTGGATGTGCCAGCTGAACAGCTTCTCTCCGGCCCGGGTATTGCGGTAAAATCCGCTGATCGTGTCGGCTTCGCGGACCAGCTTGAGCCAGAGATCGGGATACGTGGCAGCAAACTCCGGCTCCAGAGGCAGAGGCTGCGGCGGATAAATTCCGTGACAGGGACTGTCCGCTTTGAGTCGATACTGGAACTCGATCCCGCCGTTGTTGTTGTTCCGCGGCTGATTGTCCCCAAAGGCGAGCAGGAACGCGTGCTCGGCCCCGGGAGCCAGGGAAGTGCGCATCATCAGGCCCGCCTTGGTATAAAGGTCGGCCATGCCGAGGGAAACCAGCCGGGCGCTCAGCTCGAAGTCGCCAGCGACCCGGAGACAGGCGAAATGAAACTCACCCCGGGTGCCCCAGATGTCTACCCCGCCGGCCACGATCTCCACGTCGGCCGGCGTGCGACGGGTTTCGCCCGCCCGCCAGGGACCGCCAATGTCAACCCCGGCAAAGGGTGGATGGTGCATCAGATTAGGCATACGCCGTTTTCACTCAGGGCCGGGCGTATTCCGCAGCCTTGCGCGCATAGTATTCCTGCAACACCGCAAACGCCAGCTTGCGCGTGCCGTTCTCGCCGATGAGGCCCTTGCGGTTCCAGCCGTCCTGGATGTTCGGGAGATGACGCCGCGGGGAGCGAAAATCACAGAGAATCCACGGCGTCATCCCGCGCAGCTGCGGGATCTTCTCCAGCATCGCCAGCGTCTGCCGGTAAAGATCGGCCTGGAACTCCTCGGTGAACCGGGCGCGCCGGTCGCCGTGGAACCCCTGCAGGGCGTCGGCGCCAAATTCGCTGATGATGACCGGCTTGTTGTAATTGATGATCCACTTCGCCTGTGCGCAGTCGTCGGGCATGCCGACATACCAGCCGATGTATTGGTTGAAGCTGACGAGGTCGGTGACCTCGGCGAGCTCGTCCTCGACGATGCTGGTGCGCGGATCATCCGGCGGCGAGTGCCGCTCCATCGCCGCGGAAATCAGGCGCGTCGGATCGAGGGCGCGAGTGTGGGCGACGAGCTTCTTGAGAAACACCGTGCGCGCAGGCGAGATCGGGGTCTCGTTGGCCATGGACCAGATGATGATGCTGGCGCGGTTGCGGTCGCGGGTAACCAGCTCGGTGAGCTGGTTCTCGGCGTTAGCGTAGGTCTCTGGGTTGTCCCAATGGATCGTCCAATAAACCGGCACCTCGGCCCAGAGGAGGATGCCCATCTCGTCAGCGACGCGGGCCATGTGCTCGTTGTGCGGATAATGCGCCAGACGCACGTAGTTGCAGCCCAGTTCCTGCGCCCAGCCGAGCAGCTGCCGGGCATCGGCCGGCGTCGTGGCGCGTCCGCCCCGGAGCGGGTTCTCCTCGTGAAGGCTGATGCCGCGCAGGAAGATCGGTTTGCCGTTCAGCAGGATGTCCGACCCGCGCGTTTCGATGGTGCGAAAGCCAACCTTCTCGGTCAGCCGGTCGGCGCCTGACGAAAGCGTGACCGCGTAAAGTCGGGGTTGCTCGGGCGACCAAAGCTGCGCGCCCTTGAGCTCGAACTCGAAGTTCGCCCGGCCCCTGGCATCCGCCGCGGCCTCGACGCTGATCTTCAGCTCGGGAATCTCCACCTTCACCGGCTGGGCGGAACCGTCCAGCTGCACGAAGCCCCGCACGCGCCGGCCGGCGCCGGGCTGGAGCCGCAGGACGAAATCGCGGATGCAGGTCGCCGGGGTCTCCAGTAGCATCACGTCGCGCGTGAGGCCGCCGTAGTTCCACCAGTCGGTGTTGACCGTGGGCACCGCCTCGGGGCGGCGGGCGTTGTTGACGCGCACGACGAGCGAGTTGCCCGCGGACCGCAGCTTGCCGGTCACCTCAAATTCGAACGGCGTGAATCCGCCGACGTGCCGGCCGAGCTTTGCGCCGTTGAGATAGACGTCGGCCTCGTAGTTGGCCCCGCCGAAGTGGATGAACTGCCGGGCGTCGGCGCTACGCGGCGTGAAATCGAAGAGCCGTCGATACCAGACGGTGCTCTCGTAGTAGAGCAGCTTGTCGTCCTGCGAATTCCAGTCGCCCGGCACGTTGAGCGAGGCGCTGGTGTCGAAATCGTATTCGATCAGCTCGGCGGGCGTGGCCGGCTTCCGGTCGAGGAAGTAGCCGCCGTTGGGCTTGGCCGACGCGTCGAAGCGCTGCAGCCGGTAGTTGACGTAGCCGTTATCGTAGGGATCCACGATGACGTGCCAGCGGCCGTTCAGCGCAAGCGCCTGGCGCCCGGCGGCGTTGATGAGCGGGGTGGCGTGGGCGACCAAACCCGCGAGGGAGGCCAGACCGAGAAGAACCGTACGCAGCAAACGATGCATGGGAGAGGAGAGATAAGGACGGAGGAAGCGTTGGGAGCGGGCCGATGGCGCGGCCGCCCCCAACGCTTCGGGGCACACCTGATTGGTTCAGTTTCCGATCAGAAGTTCAACCGCGCGGAGAGGGTGAAGTTTCGCGGCAGCACGTAGGAATAGAGACCGGGCACGGTGATACGCGCCGGCGAGGAGATGTCGGTCCGCGGACGGAGATAGGTGGCAGACTGGCCGCCGAACGCCGTGCTGTAGATGACATCGTTGTCGTCGAGCAGGTTGTCGATGTTCAGGTCCAGCTGCAGGGTGCGGTTGCTCTGGAGCCTGAACGTGTAGGACAGGCTGCCGACCGTGCGCCACTGCCGGGGCGACATGACGGGGGTCGTCGCGTCCACCGTCGGGTCGTCAATGGCGACCAGCGGGTTGTTGGGATCGACGATCGTGTCGCTGCCGCGGAAGCCAAGGACCATGGGCCCGCGGTAATTCACGCCCAGGCCGACGCGCAACCCCTTGAGGAAACCGCCGCGAAAGCGGTAGTCGCTTGCGATGTTGCCCACCCACTTGCTCAGGCCGGTGATGGACTGGGGCACGCTGACGGTATTGGGGATGACCACGTCCTGCAGGGTGTTCCAGCCGTTGACGGCGGTGGTGACGCGACCGACGTTGATCAGGAGCGGATCGTTGTAGATCGGGTTGATCGAGGCGTTGTTCTGCGCGTCGATGATCACGCCAGCGTCCGCAAGGATGGCGCGGCTCGTGGCGTCCTGCGATGCGAAATACGCGATGATGTCGGGCGACTGGTTGGTATACTGGCCTTCGGACTTGCCGACGTTGAGCATGAGGCGCCAGTTGGGCGTGAGGTTCGCGGTCACGTCGAGCTCAAGGCCGTCCATGTTGCGGGTGCGGGTCGAGTAAACGTTGTCGGGAAACGGAGCGACATCGCGGTTGTTGCGACCACCGGGACTCAGGTCACCGATCACAGGCGCGGCCGCGATCTGGTTGTAGGAATCCTTGAAGTTGAAAGGCATGTTGAACGACTCGCGCGCCTGGAAGGAGGTAAAGCCGCCGATGCTGACGGCGAGACGGCCGTTCGGGAGGGTGAAGCGGATGCCGAAATCGTCGCCTTCCGAGGCGGTCGGCGGGCTCAGCGTGCCGTCCACCTGGGTCTGCGGCGGAGTCAGGCTGAAGGTCCGGCTGCGATTGGCGTAAACCCCGAGCCAGGGCCGGATGTTCACCACGCCGCCCATCGTGAAGGTGTTCACGATCGGAGAGAGCACCGGCGAGTCGAAGTCATCCTGAAAGCGGTCGTTCGCATACTGCGGCTGGGCCAGGTTGACCGAGTTGACGCGGGTGCGCGGGCGGGTCGCCGCGATGATCGCCGGACCTGTGACGACTCCGGCCGCGTTTTTCGGCTGATACATCAGGTTGAAGTAGTCGTCGGGCGCGGGCGGGCGGAAGGTGATGCTGTTGCCATCCCAGCCGGCGACCTCGTCACCGGGCTGGATGACACGGCGGTCCTGCAGCTGGGCGAAGTCGCGGCGGAACGCGCCGATGAGCACGAGCTTGTTCTTGAACAGGTCGAAGTTGCCCGCGGTCTGGAAGAACTTGTATTTGCGCAGGCCGTCGCGGTTGTTGTCCACGCGGCGGGTGTCATACATCCACTTCGGTGTGATGCTCTCGGTCACGCCGGTCACCGGGTTCACGATGGAGAACGGGGTCTCGTCGGCGGGCCGGTAATCCTTGTTCTCCTGGTCGAGGTAGAGGCGGGTATAGACGCCGAACTGGCTGTATTCGTCGTTGTCCACCCAGGCGCGGGCGTCGAGGCCGGTGAAGTTCTGCGCGGCCGTGCCGGCACCGACGCGGGCCGAGGCCAGGGGCAGCAGGAGCGTGCGGGCGCGGGCCTGGTTGCGCTCGATGTTGATGCCGCCCATGAGGCTGAAGTTCATCTTGCCGGTGAACCAGCCCTTGCTGAAGTCACGGCTGTAAACGGCCTGGACGCGGAAGTTCTTCACGTCGTCGTCGCGGATGTTCCGGTATTCCATGAACTCGGTGTAAGGGTGCAGGAAGTTCGGATTCGGCTGGCCGTTAGGCAGCGTCTTCTGGATGTCGATATAGAGTTCCTCGAGACCGCGGCGCACCGCCGTGTTGCCGATCTTGTTGCCCTCGTTCATGTCGCCCGCGATCTCGATGAAGAGGTTGTCGCCGAGCTGGTAGTTGATGTAGGCGGCGAGATCCTTGCCTTCCTCCTCATAAGTCGGGACATCGCTGCTCCAGAGCGGGGTCTGCTCGCGGGTCGGCACGGTGAAGAAAGGCGAGCCGCGCAACGCGGCGGCCCAGCGGTCGGCCGGGATGCCCGTGTAGTCGTCCACCACGGCGGTGTTTTGCAGGCTGAAGCCCGGGGTCCGAATCGGCACGCCGTTGATCCGGCCCGTGTTGGCGAGCGTGCCGTTCTGGCCGAGGGCGTCCGTCGTGTAGAGATTGCCGAAGTTCAGCAGGGTTCCGCCCGGAAAACCGGCATTGGTGACCCAGCGCATCGCGGTGGGCCCGCTGACGCCCGCGGCGGCGCGCTGCGCCTGCGTGAGCGCGACGGCCAGCTGGCCGTCGAAGACTGTCACTCCGTCCCAGCTCGACAAACGGTCGCGCATGGCGGTCAGGGCCTTCGCCTCGCGGCGCTTGCCGATCTCGCCCTCGAGGCGGATGCTGAGCCGGTCGGTGAGGTTATACTTGGCCGCGAGGGCCACGCCCCACTTCTCACTCCATTCGTTCTCGCGCCAGGTTTCGGCCTGCTCCTTTAGGAAGTTGAAACGCACGGCGCCCTTGTCCCCGTGGAACGGATGATTCACGTCGCCGGTGACGCGGACCTTGTTCCAGCTGCCGAACTGCAGGCGGAGGCTCTGCAGTTCCTTGCCGGTGAGCGCCTGCTTGGTGACTGAGTTGAGCGTGCCGCCGATGCCGCCGGCGCCGAAAAGCACGGCGTTGGGCCCGCGGGCGAAGTCCACGCGGTCAAGATTGTAGCTGTCCGGCGTGATGACGTAAGGGAAAAAGTTGCGCGTCGGCGTGTTCACGCCGGAGCCACGCAGCTTCAGCGTGCCCGTGGTGGTCGTGCCGAACGCGCTGCCCGTGCCGTCAGCCACGTCGCTCTGGCTGTTGACGGTCCAGGTCGCCGCTTGCGCGACATCGGTCAGGTTGAAGGCCTCGAGAAACTCAGACGTGATCACGGAATACGCGACCGGCGTATCCTTGAGGGCGGTGGCGATACGGCCGCCGGCCAGCGAGCTGGCGGCGACGAATCCGACGTCATTGCTGCTCGTCACGGTGAAGGGGGAGAGCTCGAGCACCTCGGGGTCCTTCCGGGTGGTCGCCTCCGCGCCCGAGGCGGGATCGGTTTGGGCGGTCAGGGAAACAGCCGTCGCGGCGAGCAGGACCGCCGCGAGGCGGAAGCCGGGCCCTTGGGGCGCCGGCGCAATCGTGGGTATGAGGTGGTTCATGGGGTTAGGGGACGAACGGGGCAGACGGGTCTAAGAACCGCCGCATCCTATACCTTTCCCCAGCCCGCGCTATTACCCGAACGGATAACCGCCCGCGAAACCCGGCGCTCAGGCCTTGAGCAGCCCGCGCTCGAAGCCGCGCGCCACCGCCTCGGCTCGATCCGCCGCCTGCAGCTTGGTGAGCAACGCGCGCACGTGGGCCTTGGCGGTGTTCTCCGACACTCCCATCAGCCGGCCGATCTCGGCGTTGGTGAAGCCCTGCCGCACGAAGCCGAGCGTCTCCAGTTCGCGCCTCGAAATGCTGCCCCCTTGCTGCTCCATCGCCAGATGGGCGGCGACCGCCTGGCCGATCACGTTCCCGCCCGCATGCACCTGCCGGATCGCGGCCATGAGCTCCGCCGGATGGATCGTCTTGGTCACAAAGCCGCACGCGCCCGCGGCAAGGGCGTGCCGCACTTCCTCGGGCGCCTCGGAGGAGGTCAGGATCAGCACCCGCGCCGTGGGAAATTCCTGCCGCAGGCGCTGCAGGGTCTCGACGCCGTCGATGCCGGGCATGCACAGATCCAGCAGCATCACATCCGGCCGGTGCTTGCGCCACAGCTCGACCGCCGCCTCGCCACTGTCACCTTGCGCGACCACCTGCATGCCGGGCTCAAAGCTCAGCACGTTGGCGAGCCCCGCCCGTAACACGACATGGTCGTCCACCAGGATCAGGCGGATGGGTGTGGGCGCGATGGAGCGGGACATGGGGGGAGGCGTAAGTCCAGTGTGCGGATGATCAGTGTGGTCGGCAATGACCCGTTCGGGTAGTCAGGGCCTCAGGCAACGGTCTCATCGTAGGAACGAACGGGCACCTCGAGCCGGATGGTGGTGCCGCGGCCGGGAGCGCTGTCCACGCGCAGCGTGCCCTCGAGCCGCTCGATGCGCTCGCGCATGCCCACCAGCCCGAAATGCCCCTGATTCGCCCCCACCTCTTGCCCGGGGGTGAAGCCCGTGCCGTCATCGCTGATCACAACCGTGATCCAATCGGGACGTTCCGTCGTCTTCGCCTCCAGGGTGATTACGCGTGGCGCGGCGTGCTTGAGGGCGTTGCGCAGCGCCTCCTGCGCGGCGAACACCAGGTTGCCCGCGACAAAGTCGGAAAGATGGGTGAAATCCCCCTCGGTGCGCACCTCGATACGCGCTGCGTGGCCGGCGCCCTCGCGCTCCACCACGGACTGCAATGCCTCCGGAAAACTTTTCCCCTGCATCGGCGGACTGCGCAGCGCCCACACCGAGCTGCGCAGCTCCTGCACGGCGTGCTCGAGGATCCGGCGTGCCACGGCCAGATGGGTGATCGGCTTGCCTGCCCGGTCCGGCAGGGCCGCCTCGGCCTCGCCGGCCCCGATCTGAAAACCGATGCCGCCGAGCGTCTGCAACAGCGTGTCGTGCAGGTTCGCCGCCAACCGGTTGCGCTCGCGCAACGTGGCATGGAACTCGATCGCCGCATTCCGGCGCGCCTGCATCTCCACGGCCAGTTGCTCGGTCTTGCGGCGCACCTGCCGGCGCAATTGCGCCGCCCAGACCAGCGCGGCGCCAAAGGCCACGGCCACCGCCGCCATGGCGGCGAGCAGCCGCTGCGCTGTCCACCAGGACGGTGCCTGCAGCACCCGCACGTCGGCGGCGCTGCGGAGGATCACGTCGAGCCGGTTCGGCCGCAGCGACACCCGGGGCTCGTCCACCGCCGAATATTCGAGCTGCACAATCCCGGTCACCTCCAGTTCGCTGCCCGGCAGCAGGACATCCAGTTCCTGTGCGGGACCGGCCAGCAGAATCGCGCTGAAAATTGCGCCCCCGCGTTGCAACAGCAGCCGGCGCCACGGCTGCCGCGCATCCGCGGCCGCCTGCATGGCCGTCAGGTTGGCGCGAAAGCGCACGAGATGGCCGTCAAAATCGTGGGGCTCCGACATATGCCCCGCATCGAGCGCGGCGTTGTTCAGGTCGATGATGGCCTCCGGGGTGATCGCCACCGCGGCCGGCGCGGTGCCGCCACTAAGCTTGCGCAACCGGGCGCCCGTCAACGTGCCGATCGCACGCGCCATGTCCACGAAGCCCGCGGCCTCCACCCGGTCGCCAATCCGAAATTCCTCCGGTGAGTGGGTTTCCACGCGAACCGCGCCTTTGCCCTCCTGCAGATAGAGAAATCTTCCCGGCAGGGCGTAGGTCACGGTGCCGATCACGCGCAGCCGGTGCGGACCGGTGGGCTCGACCCGGAACGGCAGCAACCGGTCGAGCGGCATGAGCGGAGCGGTGAATGGTTCCGTGGCCGCCCGCTCGACGACAAGTTCCGTGGCCTGGCTGCTGTAGATGCGCGGCATGGTGATCTCGCCCCGGGTGTTAACACGGGTCACGGCCACGCCGGTCACCCGCACCTCTGCGTCAACCAGCGATTCCGGATCTGGCAGCGCCGCCGCCGGGAATTCGACGGTAAAGCGGCCGGGATTGCCGTCGAGGTGGAGCGTCCACCCGTTTTCGGCCTGCTGATAACCTTGCACCACGCCCCGCGCCTCCACCCGCAGTCCGGCCTCGGCTCCGCTGAAAAAGCGGGCGGGATCAATCGGACGGGCCGGCGGCAGGGCCTGCTCGCCGAGGATCTGCATCTTCCGCGGCAGGATGCCCGGCGCATAGGCCCCGGGATCGGTGAGGCCCTCAATTTCCAACACGTGGCCGACCCGGATCGATTTGAGCAAGGCCTCGTCCGCCACCCACAGCCGGCGCTGGCGCGCATCACCCACCAGGATCCAACTGCCTCCGGTCGCATCCTGCACCGTCATCTGGTCGCGGAAGCCACGCCACGTCACCACCCCGTGCACATGGACCGGGTGACCCTTGGCGGCCTCCTCGCGCGACAGCGCCCGGACTTCACCGATGCGCGTGATGGGCCCCGTGGTCGGCACCGGAATCTCGGTCGCGGCCGCGATCACCAGACTGGTCGCGAACAGCAGGAAAGGGCGGAAATTTTTCACCGGCGGGGCGTTGAGCGAGGTGGGGATGATCAAACCAAGAAAGCCTGGGCAGTCCTCAGGAGCATTCGTCCGACGCCTTTGTCGAGTAAACAATGGGCTACATCGCCGTCGGCAGCACCGTCGGCCCTGCCTCTTGCTCAGGCATCGGCTCCGCGTTGTCGCTGGCAGAAATGGCAGCCCCGGCTATATATCCGGCTATGCTCGTCATCCGCCGCCTTGTTGACCGCCAGCAGGCCTACACCGCCCTTTTTCTCCCCGGGGAGGAACCGCGAATCTTTCCCAGTACCGACTACGAGCACGGCCGCATCCTCCAGATCTACAAACAGGACCGGCCCTACACCGGGGTGCACAACGATTTCTCCGAATTCGGCCTCGGAACGCCCCCGCCCGTGACACCGGTCAAGTCCGGCGGCTGACGAAAAACGGATTTACATGGCGGGGAAGCTCGGTTTGCTTCGCACCTTCTGTCGCCCGGGTGGCGGAATTGGCAGACGCAGTGGACTCAAAATCCACCGACCTCTAAAGTCTTGTGGGTTCGACCCCCACCCCGGGCACCAGCCTTCGCCGAGCGAAGCGAGCGCGAAGGCTGCCGTCCGTAGCCCTTGGCGAAGGAGGGCGATTCATTTCCGATGCGCCTGCTGAGTGGCTACGGCTGGCAGGCCGTCTCGGTCCGATATGTTATTGGCGCCGATTCACGTGCCCGGGTAACACAATCTTGTCAGAATGCACCGTGTCTCCAACTGTGCTCTTCAAAGCGCATGAAACTCATTGATCGGTGGCTACAATCCTGGCGTGAACACAAGGTCCGCGCCTGGCTGCGGCCCGGAGCCCGCGTGCTCGACATCGGCTGCCACCAGGGCGAGTTCCTCGAAAGACTCGGCGGCTCCATCCGCGAAAGTGTCGGCCTCGATCCGCTCGCTCAGCCGCGGGAAACGGACTCGTTCGTGCTCAAGGCCGTGCCGTTTGCCGAGCCGCTCGACTTTCCCGCCGGCCGCTTCAACGCGATCACCCTGCTGGCGACGCTGGAACACATCCGCGACAAGGCCCCGCTGGCGCGCGAGGCCCGGCGTCTGCTCTCGCCCGGCGGACGCCTCATCATGACCGTGCCCTCGCCGCGCGTGGACGATATCGTGCACACCCTCGTGCGCCTCGGCCTGGCCGACGGCATGAGCCTGGAGGAGCACCACGGCTTCAAACCCGCGGACACCGGCCCGATCTTCACCGCCGCCGGTCTCGAATTGGAGCACCATTCCAGCTTCCAACTCGGCCTGAATCACCTGTTCGTTTTCCGGCGATCGGATAACGAAGGACCAAGTAGCAAGTAGCAAGGATCAGGACCGAGCGAATCAGGTCAGCTCCGCCTGCTTTCCTTGGAACTTGTTACTTGGCACTTGTTACTTCGCGACGTAATCGTCGCGCATGCCCGACTTTCGCGCCTACTCCCCCGATGTGCCCGCCGGCGCGGCGGAGATCCGGTTGTCGCCGGAGGAGAGCCATCACCTGGTTGTGGTGAACCGCTGCAGCCGGGGTGATCTGGTCGTGGCCTTCGATGGTCGCGGCCGCGAATGGCTGACCGAGTGCGCCGATCCCGCCAAGCACGGCGCCGTGCTGCGAGTGAAGTCAATCCGGCCGGCCGCGACACGCGCGTTCGCGATCAGCCTTGCGCAGGCGCTGCCGAAGGGTGCGACGATGGACGACATCGTCCGCCAGGCCACGGAGGTCGGTGCCGCGCGCATCGTGCCGCTCCTCAGCGAGCGCACCCAGGTCCACTTCGATGGCGACCGTGCGGACAAAAAAGTCGAGAAATGGCGCACGACCGCCATCGAGGCCGCGAAGCAGTGCGGCAACCCGTGGTTGCCGGAAATCGTGCCCGTTCAGAAATTCGACGCGTTTCTCGCCACCAGCGGCAGCTACGACTTGCGCCTGGTCGCCAGCCTGCACGCGGGCACGACGACCCTGAAGCAGACGCTCGCCCGCTTCACCGCCCAGCACGGTCACCCGCCGCGCCACGCCCTCTGGCTGGTCGGCCCCGAAGGAGATTTCTCGCCCGCCGAGATGACCGCCGCGATCACCGCCGGCTTCCTGCCCGTGACCCTCGGCCCGTTGGTGCTGCGCAGCGACACCGCCGCGCTCTACGCGTTGAGCATCCTGAGCAACGAACTCCGAGCAGATTGAAAACAAGAAGCAGCCAAGGAGCAAAGCCATCCCTTTGCAGCTTCGCTCCTTTGTGTTCTCGGCGAATCAACTCCGCACCGCTTTCCACACCGCCACGCAGGTGGCGATGAGCGCGGGGAGCTGGTCGAGCGGCACCATGTTGGGGCCGTCGGAGATCGCGTTGTCCGGATCGGGATGCGTCTCGATGAAGAGCCCGTCGGCGCCGGCGCCGAGCGCGGCCTTGGCCAGAGGGGGCACGAACTCGCGCTTGCCGCTGCTCTTGCCGCCGCCCGCGCCGGGCAGCTGCACGCTGTGCGTGGCGTCGAAAACCGTGGGATGACCGTGCGCCTTCATCATCGCGAAGCTGCGCATGTCCACGACGAGGTTCTGGTAGCCGAAAGTCGTGCCGCGCTCCGTCTGCCAGATCTCGGCGGCCTTGCCCTGTTTCAACTTGCCGGTGACAAAGGCCATTTCCTGCGGCGAGAGGAACTGGCCCTTCTTCACGTTGACGACCGCGCCGGTCTTGGCGGCGGCGAGCAGCAGGTCGGTCTGGCGGCACAGAAACGCCGGGATCTGCAGAACGTCACACACCTTGGCGACCGGCGCACACTGCTGGCGCTCGTGGATGTCGGTCAGCACGGGAAAGCCGTAATCCTTCTTGATGAGCGCGAGCAACCGCAGGCCTTCCTTCAGACCCGTGCCCCGTCCGCCGAGGGACGTGCGGTTGGCTTTGTCGAACGAGCCCTTGAAGACGATGTTCAGCTCCTTGTGCTTCTTCGCGAGCTTCGCCAGCACCACCGCCACACTGCGGCAAACGGTCTCATTCTCGAGCGAACAGGGCCCGGCGATGAGGAGGAGTTTCTTGGGGTCGAAGAGCATAAAACTAACTTAGCGGGTCATGGCGGATTGTCGCCTTACGGCTCGGATCTGAGCGAAGCGAAGTATCCAGAATGTGTCACGATGCGATTGCAGTCCTGGGTCCTTCGCTTCGCTCGGGATGACAGAAATAACTGCTTTAGCCCTTCTTCTTCCGCTTGATCGCGGCGGCGATGAAGGCGGCAAAGAGCGGGTGGGCGCGGTTGGGCTTGGACTGGAACTCGGGGTGGCACTGCACGCCGAGGAACCACGGGTGGTCCTTCAATTCGCCGATCTCGACGAGACCGCGCTTGGGATTCCAGCCGGAGATGATCATGCCCGCCTTCTCGAAGCGCTCGATGTAGTCGTTGTTCACCTCGTAACGGTGGCGGTGGCGTTCGGAGACGCTCTCGGTGCCGTAGGCCTTGCGGGCGAGCGTGCCGGGCTTGAGCTTGGTCTCGTAGGCGCCAAGGCGCATGGTGCCGCCCTTGGCGACGACGTTGCGCTGCTCGTCCATCAGCACGACCACCGGCTCGGTCGTCTGCGGGTCGATTTCCATCGAGTTGGCCTTTTTCAGGCCGAGCACATTGCGGGCGAACTCGATCATCGCGACCTGCAGGCCGAGGCAGAGGCCGTAGTAAGGAATCTTGTTCTTCCGGGCGTAGCCGGCAGCGGCGATCTTGCCCTCAATGCCACGGTTGCCGAAGCCACCGGGGACCAGAATGCCATCCAGCTTGCTGAGTTGCTTCAGTCCGGCCGCGGTCTCGAGCTCCTCGGCGTCCACGCGCACGACGTTCACGCGGCAGTGGTTGGCGATGCCGGCGTGGGCCAGCGACTCATAGACGGATTTGTAGGCGTCCTGCAGCTCGATGTATTTGCCCACCACGCCGATCTTCACCTCGTGCTTGGGCGACTTGATGCGGTGGACGATGTCGGCCCAGATGTTCTTCGGGTTCGCGCGGTTCTTGATGCCGAGCAAGTCGCACACGTGCTGGTCCATGCCCTGTTTCTGGAGCATGCCGGGCAGCTCGTAGATCGAAGACTCGACGTCCTCGGCGGCGAACACGGCCTTCACAGGAACGTTGCAGAACATCGAGAGCTTCTCGCGCATCTCGAGGGTGAGCGGCTTCTCGCAACGGCAGACCAGCAGGTGCGGCTGGATGCCGATCTCGCGGAGCTTGGCCACGCTCTGCTGCGTGGGCTTGGTCTTCAGCTCGCCCGCCGCGGTCACGTAGGGCACGAGCGTGACGTGGATGAAAATGCAGTCCTTCGGTCCGACCTCCAGGGCGAACTGGCGCAGCGCTTCGAGGAACGGCAGGCCCTCGATGTCGCCGGTGGTGCCACCGATCTCGGTGATCAGCACGTCCACGCCCTTACCGCCCTTGTAGATGCGCTCCTTGATCTCGTTCGTGACGTGCGGGATCACCTGCACGGTCTTGCCGAGGTAGTCACCGCGGCGCTCCTTGGCGATGACGGCCTCATAGATCTGGCCGGAAGAAAGACTGTTGGCGCGACTGAGCTTGCCCGACGTGAAGCGCTCGTAGTGGCCGAGGTCGAGGTCGGTCTCGGCGCCGTCGTCGAGGACGTAAACCTCGCCGTGCTGGAACGGGCTCATCGTGCCCGGATCCACGTTCAGGTAGGGGTCGAACTTCTGGATGCGCACGGTGAGCCCGCGCATCTCGAGCAGGGCGCCGAGCGCACCCGCCGTGAGCCCTTTGCCCAAGGATGAAACCACGCCGCCGGTGACGAAAATATACTTCATCGCCCTTGGGTAAATGCGCCCCGGTTTCCAGACACAAGAAAAAGGTGGCCGCAGGCCCAATTCCCCTCTGGGAGAAAGTGCCAAGTGAGAGGGATCAAGTAACAAGAACGAACCCGCCCCCCTGCCCCTTCCTGATACTTGATACTTGGAACTTGTTCCTAGCGGCCTAATCGTCGCCCCGTGCAGTCCAAACCCTCCCTCCTGGCCTGGATCACCTGCGATGGCGTCCATATCGACCCCGCTTCGGGCAAACACACCATCTTGGGCGTGTTTTCCAACATCAAGGCCCGCTCTTTTCCGGTCGTTCATCCCTACATGGTCTGGTTCCTGACCCTGACCGACGTTCAACCCGGCAAGCACCGCGTCAAGATGTCCATGGGCCTCGACCCGACCAACCCGGTCGAGCTCCTGCACCGCGAATTCGAGTCCCAGAGTCCGTTGCACCGCATCAACCTGATCAACGAGCTCCGTAATCTCCGCTTCGAGCAGCCCGGCGACTACTCCATCCTCATCGAGGTGGACGACGAGCCCATCCTGGCCACGAATTTGACGGTGATGTGAGGCGAGCTTAACCACTAATCCACACTGATGGGCCACTAATTACCCATCCAAGCATGGGCTCTGATTAGTGTTCATAAGTGTCAATTAGTGGTTTCCCTAAGCCTGCCGGTTTATTCTAGATACCTCCTTTCATGTCCTCCTTCGAACTTCTCGGCATCGGCAACCCCATCATGGATTTCATCGCCCGCGTGGACGATGCTTTCCTCCGCGCGAACGTGCCCGGCGACATCGGCGGCATGGTGCTGGTGGACGACAGTGACATTGAGCGGTTGCTCGGTCGCCTCGGCGGCGCCGCAGCCCAGGCGCCCGGCGGCTCGGCCGCCAACGCGGTGCTTGGCGCCACGAAGCTCGGCCTGCGCACGACCTTCGTGGGGATGACCGGCACGGACAAGACCGGCGAGGACTACCGCACGAACTTCACCGCCGCCGGCGGCGACGGCACGCGCTTCAAACGCACCAACCTGCCCCACGGACGCTGCCTCTCCATGGTCACGGCCGACGGCCAGCGCACCATGCGCACCCACCTCGGCGCCGCCATGACGCTCAGCCCCGACCAGATCAGCGTGGACGATTTCCGCGGCGCCATGCACGCGCACATTGAGGGCTACCTGCTCTTCAATCCCGCCCTCGCCGAAAAAGTCGCCGCCACCGCCCGCGCCGCCGGCTGTACCATCAGCCTCGAACTTTCCTCCTTCGAGGTCGTCAACGTCGCCCGCGACTGGATTCTCGCCCAACTCAAGCAGGGCGTGGATGTGGTCTTCGCCAACGAGGACGAGGCCAAGGCGCTGTTCCAAAAGGATGCCGGCTACGACGACTACGCCCGCCACATCGCGGCCTTCGGTGGTATCGCCGCCGTGAAGATCGGCAAGGACGGCGCCTGGGTGGCCAAGGGCGCCGAGCTGCACCGCATCGCGCCCGTCAAGGTCAACCACGTCGCCGACACCACCGGCGCGGGCGACGCCTGGGCCGGCGGCTTCCTTTATGCCTGGCTGCGGGGCAAGTCCCTCGCCTCCGCCGGCGCCCTCGGCTCCGCCCTCGGCGCGGAGTGCGTGCAACACCTCGGCGCCAGCATCCCCGAAGCCCACTGGCCCCGCCTGCAGGCCTTGGCCGCATCGCTGAAGTAAGCGGATGTAGCAACGGCGCTTGAATCCCGCTGCGGGATGAAAGCGTGGTTTGGAACGGCCACGTTGTCTCCCGCGGACGCGGGATCCAACGCTGCTACAAGGTCCCTGACTTTCCCCGGAACCAAACCGCGTCCTGCGGTTCCAACCCAGCGCACACATGAAACCGGCCGGGTTGCTTCTTCCCGTGATCGGACTCGCGGCGGCCCTATCCGCCGCCGAGCCGGAGCCGGCGCGCATTTCCCGCGACATCAGCGCCAAGATCCGCGAAGGCCTGCCCACCTACCAACCGCCGGCCGCCCCGGCCGAGGGCGGCTCCGCCGGTACCGAAGGTTCCCAGACCAGCGACCCCAACGTGCTCATTCTGCCCAAGCTGACCGTGAAGGAAAAACGCCTGCCGCCCGACGCGGCCGATCAGCTCATGAGCCGCGACGACTTCAAGCGGAAGATGGAAAACCTCTACCTCGACGAAATCGCCAAGGACGGTCCGCTGAACTATCTGCTGAACAAATTTACGATCCCCATCCTGAGCCCCTCCAAGGCCGAACGCGGCAAGGCGATCTACCAGCGGCGGGAACTCGACCGCCTGCGGCATGTCTCGGATGCCGCGCGCTCACTCGATCCGAACGCCACCAAGAAATTGGAGCGCGACCTCGACAACTCCCACACCACCCGCCCGGCCGGCGGCCTGCCGAAAAAGTAGGTGAATATCTCCAGTCCGCCGGTCACCGCGAGCCCACGGAGTCCGGCGTGGCAACCCAGCCGGCCCAGTCATTTTTTTCACTCGAAACCTCCACCTTTCTGCATTCCTTTCTTTGTATGGAAACGACGGCAAAACTCGGCCTCATTCTGCTGGCTCTGACCGTGATCTCCCGGGCCGAGGACACGCCTGCGGCGGCCCAGCCATCGTCCGAATCTACGTCCGCGGCGGTGATCGCCGTGCCGGTCCGTCCGGCGGTTCCGGAGCGCGCCAGCCTCCTGCCCGGCCTGCCGACCTACGCTCCACCGCCCCCGGCCGCGCCCAAGCAGCTCGACCAGCCCAACACGCCCACCGATCCCGACGTGCTCGTGCTGCCCAAGATGACGGTGAAGCAGAAGCCGCGCCCGCGCCTGAATGCCGACATCGTCTATGCCTCGAAGGACCTCGGCAACGTGCTCGCGAAGCAAAAATACACGCAGCTCGACCAGGCGTTGAACAAGTTCACCCTGCCCCTCTTCGGCCAGTCCCTCGCCGAGCGCGCGATTGAGGACCACAAGCGCGAGAAGAAGCAGGCCCTGACCGACGACGTGCTGAACATTTCCAACGCCCTCAAAGACGCCGATCCCGCCGAAGCCAAGTCCCTCGAGAAAGCAATCACGATGCCCTGAATCAGGGTGGAACCCGCGAAGATCGTCATCCTGATCCCGCGCCTGCGGGAGAAGGATCCAAGTAATGTCTGGTACCGATTATCCTGCTGGATCCTTCGCACGGCTCAGGATGACGGTAGGGACATTCGATAATCACCGCTTCTTGGAAAGCTCCGTTCCAGTCCTCAGCTTCTCGGAACACACCGGAGTTTAGACGTACACCTTAAGGTCTTTATGCCAAGCGGCCCGCTTGCGGGCAAAACGGCAACCGGCATCCTCTGCTTCCCATGCCGCGCACGTCCCGCCGCACCTCTGTTTTCACCGAGTCGCTCATCCGCGAGATGACGCGCGTGGCCGCCCAGCACGGGGCCATCAATCTCTCGCAAGGCTTCCCCGACTTCAATCCGCCCAAGGTCGTGCTCGACGCGGCCAAGGCCGAGATGGACGGTCCGAACCACCAATACGCCGTCACCTGGGGCGCGACGCCGCTGCGGCAGGCGCTGGCGCGCAAGCTTACGCGCTTCACCGGACTCGAATGCGATCCCGACCGCCACCTCATCGTCACCTGCGGCGCCACCGAGGCGATGATGGTCGCGGTGATGACCGTCGCCGACGTGGGCGACAAGATCGGCCTCTTCTCCCCGTTCTACGAAAACTACAGCGCCGACGCCATCCTCTCGGGCGTGACGCCGGTCTTCGCGACGCTCAACCCGCCCGACTACACCTTCGACCTCGCGGAACTCCGCAAAGTTTTCGCCAGTGGCATCAAGGCCTTCATACTCTGCAACCCGTCGAACCCCTGCGGCAAGGTCTTCACGCGCGCCGAGCTCGAGCAGATCGCCGCCCTCGCGCAGGAATTCGATGTCTTCATCATCACCGACGAGGTTTACGAGCACATCGTCTTCGGTTCGCATACGCACAGCTACATGTCCGCGTTGCCCGGCATGGCCGAGCGCACGGTGATGTGCAGCTCGCTCTCGAAGACCTTCGCCATCACCGGCTGGCGGCTCGGCTACGTGTTCGCCGACCCGGCCTTCGTCGCGCAGGGGCGCAAAGTCCACGATTTCCTCACCGTCGGCGCCGCCGCTCCGCTGCAGCACGCCATCGTCGCCGGCCTGAACCTGCCCGACAGCTACTACGCCGGCCTCGCCGCCGAATACGCCGAGCGACGCGCCATTTTGCTCGGTTACCTCGACCGCACCGGCCTGAGCTACACGCAGCCGCAGGGCGCCTACTTCGTCATGGTGGACATATCTCCCTTCGGCTACGCCAACGACGTAGAGTTCGCCCGCTGGATGACGAAGGAGATCGGCGTCGCGGGAGTGCCCGGCTCGGTGTTCTTCCCCACGCCCGAGCACCGCTACATCCGCCTGAACTTCGCCAAGCGCGCCGAGACACTCCACGCTGCGGGCGAACGCCTGCTGAAGCTGAAGCGTGGGTGATTCTCCCCTATAGGGTCGTCGCTTGCGACGACCTCCCGCCCGAGGTCGGGCCTAGGCCCGACCTTATATGAATACTAGCGAAGCGCATTCCGCTGGATTCTTTTCTCCGCTCAGAATGACACGCCAAGAGAATGATCCCAGCACCTGTCATGCTGAGTGAAACGAAGCATCCAGTGCTAAACCCGGCCTCACAGGAGTTCGGCCCTCCACGAATCTGAAAACAAAAAGCCGGCACCCTGCGGCGCCGGCTTGAAACTAGAATTCTGTCGCAGCCCTCTCTCAGGCGTTCGACGCCAGGAGGTCGTCGATCGAGTCGCTCTCGACGTTCACGTCGGCGAAGAGCCAGGTGGAGAGGTAGCGCTCGCTGCTCGACGGGATGATGGCGACGATCTGCTTGCCCTTGTTCTCGGGGCGCTTGGCCAGCTGGAGCGCGGACCAGACGATGGCGCCGGAGGAGATACCGATCGGAATGCCGTCGAGCTGGTTGACCTGCTTCGACACCGGACCGGAATCGGCCTCCTTCACGCGGATGACCTCGTCGTAAACCTTGGTGTTGAGCACGGCGGGCACGAAGCCGGCGCCGATGCCTTGCAGCTTGTGCGGGCCGGGGGCGCCGCCGGAGAGGACCGGGGACGCGTCGGGCTCGACCACGACGACCTTCACGCCGGCTTTCTTCTGCTTCAGCACCTCACCGACGCCGGTGACCGTGCCGCCGGTGCCGACACCGGCGACCACGATGTCCACCTTGCCGTCGGTATCCTTCCAGATCTCCTCGGCGGTGGTCTTGCGGTGGATGGCGGGATTGGCGGGATTGGCGAACTGCTGGAGAATGACGGAGCCCTTGATCTTGGCCTGCAACTCCTCGGCCTTGGCGATGGCGCCCTTCATGCCCTTGGGTCCCTCGGTGAGAACGAGACGCGCGCCGAGGATCTTGAGCAGCTTGCGGCGCTCGGTGCTCATGGTCTCGGGCATGGTGAGGATGAGCTTGAGGCCCTTGGCCGCGGCGACGAAGGCCAGGGCAATGCCGGTGTTGCCGGAGGTCGGCTCGATCAGGACGGTGTCCTGGGTGATCTTGCCTGACTTCAGGGCGTCATCGATCATCGAGAAACCGATGCGGTCCTTCACGCTGGAGAGCGGGTTGAAGAACTCGAGCTTGAGGAGGACTTCCGCCTGGGCCCCGTGGGCGGCGGCGGTGCGGTTGAGGCGCACGAGCGGCGTGTTGCCGATGGTTTCGGTGATGTCGTTGTAGATCCTGGCCATGGTGGGCGTGGGGGTTGAGGTTCGTCAGTTCAGTGAAAAGCGACCGAAAGGCAAATGGGAGCCATGTCCTATCACGAGTTATTTTTCCGTGCCCCAGCGGCGGTGCAGGAACTTCTCCCAGGGGGAGAACAGGATTTTGTCCGCCAGCAGACCGATCAGGACGATCAGCAGCATGATGGCGACAACCTGCTCCATGGCGTTCAGCTCGCGGCCGTAATGCAGCAGGTGGCCGAGGCCGAAGCCGGTGAGGATGGTCACGTAAATCTCCGCCGCCATGAGCGAGCGCCAGGCAAAGGCCCAGCCCTGCTTCATGCCGCTGACGATGAACGGCAGCGAGGCCGGCAGCATGACGAAGACCCACATGTGCAGACCGGTCGAGCCCATGGTGCTGGCCGCGCGGACGTAGAGCGGGTTGACGTTCCGCACGCCGGTCTCCGTCGCGAGGATGACGGACCACAGCGTGCCCATCACCACGACGAAGAGCATGGCGCCCTCGGTTTGACCGAACCACAACAGTGCCAGCGGCACCCAGCAGACGCTCGGCAGCCCCTGCAGGCCCAGCGCCAGCACGCCGAGTGTGTCGCGCAGGGTCTGCACGCGGGCCGTGAGGAAACCCAGCGGCACGCCCGCGGCCAGGCCGATGAGATAGCCGGCGACCAGGCGTTTCATCGTAACCACCGAGCTGGCCCAGAGCGTGCCGTCGCGCAGCGCCTCCCAGAGGTAGAGGCCCACGCTTTCCGGCGAGGGCACGAGGACGGGCGACCAGATTTTGGCCACGAAGGCCCAGTGCCAGGCGCCAATCAGCAGCAGGAAAAAGGCGGATGCGGTAAGAAATCGTTTCATCAGATGCCGGCTCCGTGTTCCATGTGTTCCTTCAGGGTCCGCGTGATGCGCGTGGCGTAACCCGCCACCTCGACGCTGTTGATGTCGCGCGGGCGGGACAGCTCCACCCGGAACTCCTCGCGGATGCGTCCGGGATGCGGTGAAAACAAAACGACGCGATCGCCGAGGCACACCGCCTCGCGCACGTTGTGCGTGACGAAAACAATGGTCACGTTGCGCTGCTGCCAGATGCGCTGCAGGTCACCGTAGAGCTGCTCGCGGGTCATGGCATCAAGCGCGGCAAACGGTTCGTCCATCAGGAGCACACGGGGATTCGGGGCGAGCGAGCGCGCGAGGGCCACGCGCTGCTTCATGCCGCCGGACAGCTCGTGGATGTTGGCGTGGCGGAATTTCTCCAGCCCCACGAGCTTCAGGTAGTAGTCCGCGATCTCGCGCCGCTCGGCATCGGTCAGGCCGGGCTTGCGCTTGAGGCTGAACATGACGTTGCCGAAAGCATCGAGCCAGGGAAACAGCGCCGACTCCTGGAACATCATCA
The DNA here is from genome assembly GCF_004118375.1 of Oleiharenicola lentus. NCBI lineage: Bacteria > Pseudomonadati > Verrucomicrobiota > Opitutia > Opitutales > Opitutaceae > Oleiharenicola > Oleiharenicola lentus. The sequence goes on from NZ_SDHX01000002.1 coordinate 28,555, forward strand.
TGCGCTCGCGGCTCGGCCCCTTGATCGGCTGGCCGGCCGCCGCGACAGTGCCCTGCCCCGGCAGCTCCAATCCCGCGATCATGTTCAGCAACGTGGATTTCCCGCAGCCACTGGGTCCGACCAGGCACACGAACTCGCCCTCGGTGATCTGCAGGCTGATGTTGTCGAGCGCATGCACGCGACCGCGCGAGGTCTCGAACCACTTGGATACCTTGTCGATGGCGAGCCGCGCGGAGGGCGGGGATTGGAGTTCCGGGGTCATGGCTGGGAGGAGAACAGGCGGTCGAGCGGGATGGCGTTGCGCAGGAAGCCGACGCTCTGCGCCTCCTTAACGAGGGCGTCAAATCGGGGCTGCGCCACTTCGCCGGTGAAGGTAAGCCGCTTCCACGCGCTGGCGACCAGCACGGCGGAAATCTCGCGCTTGGTCTCCGCGCTCAGGCCGGCACGCACACGCTCGCGGGCCTCGTCAGGATGGGCGTTGATCCAGTCCGTGAGGCCAAGGTGGGCGGCCTTGAACTTGGCCACGAGGGCCGGCTGCGTGCGCAGGAATTTCACGCTGGTGACCAGGATGGTGGTGATCGCGTCAGGCTGCTCGAGCAGCGCCTTGCCGCCGGCCTCCAGCTCCAGGCGCGAGACCCAGGGCTCGACGGTCCAGACCGCGTCGAGGCGGCCCTGCTGGAAAAGCCCGAGCTGGTCCGGATTGGCGGTGGGCAACACGAACACATCGCCGCCGGTGAGGGTGATGCGGAAACCCTGCGCGGCCAGCCAGGCCCGGGCGGCCACGTCCTGAGTGTTGCCCAGCTGCGGGGTGCCGAGGCGCAGGCCCTTAAACTGCGCGGGGGTAGAAATTTTCCCGCTGCCCGGGACCACGAGGGCCGCGCCGCCCTGAGCAGCGCCGGCCAGCACGCGAATCTCGTCGCCGCGCGAACGGATGTAGGCGTTGAGCGCGGGGTTGGGGCCGACGTAGGTGAGGTCAATGGACCCGGCGAAGATCGCCTCCATCGCGCTGGGCCCGGCGTTGAAGGGGAACCACTGGACGGTGACATCCGGGCCGAGCTGCTGCTCGAACCAGCCGCGGCCATCGCGAGTGCCGTGACTGCCGATGACGCCCTGTGCATGGGTCACGTTCGGGAAGTAACCCACCCGGATGACGGTTTTCTCCGCCGCCGCCAGCACCGGAACGAGCAGAGTGAGGATCAGAAAATATAACGGTTTCATGGAATTAATTCTCCAGTTCAGAAAGCGAGCTGCACTCGGGTGATGAACGTGGTCTCGTCGTCGGCAATGAGCGCGTCAGCTGCGGGCGCCGCTCCGGGAGCGAGTTCAAATTTGTTCTGGAAAAGGTTGAAATTGGCCCGCACGGAGCGGGACAGGAACCAATTCAGACCGAGACCGTAGGCTGTGACCTGGGTGGCGCTGGTGTTGGGATTGGCCAAACGGGAGCCGGCCGGTCCGGCGAAGACGGTGTCGTCCACATCAAGGCCGGAGATCCGCCCGACGATTTCGAATGCGCCCCAGGTGCCGGCGGCGGGATTGAACACGGTTTTGGGCGTCACGCCGCGGTAGGTGGTGTCCTCGCCGGTCAGCACGTAGCCGACCGAGAGGTTGTAGCCGAAGTTCTCGACCTTCCGCACGCCAAAGGTCGGGCGCTGCACCTCGATGGAGGAGCCGACATACTCGGCGAGGATGCCGAAGGGCCCTTGGTAGAAATAGGCCTGCGGGGACCAGGTAAGGCCCTGGCCAGCGGCGACAACGGAAGCATCGTAGCTGAAAAAGGTTTGCTGGCCGTCGGTGCGGTAACCGCCGGTGCGCCCTGCCGTAGTGCCGTAGTCGCCGACGCTGACGGCGAAGCCGACGCCGAGACCGTTGAGCAGTGAATCTTTATCGTTTGCAAACGGTGTGGCGAACACGCGGGCCGCGATGCTCTTATCGCTGTCGCCATCGGGACCACTGGAACTGCCGCCATCGGGGACGCCGTTCAGCAACGCGACCGTGTAATTTACGGTCTTGCCCAAGACGTCGCCATGAATGGCGAGACCGACGTCGCGGTTGGGCGTGAGGTTGGTGGCGACGGAGCGCTCGTTGAAGAACGCGACCGGGTCGGACTGGAGCTGCTCGAGGCCGACGGGGGTCTTGAACTTGCCGAGGCGCACGTTGAAGGCCGGCGTGATGGCGGCGTTCAGGTTGGCGTCGAGGATCTGGATGGTGCCGGCCAGCTCGGGCTGGATGACATAGCTGAAGAGGTTGTTGAACTTGCCCTCGAAGATCAGGCGGGCGCGCCGGAGCAGGAAGGTGTCGGCCGGGTCGTTGGCGGCATCGTAGTAACGATAGTCGGCCTGCACCAGGCCGCGCAGGCGCAGCGAGGTGGCACCGTCGCCGGAGGCGATCTCGACACGGCTGTCGGCGGCGGTGACGGCAGTGGGTTTGGAAGCGGCTTTGGCGGCCTCGTCCTTGAGCTCATGCTTGCGCTCAAGGATCAGGATTTTCTGCTCAAGCTGGTGCAGCTGGTCGCGAAGCAGGGAGAGTTCATCGGCCGGCAAGGCGGCGGGGAGCGCCAGTAGCGCGATAAGCGCGGACGCGGTTGGGCGGAGACTGAAGTTCCTCATGGGAATGATGGTTTTGACTTGGGTGAGGAAACTTCCCGTGGTCGGGTCGGTTTGCTTGGGATGGCAGAGGTTTTGGCGAAATGCCTCCGCGGGAGAGCGGTCGGCGGAAATGGGTCACAGGGCGGTGCTGTCCTGGCTGTTGCTGGGCGGCGCGGTGATGCGGGTCTTCTCGGTCCGCTCGATCTGGGTCACCCGGCCGTCATGGACGACGAGCTGGACGACGCCGAAACGGAGCGTCTCGACTTTCTGCTGCACGACGCGCAGCCACTCGGGGGAAGCCGCGGGTGCGGCAGGCTGGCTGATTTGGCTCATATGGCATAATCTCCCAAAATCTGGTGGATGACTCCCTCGGTAGGACTGGAGACCGGGGCCCGCGACTTGGACGTGCGGCCCTTGGCGCGGGTCGCGGCCGGAAGGATCTGGCCGTCTGCGCTGAACGGCAGTGGCTTGCCACTCGTGAGCATCTTGCGCGTGGTCACCTCGACGACGTCGGCGAGCGTGTAGCGGTCGAGAATGGCGGCGATGGCATTGCGCACATCCAGCATGAGCATGCGCAGGCCGCAGTGCGCCTCGTCGGGGCAGTTGCAGGGCTCGTAGGCCGTTTGGCTGACGCAGCCGATGGGGGCGAGCGGTCCGTCAATCAGCCGCACGACGGCGCCGATGGGGATTGCCTCCGCCGGCTTCGCGAGACGGTAGCCGCCATGCTTGCCCCGCTCACTCTCCACGTAACCGGCCTCACGCAATTGCTGCATGACTTGCTCCAGAAACTTGATCGGCAGGTCCTCGGCCTTGGCCAGTTCCGTCACGCGCACGAGCCGGCGCCCGACCTTGGCGGCGATGCCAAGGTTGATCAGGGAGCGCAGGGCGTATTCGCCGCGTTTGGAGAGTTTCATAGGCCAGTGATTTAATCTACATTCCTTTAGTAGGAATTATAGCAATCTCTATTTGAGCAAGTTGTCATAAATCATCTGGTGACCGTTGCAAAACCTAGACTCGCCTTCGAGCCTGAGCCTAGTAAGCCGATTGCTGCCTTCATGACTTGGGAAATCGCCTTTGTCCTCGGCCTGCTGCTGCTGGCCCTGCTTGCGTTCCTGTGGGAGAAATACCCGCCGGACGTGGTGGCCTTGGCTGTGTTCTGTACCCTGCTCCTCACCCAGGTACTGCCGCGCGAGAAGGCAATGGCGGTTTTCGCCAACCCCGCGCCCATCACGGTCGCAGCTCTGTTCGTGCTCAGTGCGGCGCTAGTGCGCTGCGGGGCGCTGGACTACCTTTCCTCGTGGTTCGAGAAGGCGGCCGTCCTGCCCTACCAGATCGTGCTCTTCCTGCTAATCGCGCTCATCGCATTCGTGTCGGCGTGGATCAACAACACGCCCGTCGTGGTGGTGTTTGTGCCCGTGATCCTGAACCTCGCGCGCAAGATGAAGCTGCCCGCCTCGAAGTTCCTGATCCCGCTCTCCTATGCCTCCGTGCTGGGCGGCAGCTGCACCCTCATCGGCACGTCCACCAACCTCGTGGTGAATGGCATCCTCGTGGACCGTGGCGAACCCGCAATGTCGATGCTGGAACTCGCCTCTATCGGGGTGCCCGCCGCCGTGATCGGCGCCCTCTATCTCTCCCTCGCCGGCAAATACCTGCTGCCCGCCCGCGAGTCGCTCACCTCCATCCTCAGCGATGAGGAACGCCGTGAGTATCTCACCGAAGCTTTCGTCCCGCCCGCCTCACCCTTGATCGGCAAAAGCCTCAAATCCGCCGGATTGGTGTCGGCGCGCGGATTCCGCGTGATCGAAGTGGTGCGCGACGGCGTGGCCATCACCGTGGACCCCGAGGTCACGCCGCTCAGCGAAGGCGACCGGTTGGTGCTGTCCTGCCGTCCCTCGGGCATCGCCCGGGCCCGCGCGATGCCGGGTTTCGACTTCACCGCCGAAGCCGGCCTGGAACAGATCGCCGCCCACGAGGGCGTGGTTTTCGAGGGCGCCGTTGCCCCAAACTCGGAGCTCATCGGCCGCTCCATCAGCGAACTGAACTTCCGCCAGCGCTACCGCGCCATCGTGCTGGCCGTGTTGCGTGACGGAGAAAATGTCCGCGAAAAAATCGAGACCCTGCCCCTTCAGATGGGCGACATCCTGCTGCTGATGGGCACGCCGCAGGCCGTCGCCGGGTTGCGCCAAGGCGACGACATCATCCTCTTCGACCGACCGCCCCTGCCCTCGTTCTCGCTGCACACCCGCATCCCGCTCGTGCTCGCCACCCTCGCCGCCGTCATCCTCGGCGAAACTTTCGGTGTCGTGCCCATCGAGGTCGGCTCGATTGCGGGCGCGGTGCTCATGTGCCTCACCGGGTGCCTGAAACCCAAGGACGCCTACGACGCGATCGAATGGCGGCTGTTGTTTGTGATCTTCGGCATGCTCGCCCTCGGCGCGACCATGCAGCACACCGGCGCCGCCGCCTGGGTCGCCAACAACATCGTGAGCGGCGTGAACCTGTTCGTGAGCGGCCCGCATAAGCCGATGGTCATGCTCGCCTGTCTCTACCTCGTCACGATGGTGCTGACCGAGATTCTCTCCAACAACGCCGTCGCCGCTCTCATGACGCCCATCGCCATCGGCATGGCCGCCGCCGCCAACGTGGACCCGCGGCCCTTCGTCATCGCAGTCTGCTTCGCGGCCTCCGCCGCCTTCGCCACGCCGATCGGCTACCAGACCAACACCTACGTCTATGGCATCGGCGGCTACCGCTTCAAAGACTTCGTCAAGATCGGCGTGCCCCTGAACCTGATCTGCTTCGCCGTGGCCATGTATGTGATTCCGACAGTCTGGCCGTTCTGAGGCGTTTCTGCCGACCCCGACGCTCCCAGAGCGCCGCTACAGTCTGACCCGCAAGCCGTCATAAGCCAGCTGCACCCCCTGCGGAGCGAGCTTCTCGCTCCACGTCGCGTGGTCGATGCCGTGCGTGAGGTGGGTGATCCATGTCGCCTTGCCCTTTATCTCCGCGGCGGCGGCGCAGGCCTCCTCGATGTTCATGTGGGAGGGGTGCGGCTCGACGCGCAGGCCATCCAGAACGACGGCATCGGCTCCTTGGGCGAGCGCGACCGCTTCGCGGGGGATGCGCTTGCAGTCGTTGTAGTAGGCGAAGCGTTTGCCCGAGGACTTCTCTTCAAAGACTAGGCCGAGCGTGTTGATGCCGCCATGCGGGAGCAGCGTGGAGCGGATCGTTCCTTGGGGCAGTTCGAGCACCTCAGGCATCGGCGTGAGCTTGAAGGCGGCGTAGCCTTTTGTGATCGGCCGCTCCGCGATCGCGTAGGGGAAGATCGCCAGCACGCGCGCCATGCCTTCGTCGGTCGAATACACCGTCAGCGCGTTGCCGCCGATCAGGTCGCAAAAGCGCCGCAGGTCATCCATGCCGACGACGTGGTCGGCATGCCCGTGCGTGAGGATGAAAAAGTCCATCTGCCGCACGTCCTCGCGCAAACACTGCAACCGGAACTCCGGCGCGGCGTCCACCTGCACGTGCAGGCCGTCCATCACCACGTGGATGCAGGCGCGGGTCCGGCGGTTGCGGGCGTCCGGCGAAGTGCACACCGGACAATCACACGCGATCATCGGCACGCCCTGCGACGTGCCCGTGCCGAGAAAGATGATTTCCATGACCCGGCACGGAACACGGTCGGGCCGCCGCTGGCAAGAGTTACGGCAGCGCCAACATGGCCGTAAACTCCCTCGGCGATAGCACCCGCACACCGAGCCGCGTCGCCTCAGCCAAATTCTCCCCGGCCCCTTCGCCCGCCACGACATAATCCGTCTGCCGGCTGACGCTGTCGCGCACCACGCCGCCCGCCGCCTGCACCAGTTGCGCGGCCTGCGCGCGCGGGAGGCCGGGCAGCGTGCCGGTGAAGACAAACACCTTGCCCTGCAGATTCGCGCGGGCGAGCGGGTCGGCTTTGGCTCTGACTCCGGCTGCGATCAAGGCCCTGAGGTCGCTTTGGTTTTCCGCGCGGGACAGGAAATCCGCCACCGACTCGGCCACGGCCTGGTCCACGGCAGTCTTCAACCGGTCGCCGCCCAGTCGGGCAAAGCCGGCCAGATCACCCGCGAGGGCCGCCAACTCCCGCGAGGTGACCGCGCCAACCTGGGGGATGCTGAAGCCGGCAACAAAACGCCACAGCTCGGCCGACTTGCTCCGCTCGATCGCCGCCAACAGGCGGTCGGCGGTTTTCTCGCCGATGCCTTCCACTGCCAACAGATCGGTCGGACGCAGGCGGTAAAAATCGACCGGGGTTTTCAAATGGCCGGCCTTGACCAGCGCCGCGATGGTCGCCGCGCCAAAGCCGTCCAGATCCACGGCCTGCGCCGAGGCGAAATGCTCCAGACGGCGCTGCCGTTGCGCCGGGCACCGGGCATTCACACAGCGCACCGCGGCCTCGTCGGATTTGGCCACCAGCGGTGTGTCGCAAGCCGGACAGCGCGCGGGAAAAAGATATGGCCGCGCCTCCGCCGGTCGCCGGTCGAGGCGCACGCCCACGACGGCCGGTATAACCTCACCCGCGCGCTCGATCTCCACGGTGTCACCGAGGCGAAGGTCGCGTCGGGCAATCTCGTCGCGGTTGTGCAGCGTGGCCCGGCTGATCGTGGCTCCGCCCACGGCAACCGGATCAAACTCCGCCACCGGGGTCAGCACCCCGGTGCGGCCCACCTGCAGCGTGATGCCGCGCAAGATCGTGGCCGCCCGCTCGGGCGCATACTTGCAGGCGATGGCCCAGCGCGGCGCCGTGTCGGACTCGCCCAGGCGGGCGCGCAAGGCGACATCGTCGAGTTTTACCACGGCACCATCGATGGGAAATCCCAGCTTGGCGCGGTCACGGCTGAGCGTATTGACCGCCGCCCAAGCTTCGTCGGCCGTGCGCGCGATGCGGATGTCTTTGACCACCGGCAGGCCCCACGCGCCCAACTGGCCGAGGAATTCGAGCTGCGACTTCGGCGCCGCGCCGCCCTGCCACGCGCCCCAGCCGAACAAGACGAGGGAAAGCCGGCGGTCCGCCACTTCGCTGTCGTCTGCTGACTTGAGCGTGCCGACGGCAAGATTGCGCGGGTGCGCGAAGGGTTCCTCCCCCGCCGCCTCGCGCTCGCGGTTGATCCGGACGAACTCCGCAATCTCCACGTGGATTTCTCCGCGCAATTCAACGAGCGCGGGTGCCGGCTGCGCTCCGGGTCTGAGGGTGTGAGGCAGGGATTCGATGGCCCGCACCTGGGCGGTAACGTCGTCGCCCTCCTTGCCATCGCCCCGGGTCACGGCTCGCACCAGTTCACCGCGCTCGTAGGTCAGGCTGATGGCGAGGCCGTCGTATTTCGGCTCCACCACGAAGACGAGGTCGGTGCGGCCCAGCGCCTTGGTGAGCCGGGCATGAAACGCACGCCACTCCGCCTCGGTGTAGGCCTTGTCGAGGCTGCCCATGCGCTCCCGGTGGGGCACGTCGGGGAGCGACCCGGTGCGGTCGTCGCCCACGGCCGGCGCGGGAGCGGCGAGCTGCGGATTGGCCGTTTCCAGGAAAGCCAGCTCCTGCTTCAACCGGTCGTATTCGGCATCGGTGATCTCGGGCTTGGCTTGCTTGAAATAGAGGGCGTCATGCCGCGCGATCTCCGCCCGGAGTTCCTCGATTCGCCGGCGGGCGGACTCGTCGCCGGTGGTAACACCGATGCGCGCGGCCTGGCAGATGAGCGCGCAGACCAGAATAAACAGCAGTGCAACGCAACGCCGGGCAAGGGGTGCATGGCCAATCATGGGATTTGGGGTAATGCCGTCCTGGCCCAAGGCGGCGGGTTACCTCACAGCACAGCTCAATGCCCGGCGGGCGTCAAGGTGGGTGCGATGAGCGCAGGCCTATCCGCGGAAGGCCCAGATGCAGCTGGGCCGTGAATACCCAACAGGCTGTTGAACGGCTCAGCGGAAGCCGAGCCCTCCCCGAAGCAACACGCGCGAGTTTTGTAGCCCCGCTGGAGCCCAGCGACAGCGTGGTGACACGAAGCCGAAGACCACCCTCTCATCCCGCAGGCGCGGGATTCAAGCGCGGCTATATTTCCGGAACGTGCGGACCCACGCGAGCGCAGCGAGCACGCCGACAAACCAAAGCGAGGGCGCACCACCGCCGCCACCACCACCGCCGCCGCCCGTGCTGGGTGCGGTGGGAGTGGTCGGCGTCGTGGGCGTGGTTGGGGTCGTAGGCGTCGTGCTGGCGGGCGACAGCGCGATCACGGTCATCGAATACGGGGCAAACGAGGCGCTGAAGCTCGCGCCGGAAACCGTCATCGTCGAACTGGCGAGATCGGTGGCGCCGCTGCCGCCCGGCTTGGCGGCGTCGTCCTGCGGTTTGCCGTAACTGAAGACGCTCGCGGAGGAGGCCGGAGTGAAACCGTTCACGGTGAAATTCGCGGTGGTCGTGGCTGACGGGTCCTTGTTGATCACGAGGAGATTCGTGTCGCCGGCGAGCGTCTTGACGGCAAAGACCGAGAGGAGGCTGCTGCCGCTGGTGGCCTGCACGACCGAGTCGCCGTGGCGCGCAAACTTCGAGAGCAGCTTGAACGCATAGTAGGTCGGATAGCCTTCGTAGGAAGTGGCGGGACCGCCGGAAGCGGCCGAGGAAATGATGCCGTAGTCGCCCCACCCGCGCCAGCCGTAGAGGTCGGTGCCGTTGTTGTTGGTGAAATCGGTGCCGTTGCGCAGATCCCACCAAAGCAGCGCGTTGATCTCGGTCTGCATGACGTTGGCAATGCTGTCGGCGAGGAACAGGCCGTTGACCAGATTGGTGGTCTGCTTGCCGGGCTTGGCATAGACGGAGTTGTTTTCCGTGACGACGATCTCGACCTTCGCGCCCTCGGTCGCGCCGAGATAGTCGGTGACCATCTGCCGAATGGCGGCGGCATCGGTCGGCCAGGTCTTCGCCTTTTGGAGCAAGGTGGCGTCGTTTTCGTAGGCGCCGCCCCAGGTGATGGCGTCGGCCTTGGGCGCCTGCTCGTAGCGGTGGTAGATGACGGTATCGGGCGTCACGCCGAGTTCCTTGAGCCGGGCGAGCACGCGCGGCGTCCAGCCCTTCTTCGCCGCGCCGGTGCGCGGATTGGTGACGAGCGGGGTCTGCGGGGACTTGGCGTCGAGTTCGTCCTCGTTGGCCTGCACGACCACGCCGATCTTGATCGTGGGGTCCACGGCCTTCATGCGCGTGATGTAGTCCTTCGCGCGGGTGGCGTAGGTGAACGGGTCCCACTGCACCGCCTGCTGATCGGTTTCCCAGGAGCCGTAGCACTCGTTGCCGATTTCCCAGTATTTCAACGCGTAGGGCGTGGCGCGGCTGCGACGCAGGAAGTTCATGCCGTCGTCGGTGCCGAGCGGGGCGGCGGCGCGCAACGCGGCCCAGGTGCCGGCGTTCTGCCAGTTATAACCCTTGCTGTCGGTGCCGATGGCGGCGTCGGACGTGGTGGCGGCGTTGGCGTAGGCGACCCACGCGGCGGCTTCCTCGGGCGTGCCGCTGCCGTAATTGACCGTGACGAAGGCCTGCGCGTTCACACCCGTGATGAGGTCGGCGAACTTGTTCATGCCGCTCGACCAGGTCCAGGTGTTGTTCAGGGTCTTGTTGACGCGCCAGTGATACTCGTCGGACAGCGAGCCGCCGGGGATGCGGATCGTGCGCACGCCGGCCTGCTGGATCAGGTTGACCGTCTGCGCGCTGCCCGCCTCCCCGTCCCACATGGTGGCGTTCAGGCCGAACACGCGCTCGTCCACGGTGCGGACGGCGGTGCCGGTGTTGACGGTGACCGCGACGCTCTGCGCGAGCGCCAAGACCGGGCTGAAGAGGACGCAGGCCAGGCTGCGCCAGGTAACGGACAGGGAGTTCATGGGGTAAAGGAGCCTAAACTGGAACTGGAGACAAAATACCCTATTCGCCGCTATTTCGCCATGAGTTGCTTGTCCCGACCATTGAGAGACTTTGCCTGAAGCCATGGGCCATCCGGCCGGGCCACTATGCGTTTGCCGCGAGACGACCGGGAGCGTATCAACGCCCCATGAGCATGCTCACCGGTTGCAGGATCTTCAACGTCCTCGGCGGCTTGGCCGTCCTGGGACTTCTCGCAGGGTGTTTCGAAACGAAGCAGGAATTCACGCTCAACCCCGACGGCTCGGGCAAGGTGGTCCACTCGTCCACGTTCCAGACGATGGACATCACCGGCGGCGGCCAAGGCGGCACGGAGAAGCAGGCCAAGGCCGCCGTCGCCGAACTCCTGACCAAAGCGAAGGGCGTGGACGCCTGGCGCGACGTGAGCCACGAGATCCTCGAAGACGGTCGCATCTCCTTCAAGGGCACGGCCTATTTCCGCAACCTGTCGGACCTCGACATCCCCAACCAGACGATGCTCGAGTTTGACTGGGTGCGCGACGGCGGCACCGGCACCCTCAGCCTGCGCGCCAAGGACAAGCGCGAGGGCAAGAAGGCCGCCAAGACCGCCGACGAAAATCTCACGCCGCAGCAGGCCGCCGCCAAGATCAAGGAGGGCCGCGCCAAATATCAGCAGATGAAGCCGATGATGGCCATGATCATGGGCGCCATGAAGCACGAGGTCGTGTTCCACCTGCCCGGCCGCGCGGGGAAATCCACCGCCTTCCAGAAAGACGGCGCCGGTGGCCTGAGCCTGAGCTTCGACGGCGCCAAGATGCTCGGCGCCATGGACGCGCTGATCAACGACGACACCTGGATGGCCCGCAACTCCGGCGTCATGGACCCCGAAGCTGGTCCGCCCATGGACGAGGAAATGAGCAAACTGCTCTTCGGTGAGAAGGGCCCCGTGCAGGCCACCGTCACCGGGCTCGGCAACAGCGCGGTGTTTGACTACGAGGCGGAGGTCGCCGCCGCCCAGGAGGAATTTGCCGCCCTCCGCGCCGAGCTTGGCGCCGGTCCCGTCGCGGCGGCCGCGCCGGCGCAGAGCGGCGAGCTGAAAAGCGTGCGTGTCCTCGGCGTGCGTCTCGTGCGCGAAGTTCCCGAGGGAATCAGCGTCCGCCCGTTCAACGAGGAGCCGGGCTATTCCGTGGCGCTGCTGGCCGAACTGCCCGGCAGCGTGCTCGCGCTGACCGAGGAGTGCGCGCTCGAAACCGCCGTGGCCGACGACGGCACCGACCTCCTGCCCGAGTCGGAGTGGAGCCGCCGCATCTCCTTCCCCAGCCTGTCCGAGGACAAAACGCACGTGATGTTCGACGCCAAGCTCGCGTTGCCCGGTCGCGGCGTGAAGGGCATCCGCGAAGTCTCCGGCCACCTGCAGTTCACCGTGGCCGCCGGCACCAAGGAAGTGGACCTCGGCTTCGCCAAGTTCGCGGCGGGCACGGCCGGCAAGGCGCTGGAAGCTCAGATCGAATCCCTCGACGGCCAGAACCTGGAGCTGAAGATCGCGCTGCGTCCCGACGACATCAAGGCGCTGTTCCTCGTCGTGGGCGGCAACAAGACCGAGCTGAATCGCCGCGGCTACAGCGGCTTCAACGACAGCTACACTTACACCTACGAGTCGGAGCAGGGCTTCCCCGCCAAGGCTAAGCTCGTCGTGGAAACCTACGCCGACCTGCAGACCTTCACCGCACCCTTCAAGGTTGAGAACCTCACGCTGCTGGGCGAACCGGCGGAGTGACGGGCGGTCAAGCTGGGGTTGGAGCCCCGGCTGTGGCCTTTCCAAAAATGTGTAGCAGCGCTTGAGTCCCGCTGTTGCGGGATGAAAGCGTGGCGGTGCAACACCACGTTGTCGCTACGCTCCAACGCAGCCACAGTTCAGTCACCCCTTCCAGCAGGACCGGCCGAGTTGATCTGGCGGATATCACCCGCTTACTGCTTTTCCTTCAGCACCGTGTCGATGGCGATGGCGGCGGCGATGAGGAGCGCGTTGTTGGCCGTGCCTTCCTTGATCTCGACGATATAGTTGTCGGCCGAGGTGAAGAGCTCCTTGCCGAGGCCGGCCCACTTCTTGGTGACGAGCCCCATCTCCTGGCCGGTCGCGTCGAGGAACTTGAAGTTCCAGCCCTTCCAGTCGCCTTTCACGTCGGCGAACTGCTGGCCGTCGGGGCTGTAAACGAGGAAGCCGCCGCCGAGGCTGAGGATCTTGGATTTGAAATAGCCGAGCTGCCCGCCCTGAGCGTCGAAGACCGTCACCTTCTTGCGGAGAAAGCCGACGTTGCGCTTGATGATCAGCACCGGCGGCTGGTTTTCGCCGGGGGCAATTTCGACGGTCGTCGGCATCAGCGACTTGTCGATCAACAGGCGGAAGAACTTCACCAGCCCACTGACATTTTCGCGGGCGACGCCAACAACGGCCTGGGTGTCGGGGTCCAGAAGGTCATAGGTGTCGGTCAGCTTGATGACCGCCACGCGCTCACGCACAAACAGACGACGGTAGTCGAGGAGGTGGGGCATGCGGACAGACAACCAGCCGCGTGAAATCGTGGCAAACGTGCAACGGCGGTGGAAGTGTCATAGGCCCGCGCCAGCCAGACTGCGCTTGTCGGGCAGGAGTATCAATGGCCATAACCTGACTATTCCGGCGCCCTCTTGCGCCCCTTCATCTCCGCACTGTAGCGGGCTCGATCACGCCAAGTGGCCACAGCGGCGAGGTCTTGCCCACTTGGTTGAGCCAGAAATCCATCTCGGCGTGAAAGCCGGCCGTCGCCGCATCTATCGGCAGTTCAGTCTCCTGGCCGAGCTTCACGGCTTTCTCCAAGCGGCCGGACGGCGATGTCAGGTAGGCCACGCCGCTCGTTGCCAGGGTCGTGACGACCGACGCAAGCGTTTGATCCGGTGTGCGGCTGGGCGTGGTGCCGCCGAATACGCTTTGGTTGTTAGACCGCACGATGGCCTCGATAATGATGTCGGTCCGGCCGCGCTGGCGGCTCACCCACATCCGGTGACCGCCGCGCTCGTCCCACAGCGTCCACTGAAAACAAAGAAACGAGGGATTGGCCGCATCCGTGGGCAGATCGAACCCTTTCTGGTAGGTCTCGCGCAGGATCATCCAGATGCCGTTGTTCAGGATCTCCTCCGCCCTCGTCGCCAATGGTCCGGGTTCCGGGACTCTCACGGGCTTCCGGTCCGGCGGCGTTTGCCAGATGGTAGCTCCCCAATGGGGCGCGGCCGTGGGCAGTTCCAGCCGCACGAAGCGTGTATCCCCTTTCGCCCACACCGACTCGACCACGAGCGTCCAAAGGATGCCCGTCGCACCGGACTCGATCTCGGCCCACTTCTTTTTCTGCAGCCGTTGCCACTCCCGCAAGGCCCGGCTGTGGCTGCCGGTCGGCATATTGTCCGCCAGCACAATTCGATCTCCCGGCCGCAGGCCGGCCTTGGACGCCGCCGTGTTGGGCAGCACCATGTCCACCACCGGCGTGAAAGTGCGCAGCAGGCCGGAGGACCGGCTGGAATCAAACACCGGCGACACCCGAAATCCGAAATCTTCCACCGGATCACCGACCACTCTCAGCGCGGGCAGCTCAACCGTCTTCTCCTTGGCCACCGGTTTGTTCGCCGTGTCACCCAACACATGCGGGGCTGCACTCAACAGGAGGACCGCCCAAATCACGAAGGAAAGGCGCTGAATCCGCATCGCGGATACCTACCCGGCCACCCTGCTCTCGCAAGAGCTGATTCAGGACTCGGGGGAGGAGCAGCCCGCAAGCGGGCTAAACAGAGTAATGTTCACCACCAAGACACGAAGCCGCACAAAGGTCGGACCGAACCGTTTTAAGCGCGGAGAAAGGCAGGAGGGCCGCAGAGAGATTGGGGCACCCCAGCCACAAACTACAAAGCTAGACCCCTACTCGGCCCGCTCGGCACTGGTTCAATTTGACCAAGTCGACAAACCACGCGACCTTAGAGCCATGGTCCTTGAAGTGCTATTGGCGCTCCTGATTTTTTTTATCGGCCTTCCGCTGCTATTCATTCTACTTCACAGCGCGTGGTCATTCATGCTCGAATTTTTCGAAGGGCTTCGTGAAGCACTCCTTTATGCTGTCCGCGCCCTATTCCGGCCAAGATTCTGGAAATTACTCGGCGCTTTTCTCGCATATGGGACGGTAAACACTGGGGCTCTCTGGTTGACTATTTATCTGAAGGAAACTGGCATTGCTCTCTACCTTTGTGTGACGGCTGTCTCTAGCTTATGGCTTTTCAGAATCGTCCGACAATCTGCACGATCAGGCGAAGAAGCTGAATCAGCTAGTCCCCATAAACCCGACGCCATATAGGAGCTATGGGAGGAGGGATTAGAATGTCTCCCATGCTAATCTTGGGGGCTCGCGTGATAATCTCTACTCGATTTGCTACTCGCACCTATTTCTGGGTTCACTTGAAAGGAGTCCAGTTGCTCCTCAGAAAATGCTATGAATTTTTGTGTCCACTCAGGATCACTTTGAATTGCTGTGAGGGAATTCTTGGTCGCACTGGACATAACCTCCATGAACTCGATGATACTCACGATCGCGTGCGGCTCATGCTCAAACTTGGCAGTTTTCATCCTGTCCAGCAGTGCAGCCACATTCACCGCGTGCTCTGGAAGGTCAGTAAACGCAATTCTCCTACAAGTGCCATTTTTGACCTCGCTCGACTCTACCGTGAAACCGTGGAGAACACCGCATCTCGCAGCATAAATTTCGGTGCCTGTTACAGGCACGCTTAGCTTTGGCACGACATTACGGTCGATCCACTCAATAGTCTTCGATTTCGTCGACCAATAGCGCTGTGCGTCTTTATCGGTCATGGCCGCTATTACGTCGCACCAACAAAACAGTAGAATCTGCGCTGGCATGCGCAACTTGTTCAAAAGACAAACCTGAACGCCTTCCTCAAGTATGCGAAGATTACGAGCAGCAGACAGAAACTCAGGACAATTCTTTTGTGAGGATTCGCTCATTAAAATACACTCGTAGATAATAAAAGGCGCTTTCCCGTCGGGGAAAGCGCCTCGAAGTTTTAGCTGAGACTGGAGAGTCTCGGGCTCATCGGACTTAGCCTGGCCAAATCATCGATTTGTCCACCCCGGCTCCGGGTTGACCGGAGCCGAGGCCGACGAGTCGGGGTTAATAGTCCATGCCGCCCATGCCGCCGCCGGCGGGGGCTGCGGGGGCCTTCTTGTCCTCGGGGAGCTCGGTGATCATGCACTCGGTGGTGAGCAGCAGACCCGAGATCGAGGCCGCGTTCTGGAGCGCGGTGCGGGTGACCTTCGTCGGGTCCACCACGCCGGCCTTCACGAGGTCCTCGTATTCGCCCGTGGCGACGTTGTAGCCGAAGTTGCCCTTGCCGGCCAGGACTTCCTTCACGACGACGCCGCTGTCGACGCCGGCGTTGGTGCAGAGCATGCGGATCGGGTGCTCGATCGCGCGACGCACGATCTGGGCGCCGAAGGCCTCATCGCCCTCGAGCTTGAGGGCCTCGATGGCCTTGACGGTGCGGAGGAGCGCGACGCCGCCGCCGGCGACGATGCCCTCTTCCACGGCGGCACGGGTGGCGTGCAGCGCGTCTTCCACGCGGGCCTTCTTCTCCTTCATCTCGGCCTCGGTGGCCGCGCCGACATTGATGACGGCGACACCGCCGGCGAGCTTGGCGAGGCGCTCTTGGAGCTTCTCGCGGTCGTAATCGCTGGTGGTCTCCTCGATCTGGCGGCGGATCTGCTTCACGCGGCCCTGGATGTCGGACGACTTGCCGGAGCCCTCGACGATGGTCGTGTTCTCCTTGTCGACGACGATGCGCTTGGCCTTGCCGAGGTCGGACACGGTGAGGTTCTCGAGCTTGAGGCCGAGGTCCTCGGTGATGCACTTGCCGCCGGTGAGGACGGCGATGTCCTCGAGCATGGCCTTGCGGCGGTCGCCGAAGCCGGGGGCCTTGACGGCGCACACGTTGAGCGTGCCGCGGATCTTGTTCACGACGAGCGCGGCGAGGGCCTCGCCCTCGACTTCCTCGGCGATGACGAGGAGGGGCTTGCCGCTCTTGGCGACGGTCTGGAGCAGCGGGAGCAGCTCCTGGAGGTTGGAGATCTTCTTCTCGTGGATGAGCACGTAGGCGTCCTCGAGGACGGCCTCCTGGGCCTCCATGTTGGTGGCGAAGTAGGGCGAGAGGTAGCCCTTGTCGAACTGCATGCCCTCGACGACGTCGAGGGTGGTCTCGATGGACTTGGCCTCCTCGACGGTGATGGTGCCGTCCTTGCCGACCTTGTCCATGGCGTCGGCGATGATCTCACCGATGGTGGTGTCCCAGTTGGCGGAGACGGTCGCGACCTGGCGGATCTCTTCGCGGTCGTTGACCTTCTTGGAGATCTTGGCGAGCTCGGCGACGGCGGCCTCAACGGCCTTGTCGATGCCGCGCTTCAGGTAAACCGGGTTGGAGCCGGCGGTGACGTTCTTCAGGCCCTCGCGGTAGATGCCCTCGGCGAGCACGGTCGCGGTGGTGGTGCCGTCACCGGCGCTGTCGCTGGTCTTGGAGGCGACCTCCTTGACCATCTGGGCGCCCATGTTCTCGTAGGGATCGGGAAGCTCGACTTCCTTGGCGACGGTCACGCCGTCCTTGGTGACGGTCGGGGAACCGAATTTCTTGTCGATGACGACATTGCGGCCCTTGGGCCCGAGGGTGACCTTAACGGCCTTGGAGAGAACCTCGACGCCGCGGAGCACTTTCTGGCGGGCGGCTTCGTCGAACAGGAGTTGTTTGGCTGCCATAATTTTTTCTAAGTTTAAGTTTTAAGTTTAAGTTTGGGTCGTGGGCCTCAGGCGATGACGCCGAGGATGTCGTCTTCGCGGACGAGGGTGAACTTTTGGTCGTCGATCTTCACCTCGGTGCCGCCGTATTTGGAGATGAGGACCTTGTCGCCGACCTTCACCTCGAAGGGCGTGACCTTGCCGTTCTCATCTTTCTTGCCGGTGCCGAGGGCGATGACCTTGGCCTCCTGGGGCTTTTCCTTGGCGCTGTCCGGGATGATGATCCCGCCGCGGACCTGTTCCTTCTCCTCGATGTGCTGCACGAGCACGCGATCACCGATGGGTTTGATATTCACTTTAGCCATGTTGGTTATGTGGGTTTGGGTTGAAGTATGTGGTGGATAAAATGCGAACCCGCTCCCGGAAAGGAGAGGCGGGCTCGCGGGAAAGCTTACTTCTTCTCGTCGTCAACGATCTCGACGTCGGCATCGACGACCTTGCCGTCGGCCTTCTTGGCCTTCTTCGGCTCGGCCGCAGCGGCGGCGGGCTCGGGCTCCGGTTCGGCACCCGGCTGGGCGCCGGCGGCGGCCTGGGCGGCCTGCGCCTGCTGGTAAAGCTCGGCGCCGACCTTCTGGAGATTTTCGAGGGCGGCCTTCATCTTGGCGACATCGGCGGACTCGAGGTCCTTCTTGGCGTCGGCCACGGCCGTCTCGATCTTGCCCTTCACGTCGGCGGGGACCTTGTCGCCCGCGTCCTTGAGGCTCTTTTCCATCTGGTAGATGGTGGTGTCGAGCTGGTTCTTGGTCTCGACGGCCTCCTTGCGCTTGGCGTCCTCGGCGGCGTGCAGCTCGGCTTCCTTGGTCATCTTCTCGACCTCTTCCTTGGAGAGGCCGGAGGAGCCCTGGATGGTGATCTTCTGGTCCTTGCCGGTGCCCTTGTCCTTGGCGTGGACGTTGAGGATGCCGTTGGCGTCGATGTCGAAGGTGACCTCGATCTGCGGCGTGCCGCGCGGCGCCGGCGGGATGCCGTCGAGCTTGAAGGTGCCGAGGGTCTTGTTGTCGCGGGCCATCGGGCGCTCGCCCTGGAGGACCACGATCTCGACGCCGGGCTGGTTGTCGCTGTAGGTGGAGAACACCTGCGTCTTCTTGGAGGGAATCGTGGTGTTGCGCGGGATCATCGGCGTGGCGACGTCGCCCGCGGTCATGATGCCGAGGGTGAGCGGGGTCACGTCGAGGAGGAGCACGTCGCGCACCTCGCCCTTGAGCACGCCGCCCTGCACGGCCGCGCCGATGGCGACGACCTCGTCGGGGTTCACGCCCTGGTGGGGCGGCTTGCCGCCGAGCTGCTTGGCGATCTCGACGACCTTGGGCATGCGGGTCATGCCGCCGACGAGCACGAGCTCGTCGATCTTGTCGGTGGAGACGCCGGAGTCCTTGAGGCAGTTCTTGAAGGGCTGGATGCAGCGCTCGAAGAGGCTGTCGCAAATCTGCTCCATCTTGCCGCGGGTGAGCTGCACGTTGAGGTGCTTCGGGCCCGAGGCGTCGGCCGTGATGAAGGGCAGGTTGATGTCGTAGGTGGTGGCGGACGAGAGGGCGATCTTGGCCTTCTCGGCCTCTTCCTTCAGGCGTTGGAGGGCCATGGCGTCCTTGCGGAGGTCGATGCCGTTCTCCTTCTTGAAGGTGTCCACGAGCCAGTTGATGATGGTCTCGTCCCAGTTGTCGCCGCCGAGGTGGGTGTCGCCGTTGGTGGCCTTCACCTCGAACACGCCGTCGCCGATCTCGAGGATGGAAACGTCGAAGGTGCCGCCGCCGAGATCGAACACGGCGATCTTCTCGTCCTTCTTCTTGTCGAGGCCATAGGCGAGCGAGGCCGCGGTGGGCTCGTTGATGATTCGGAGCACCTCGAGGCCGGCGATCTTGCCGGCGTCCTTGGTGGCCTGGCGCTGGGCGTCGTTGAAATAGGCGGGGACCGTGATCACGGCCTGCGTGACCTTTTCGCCGAGGTAGGCCTCGGCGTCGGCCTTGAGCTTCGCGAGCACGAAGGCGGAAATCTGCTGCGGCGCGAAGGTCTCGGTCTTGTCGCCGGCCTGCACCTCGATGTAGGCGTCGCCGTTTTTGCCCTCGACGACCTTGAACGGCATGTTGGCGGCCTCGGCCTTCACTTCGGAGAACTTGCGGCCGATGAAACGTTTCGCGGAGAAGATCGTGTTCTTCGGGTTGGTCACGGCCTGGCGCTTGGCGGCCTGTCCGACGACGCGCTCGCCGGTCTTGGTGAATGCGACGATGGACGGCGTGGTGCGCGCGCCTTCCGCGTTGGGGATGACGACGGGCTCGCCGCCCTCCATGATCGCCATACAGGAATTCGTGGTGCCAAGGTCGATGCCGAGAATCTTGCTCATACCCGCGCTCTAGCTGGCAACGTGCCCCGGCAACGGGACATCATCGCTACTTGCTGAGAGACATCATTTTAAATTGTTAAAGGCTCAATTCCAGACTCCTGAAGTTGAGCCAAAACGGGCCGCAATGTCCCACTTCACCCGAGACGTGTCACACCGCTGGGACAGCGGGGTGGCACAGTGAAGACCACGCTTTTATCCCCCCGATGGCGGGACTCAAGCGCGGCCACAAGAGGTTACTCCCCCACCCGGTCGGCGCCGGCGTAAATGTTCATGCGGCCGTCGCGCAGGAAGCCAACCAGCGTCTGGCCGCTGCTGCGGGCAAAATCCACCGCCAGGCTCGTCGGCGCGGAGATAGCGGCGATGAAAGCAATGTGCGCCACGAGCGCCTTCTGCACAATCTCGAAGGCCACGCGTCCGCTGACCAGCAGCACAACCTGTGCGGGATCGATGCTCCCGCTTAGCAGCAGATGGCCGAGGACCTTGTCCACGGCGTTGTGGCGGCCGACGTCCTCGCGCGTGACGAGCAGCTTGCCGTCGGGGCTGAAAAGGCCTGCGGCGTGGAGTCCGCCGGTGCGCTGGAAGGTTTCCTGGGCGAGAGCCAGAGTCGGCGGCATTTTCGCGAGCACATCGGCGGCAACGCGCGGTCCGGCGTTGGGCGCCAGCGCGGGACTCCTCGCCTGCACGGCGGCGATGGTGGCTTTGCCGCAGAGGCCGCAGCTGCTGGCGGTGAAAACGTGTCGCGTGAGCCGGGCAAAATCCACGGCCTCGGGGCGTGCGAGCTTCACATTCACGATGTTGGGCTCCACTCCCCCGCCCCGCTTCGCCCTGGCGGGCGCGATCGCGACGATGTCTTCGCGGCGCGCGACCACACCCTCGGTGAGGAGGAAACCGGCGGCGAGTTCCTCATCATGGCCCGGCGTGCGCATCGCCACGGCCACGGGACGGTCCTCGACACGGATTTCCAAAGGCTCCTCGACGGCGAGATCGTCGCGCTCCTCGGTGATCGCGGTCGCCTTGCGCCGCTGCACGGTGCGGGTGGCGTGGAGGGAGATGGGTTTGGTGACGGACTTCATCGGGCTTCTTGGAGGGCTGGTCTCAGCACCAGCTACGGCCGACACGGAGGCCGGACCTGCATCAAGGCATTTTTTCTATCCGTACGTGCGCGTTGTAATCCGGCACGCCGCCGCCGCGGTCGGCGATGCCACGGCGGATGAGGTGATTGCCCTCGGGCCAGTGAATCTGAAGGTTGCCCGGCGCGAGCGGGGCGAGAAAGACCCGGCCCTCGTAGCGGCCCCGGTCGTTAACGAGCGCGATGCGATCACCGTGCATCAGGTGCAAACCCGCGGCATCCTCCTCGTTCATGAGGATGGCGTCGCGCGCGGCGCCGTTGAGCGGGTCCACCTCGGCGTAGATGAGCGTGTTGAACTGCTTGCCGCGGCGTGTGCTGACATGGAACACGCCCTCCGGCCGCGGTGCGCGGTCCGGCAAGTCAACGACGGCGAAACGCGCCCGTCCGTCCTCGGTTGGGCACACGCCGCCGGCGCAGAGGTGCGGGCCGCCGTATTGAAAGGCGTCGCCGGTCTGCTTGAGATGCTGGATGCCGTCGTAGAACGGCACGACGCGGGCGATTTCCTCGCGCATTTCCTGGCCGGTGTGGCAGCCGAGCAATTCGGCGCGCTCGGGGCGGGCCGAAGCGGCGACTTGCAACAAAATCCTCCACTCGGCGCGGGCCTCGCCGACCTCGCGCGGAATCTCGGGCGTAAACATCACGCGGCGTTCCGTGCTCGTCTCGGTGCCGCCGTCATCCTGTTCGTAGCGCGTCTTGGCCGGCAGCAGAATCACCTCGTCGGCCGGATCGAGCAGCATCTGGTCGGTGAGCATGATGTCCTGATGAACACGGAACGGCACGCGCGCGAGCGCCTCGGCGACGTGGTCGGGATCCGGCAGCGTGCGCAGAAAGTTGCCGCCGATCATGTAAAAGGCGTCGAGCTCGCCGCGATACGAGGCCTCGACCATTTCCGTCGCGGTGAGACCCGGCCAGTCGGGCACGGGGAAGCCGTAGTGCGCGCTCAGCGCGGCGGCGTTCTCGGGATTGACGGTCTTGCCGCCCGGGAAGGCCGTGGAATACGCACCCATCTCCGCGCCGCCCTGCACGGACGAGTGGCCGCGGATCGGCATGACGCCGCACTTGTCGCGCCCGAGAAACCCGCGGGCGAGCGCGAGGTTGAGAATCATGCGGACGTTGTCGGCGCCCCACTCGTGCTGGGTGATGCCCATGCTCCAGACGAACACGCCGGTGCGCGCGTTGCCGATGAGCTCCGCGAACTCGATGAGGCTCGCACGCGGGAGGCCGGCGCCTTTCTCCAACTCGGTCCAGTCAAGCGACCGCACGCGCGCCTCGAGTTCGGGCCAGTCGTTGGTGTGCGCATCCACGAAGGCGCGATCGATGCGGCCGGTCTCGATGAGGTGCTTGAGCGCACCGTAGACGAAGGGGATGTCGCCGCCCTGCCCGACCGGGAACCAATAGTCGGCGAGATCCGAGCCAAAGAGCGCGCTGCTCGCGGTCGAGGGCACCCAGTAGCGCTGCATGCCGGGCTCTAGGTAGGGGTTGACGAGGATGATCTTCGTGCCGCGCTTCTTGGCGATGTGCAGGTATTTGGTGGAGACGGGCTGGTCGTTGGCGGGATTGGAGCCGAAGAACACGACGACGTCCGTGCCCCACCAGTCGGTGTAGCTGCACGTCGTGGCCGCGAGCCCGAGCATGTGCTTCATCGCGGCGGTCGAGGGCGAGTGGCAGAGGCGCGCGGCGTTGTCGACGTTGTTGGTGCCGAGGAAACGCGCGACCTTTTGCGCGGCGTAGTAGATCTCGTTGGTCACGCCGCGCGCGGTAACGAAAAACGCCATGCGGTGTGCGTCGGTGGAGCCGAGGCGGGCGCCGATCGTGGCGAGCGCCTGGCACCAGGTGATGCGGGTGAAACCTTTTTCGCCGCGCCGACGCCGCATCGGGTAGGCCAGACGCCCGAGCTGCCGGAGCGCGCGGTTATCCATCCTCCGAAGCGGCTCGACATCGGCCAGCACCGCGGAATCCATCGCCGGCATGGTGTTCAGGCGGAGGAGATTCAAGCGCGTCATGCACAGATGAACGCCGTCGATGGTCCAGTCGTGCAGGCCGGCCACACCCAGCGCGCAGCCGTCGCACACGCCGCGACTGAGCACCTTCCACGCGTAGCCGAGATTGTCGCGGTTGTCCCACGCGACCTTCATCATGTCGCGAAAATGCTTCGGCTTGGTGTGGCCGAGGCCGAAGGGCGAGAGGCGGCGGAGACGGTCACCCGGGGGCGTGACGAGGCGGTGCGTGGACATGGGGCGGAGCGGCGAGAGGCTTCCGTCGGGGCCCCGGGGAAGCAACCCTGAACCATGACGCATGCCGGTCATTATGACCGGGTTGATGGACTAAACCTTTCCCGTTTTCGACCGATGAACAAAGTCAACGGTTGCGCAGACTCCCCATAAAACGGAGAATGACGCACCGGCCCAAACGCAACCTTGTCCAAGGAGCTGCATACCTTCTTCCGGCCCGCGCGGGGCCTGCTCTGGCTTTGCCTGATCGCGGGCGGCTTCAGCCTGCCGGTGAAGCTCGGGGCGGTCACGCTGGAGGAGTTGCTCACGCAGCCCAAGCTGACGCCCAAGAAATTCGCGGCCTACTTCGGCGGATTCGGCTACGAGTTCAACGCGCCGATCCAATCCGCCGACACATTTCTGGCGCGGAAACGGGGGGATTGTGACGATTACTCCGTGTTGGCCGCCCATGTCCTCGCCCAGCACGGTTATACCACCCGCCTCATCCACGTCCGGCTCGCCGGCCGCGTCGCCCATGCCGTGTGCTACGTGAACGAGGTCAAGGCCTACCTGGACTACAACAACCGCAATGTGTTTTTCACCCTCACCCGCTCCGGTCCGGATCTCCGGGACATCGCATCCAAGGTTGCGCAATCGCTCGAAGCCAGTTGGACTACGGCATCGGAATTCACCTACTCCTACTCGACCCGGCGCAAGACGATGATCGCCACGGTTTCGCAGACCGGCGGTGCTGAAACGGCCTCCCCACCCCAATCCTCACCCTTCAATGTCGACTGATCCCGGTCCCATTCCCCTGCAGGACGACCGCACCTACCGCCGGGTGCTGGTGTTCTTCACGCTGATCCTCGCCGTGCTGGTCTTCGTCGTGGTCGCGTCGCTGCGCAACCTCAGCCGCTCGGTGGCCACCAGCGACTGGGTCAACCACACCCACGCGCTGATCAACGAGCTCGATGCCCTTCAGCCCACGTTGCTCGCCGCCGAAGGCGACCTGAACAAATACCTGCTGACCGCCGACACCCGCGACCAGTCCGCCTACCAGGAAAAATTCGCGGAACTCGGCGAGAAGGTGGATGTGATCCGCGCGCTGACCGCCCGGGCACCCGAGGAACAAAAGCTTTTCGCCCCCGTGGCCGATCTGCTCGAACGCCGCGCCTCCCACGCCAGCCGCCTAGCCACCTTGAGAAACACCGGCGACCAGGCCGCCCTGAAGAGCGCCCTCGCCGAAGACGCCGCGCGCGGTGAGCAACACGAGCTCGGCCGGCTCATCGAGCGGGTCCGTGAGCACCAGACCAACCTGCTCTCGGAGCGCGACCGCGCCTCCTTCCAGCAGGCCCAGACCACCCGCTGGACCGTGATCGGCGGCCTCGTCTTCAACATTCTGCTGCTCATCGGCGCTGCCTGGCTGATCCGCGACGACCTCGCCGCCCGCCGCCGCGCCGCCCGCCTGCTGCAGCAG
The DNA here is from genome assembly GCF_004118375.1 of Oleiharenicola lentus. NCBI lineage: Bacteria > Pseudomonadati > Verrucomicrobiota > Opitutia > Opitutales > Opitutaceae > Oleiharenicola > Oleiharenicola lentus. Next base: position 53,072 of record NZ_SDHX01000002.1, read on the forward strand.
TCCAACGAGGAACTCGAGGAAAAGGTCCGACAACGCACCGCCGAGCTCACCGTGGCGAACCAGAAGCTCCTTTCCCAAAACATCGAGGACCGCTGGGCCAAGCAGGCTCTGGAGCACCAAAACCGCTATAACCTGCTCATCATCGATTCGATCTCCGACTCGGTTTTCGTCATCACCCGCCTGATGAACGTCTCGCGCATGAACCCCGCATCCGTGCATCTGACCGGCCACGAACCGTCCAGCCTGATCGACAAGCCGCTCTCCACCGTGTTGCGACCCGCCGACGGCAACGGCGCACCCGCGACCTTCGACCCGCTGGCCCGCGCGCTGGCCGACGGCCACGAATTGCGTGACAAACCGGGTATTGTCTCCACCAAGGGTGGACAAACCGTGCCGGTGCGCATCAACATCTATCCGCTCCGTGACCGCGACAAGGTCGTCGGCGGCGTCGTCGTCCTTCAAACTCAGGCTCCTTCCTCCTCATGAGCGCCACCCGTCCCCCGTTCGACACCTCCGGCCTGACGCCCCCTGCGCCACGCTCCGGGCGGCACATCCTCGTCATCGACGACGAGCAGCCGATCCTCGACCTGCTCCAGGAATACCTTTCCGCCCACGGCTACCGCGTGAGCACCGCCAGCAACGCCCACCAGGCCAAGAGCCTTGTTGAGAAGGAGGCACCGCACCTCATCATCTCCGACCTGCAGCTGGAGGACACCGACGGTCTCCAGCTGATCGAGCAGCTGCGGGTGGTGCTGCCTCGCACCCCGGTCATCTTGCTCACCGGCGTGCTCTTCGATTCGAACGTCATCGAGGACAACCTCAAGTGGAAGATCTCGTGCTACGTCAGCAAGACCGCGCCGTTGCAGGATCTGATGAAGGAGATCCAGCGCCTCATCAACGGTTGATAAACCGGGTCGGACCGTTTCACTGATCGCCATGGAATCGCTCCATGTGCCCGAGACCGTGCCCGTGATGACACTGCCGAACACGGTGTTCTTCCCGCAGGCGCTGCTGCCGCTGCACATCTTCGAGCCCCGCTATCGGCAGATGCTCCGCGATGTGCTCGCCCGCGACCGGCTGTTCGCCGTGGCGCGCCTCGATCCCGCGGCCACGGCCGACGCCATCGAACCCGCACACACCATCGCCACCATCGGCATCATCCGCGCCTGCCAGAAGGCTGACAACGACACCTCCAACCTGCTCCTGCAAGGTATGTGCCGCGTCGAGATCCAATCCATTTTACGTGAACACCCATACCGGCTGATCTCGGTGCGGCCGCTGGCGACCGTGAGCGGCGGCAACCACGCGCAGCTGGAGAACGAACGCCTCGAGGTCATGCGCCTGCTCAACCTGCGCCGCCGCCTCGGCACGCCTGCGCCGAAGGGCATGACCCAGTTCCTGGAAAGCATCGAAGATGTCGACACCTTCGCCGACGTCGCGGCCTTCAACCTGTGCGAGGACGGGGATTTCAAGCAGACCCTCCTGGAGGAGCTCGACACCCGCCGACGGCTGCAGCTCTTCGCCGCCCGACTGAAATCCGAGATCGAGGAGCAAAAGCTGCGCCGTAAACTACAGGGCCGGCTCACGGACGATCAGATTGCGGACAATTGAGGCGAAGACGTCGCAGCTCGAGTCGCTTTCGGCTGAATGCCCGCCCGAAGCTGATTTGAGGTACTTATCGAAGGCCGCGGCCTTGTTTCGGTCGCGGAACGCAACGGCCGTTTTGATGCACCAAGCGCGGTGCTTGGCCATATGGGGAACGCCTCCGGAAATGTGCTTGGCCAGCCGGGTGGTCAGATCGTCGGTCAAACCGACATAAAAGCCTCCGATTGAGGCCAAGGATTCCAGAATATGGACGTCGGCGAATCCGCCCTTGGTGATTCGACCCGTCGTTATCTTTGAGTCATTCTTGAGCCCAGTGACCGAGGCCCGCGTGCACCCGTTGGGCTTCGGCGCGGCAGCCTTCACCAAGCCCCGCGTGAGATTTAGCTGGCTCGGTGTCTTGGAAGGCTGGCTTGCCTAGCCGTAGCTCGGCGAGCGAAGGCTGGTGGACCGGATCGGGATCAAACCGACGACCTCGTCGTTGCGAACGACGCGCTCTATCAACTGAGCTACCGGCCCCCAAGCGAGCGGTCTTTGTGAGGGACGCTCCGGTCGGAGTAAAACACAATTTTCCTCCCGCGTTTCCCGCTCTCACAGCGTGATTTAACCCAATCGCAATATTGGCCCCTAATTTGCTGTTGCGACTTACCGGACGGAGGGGGGATACAGCCTCTCCTTCCCTTAACCTGTAACAGAAATCAAAACATGAAAAAGTCCGCTCCGAAGTCCGCCGCCGCCAAGCCCGCCAAGAAAGCCGCCCCTGTGGCCAAAGCTCCCGCCAAGAAACCGGCCGCCCCCGCCAAGAAGAAATCCGCCGCCGCCGAGCCGCCGGCCACGTTCATTTCCGCTCAGATCGACATTGGTTTCGGCAACCACCTCACCCTCCGCGGTGAAGGCCCGGGCCTCAGCTGGGACAAGGGTCTCGTCATGGACAATGTCGGCCACAGCCTCTGGACCGCTTCGATCAACAAGGCCACCAAGCCGGTCACCTTCAAGGTGCTGGTCAACGACCTCACCTGGAGCACCGGTCCCGATTTCGTGATCGAGCCCGGCCAGAGCATCACGGTTTATCCAAACTTCTGATCCGACACCGGGCCTGCATGGCGGCGACGCCCGCGTGCCCGCCAAGTTAAACTTGAGCCACCGGCAGCTGGCGGGGACCTTTGCGCATGACCCGCCCGCTGCCGCCCTGCCCCTATCTGCCGGTCCCGCCGGAGCGGATGGATGCCAGTGCACTCACGGCGCATGGCGAGGCGCGCGACGCCGGCTTTTACCTGACGGCGCTCATCTACGCCCATCATCTCTGGCAGCGCGGCTTGGCCGCCAGGGCGGTGCTTGCAATCGACCGCGCCCTCGGCGCCGACCTGCGGGGCGATGAAGTGGTCCTGCAACAGTGGCCGTTGCCGTACGCCGCACAGGCCTGGTTCCTGCGACACACACCCGCGGATGTCTTCATTGGCAACCCGCGCGTGCATTTCCAGCATCTCGCCGACCGCATGAACGAGCCGCGCCGCGAACAGCGTCGCTGGCGCATCTGGGCCTGCTGGGCGATTTGCCGCGCCGTGCGCCCGGAGTTTCCCGCCGATGCGAAACACATCGTGGCCGAGCCGACCGAGCCCGAAATATTCGACCGGCTCAGCCGATACGGTGTGACCGATGAAGCGCGGATGTGGCAGCAGGTGCTGAACGGTTCGAAGAAACAGCGGCCGCAATGATGCGGCACTGACCGACTCCGGCGGGACAATCGGCTGGCGAAGCTCTTACCGGGCAGGCAACCTGCCACGGTTGAGCCAAGATCCGGACAATCCCATGCAAGGCGCCAACGGCACACCCGCCGTTCCGGAGGAGCGACTGGTCATCCTGGACATTCTGCGCGGCCTGGCGGTGCTGGGCATGATCCTCGCCCACGGCCAGAAGATGATGGCGGCCCTGGCTCCCCATTGGCCGGAAAATCCCGCGGGCTGGGCGATCATCCATTTGGTGGCAGAGAAGGATCGCGCCATCTTCGCGCTGCTCTTTGGGGTGAGTTTCGCGGTGATGATGGGCCGAATCGAGGCGCGCCACCAGCCGGTGTTCCCGGTGTTTCTGCGCCGACTGGCGGTGCTTTACCTGATCGGATTCTTTGTGGAAGCCTTCACGCGATTCCACATTCTGCGCGAATACGCCTTTTGGGGCGTGGCTCTGCTTTTTCTGAGAACCTATCCCACCCGCACCCTGCTTGTCGTAGCAGCAATCTGCGCAGCTTCGTTCTCCATCCGGGATTTGGCCGACAGCAGTTATGCGGTTCTTACCCAAGGATGGGAGACGGCCAGGAACCAGGAGATTTCCAGCCAGCAGACCTGGTGGCTCTCCCTTCAGCAAAAGGAGCAGGCACTCGCCAGTCCCGAATATGTCGCGGTCGTGAAAAGCCGCGTGCAACACATGCTCGGCAGTCTGATCAGCGCGGAACGACTGACACCCGGCATTTATCTTACGTTCTTCATCCTCGGTCTGCTTGCGATCCGGCACCGTATTTTCACCGAAGCAGTTAAACACCGCCGTCTCATCCTAGGCTTCATGTTGGCAGGAGCGACCGCTTGGGCGGCTGCATGGTGGCTGCTTCCCCTCCTGCCCGAGCAGGTGATCACGCCGCGGATCGGTTACCGGTTGCACACGGGTCTGGGTTTTATCGACGAGCAGTTCCTGGCCTTTACGTGGATCGGGGGCATTACCTTGCTGCTCGCCACGAGACCGGCCGGAGCCGCGATTTTGGCGCCTCTCGGCTGGGTCGGGCGCATGGCACTGACCAATTACATCCTGCACGCCGTGGTGATCGACTTTGCCTGCGCAACCTACGGGTTGAACCTGCGCCTGAATCCGCCTCTGCTGCTGCTGTTCTCCGCGGCGCTGTTCCTGACTCTGGCAATCGGAAGCAAGGCTTGGTTGACTCATTTCCGCTACGGCCCGGTTGAGTGGATCTGGCGATGCCTGACCTATTGGCATTGGCAGCCGATCAAAAAAGGCTGACGCCACAGTTTCCCGGTGCTGCGTGCCGCGAACCTGGCGCGCAGTTCACGAACATAAAAATGGCACTCCGAGCGGGAGTGCCGATACGATCAAACCGTCTCCGTGCGGGAGACAGACGATGAAAAATTATTTGGTGAGCTTGCGGCGCAGAGCGATGACGGCGAGAAGACCGAGAGCAAGAAACCCGATGGTGCCGCCGGAATCAGGCACCGAAGGCGGCCATTGCACCGCATGGAGCTGATTAACTGCGAGGGATGCCAAGACGAGGACGGCGATAAGACGGTGTTTCATGCACCACGCGTTAGCATACAAAATGCCAGCGTTAGCATTTGTTTTATATTACTGCTGTGCAGGGCAATATACATTTAGCGCGCAAACACCTAACTGACGACTACGCGCATATTGTCAGAATATCCGACAACCATGGCAATGTGCTACAGGAAGCGCAAAAGAATCAAATGCGCCGAAAGCAATCAGGCCACCGTCTTCCTGGCTACCAACTGCTGGGCCAGGGTCCGTTGCACCAAAATGAAAACAAGGAGCAGCACCCCCACCGAAATCCGCACCCACCAGGAACTCAACCGGCCGTCGAACAGGATGGCGGCCTGGATGGTGCCGAAGATAAGGATGCCCAGCAACGTGCCGGCGATGTGCCCGCGACCGCCGGTGAGGAGCGTGCCGCCGATGACCACAATGGCGATCGCATCAAGTTCCAGGCCAATGCCCAGACTGGGGTTACCCGAGCCGGTGTAGAGCGTCGCCACGATGCCGGCCAGCGAGGCACAGAAGCCGTTGAAGGCATACACGGAAATTTTGGTCGCACCGACCGGCAGGCCCATGAGCAGAGCCGACTGCTCGTTGCCGCCGACGGCGAGTAGGTTGCGCCCGAACCGTGTGTGATGGCCGATAAAGTAGCCCAACAACAGCATGCCGAGCAACATCAGGGCACTGGCGCTCAGTCCGGTTTCACTCAAAGGCAGTTCATAGGCGGTGATCCGGTTGTAGAGCTCGTGGTTGATGCCAACGGACTCGGTAGTGATCCAGAACGCCGCGCCGCGCGCGAGAAACATGCCCGCCAGCGTGATGAGAAACGGTGGCAGCCGGAAAAAATGAATCAGGCTACCCATGAACGCGCCAAGTCCGGAACCGGCGAAAAGGCCGAGCGCCCACGCCAGAGGCGGTGCCATGTGTTTCTGCTCGATCAGCGTGGCCGTGAAGATGGCCGTGAAACCGATGACCGCACCCACCGACAGGTCAATGCCGCCGGCGAAGATGACCAGCGTCATGCCGACCGCGGCGATGCCCACAAAGGCGTTGTCGGTCAGCAGACTCGTGATGGTGCGGGCACTGAAAAAGCCCTCATAGGAAAAGGCGGCGACACCAAACAAGGCGGCGAAGATGAAAGCCGTGGTGAGCAGCGGCAACTGACGCTGGAATCGGGTGGCGAGCGAACTCATGCCGCCTCCTTCTTCGGCCAGAGGCCGCGCAACCACCGGCCAACCCGATCCGACTGCAGCAAGGACACCCCGATGATGAGCAGGGCCTTGGGCACCGGAGCCACCGCGGGAGGCACGCCAAGGTTATACATGGTGGTCGTCAGGGTTTGGATCAACAGCGCACCGATCGCCGTGCCGAGGATCAGGAAACGTCCGCCGCTCAGGGCCGTGCCGCCCACCACCACGGCGAAAATGGCGTCCAGCTCCATGTTTTCACCAGCGCGATAGGCATCGGCCGCCCGTATGTTCGACGCGGTCAGGATACCGGCGAGGCCCGCGCAACCGCCGCAGAAAACGTAGGCCAGTGCCTTGATCCGCGCGGCGGCCAGACCGGCGAAGCGGCTGGCCTTCTCATTGTCGCCCACGGCCTCGATGAACAGGCCGACCGCGGTCTGGCGCAAAGCCAGATGTGTCAGGACAAACATTGCACCCACCAGCAGCGGGGAAACCGGCAGCGAGAGGAAAAATCCGTTGGAGAAGTATTCGAAGGTCGGGTTGGCAATAATCACCACTTGGCCGTCCACGATCAGCTGGGCCACACCGCGACCCGCGACCATAAGGATCAGAGTCGCCACGATGGGCTGCAGGCCGAGCCGGGCGATGAGCAATCCGTTGATGCCACCCGCCAGCAATCCCGCGGCCAGCGCCGCGGCCAGCGTGACCGCGAGTCCGTGCCCCCCCACCAGCAGAGTGCCACAAACCGCTCCCGAAATCGCCACCACCGAGCCGACCGACAGATCAATGCCGCCCGTGGCGATGACGAGCGTCATGCCGAGCGCGACCAGCATCGTGCGCGAACCTTGCACCAGGATGTCGATGGGTGTGCCATAAAGATTCCCGTCCAGTACCGTGATCTTTAGGAAAGCCGGATTGAACACGGCGTTGAGCAGCACGAGCGCAGCCAGACCGATGAGGGGCCAACGCACGGGATTGGCGGTGCGGATTGAGTCAGGTTTGCTGCTCATGGGTGCCGGCCATCATGGCCATTAAGTGCCCGGTCGTGATGCCGTCGCCGGTGACTTCGCCGGTGAACCGTCGCTCGCGCATGACCATGACGCGCGAGCAGGTGCGCACCACCTCCTCGATCTCTGAGGATATGAACAGGACGGCCAAGCCGTCAGCCCGCAACTTGGCGATGAGATTTTCAATCTCCTCCTTGGCCCCGATATCGATGCCGCGCGTGGGCTCGTCGAGGATGATCACGGCGGGCTGGGTGGCGAGCCAGCGCGCCAACAGGACCTTCTGCTGGTTGCCCCCCGAGAGATTCTTGATCGGCACCTCGGCATCGGCGGTCTTGATCCGCAGCGCCTTGATGTAGTGTTCGCACAATTTTTCCTGTTCCTCACGCGAGAGGCGGCGGAGCGCGCCGCGTTTGCCCTGCAGCGCCACGATGAGATTCTCGCGCACCGAGAGATTCGGCAGAATGCCTTCGGCCTTTCGGTCCTCCGAACAGAAGGCCAGCCCCAGCCGCACGGCGTCCCGCGGGGAGTCGATCCGGCAAGCGGCCCCCTTGATCGCGATTTCGCCGGAGTCAGCCGCGTCGATGCCAAAGACGAGCCGGACCGTCTCCGTGCGACCGGAGCCGAGCAGACCCGCCAAGCCGATGACTTCGCCGGGATGCAGGGTCAGGTCCAGAGGCGCAACGGAACCTCGCCGGCCCAAATTGCGGGCCGCCAGAACCGGCGCCTGCGCCTGGGTTGCCGCGACCGATGCCATTGCCGGAGCGGTCGCACTGATTTCACGTCCGAGCATCTTGCCCACCAGGGCGAGCCGAGGCAGTTCCGCCGTCGCATATTCGCCCACCAGGGCGCCGTTGCGCAGGACGGTGATGCGGTCGGTCACCGCATAGACCTGATCGAGAAAATGGGTAACGAAGATGATGCCCATGCCCTCATCGCGAAGTTTGCGCATCACCTTGAACAGCTCGGCCACCTCACGCTCGTCGAGACTGGCGGTTGGTTCGTCGAGGATCAGCAGCTTCGCCTGGGTGTCGAGGGCGCGCGCAATGGCGACCATCTGCTGGTGTGCCACCGACAGGGAGCCTAGTTCGGCATCGACGTCACAGGTCATCTCCAGCCGCGCCAGCGCCGTTTCGGCCCGGCGGCGGATGGCCCGCCAGTTCAGTAAACCGGCGCGGCCCGGCTGGCGACCGAGTGTGATGTTCTCAGCCACGGAAAGCGACGAGACCAGGTTGACCTCCTGGTAAACGGTGCTGATGCCAACCTCCTCGGCTTCGCGCGGGGTGTGCGGGGCAATGGACCGGCCTTCGAGGCGGAACTCGCCTGCGTCGGCCGGATGCACCCCGGTGAGAACCTTGATCAGCGTGGATTTGCCGGCGCCGTTCTCGCCGAGCAGGGCGTGGATTTCGCCCCGGCGCACGGTGAAGTCCACCCCGGAGAGGGCCACCACGCCGGGAAAGCGCTTGCCCACGCCACGAAGCTCAAGAAGGGCCGACACCATGAACCGGGCTCAATACTCGCGGGAGGCGATCACCGCCGAGGCGTTGGTGGAGTCGAACAGCTCGTCTTTGTTGAAGGACTTGCGCTCAACCTTTTCGCCGGCGCGCATGCGCGCAATGGTGTCGAAAACCTTGGGACCGAAGAGCGGGTTGCACTCGACGGTGCAGTTGATTTTGCCGTCGATGACGGCCTGGATGGCCTCCTTGATCGCGTCGATAGAGACGATGATGATGTCCTGGCCGGGCTTGAGACCGGCCTGCTCGATCGCCTGGATCGCACCCAGCGCCATGTCGTCGTTGTGGGCATAGACGATGTTGATCGCCTTGCCGTGCTTTTTGAGGAAGGCCTCCATGACCTCCTTGCCGCCGGCGCGACGGAAGTCTCCGCTCTGCGAGTCGATGATCTTCAGGCCGGGGTATTTCGCAATGGCATCGCCGAAGGCACGGCGACGTTCGTTGGCCGGCGCGGAGCCCGGAGTGCCTTGCAGTTCGACTATGCTGCCGGTCCCGTTGACTTTCTTGGCCAGCCAGTCGGCGGCCATGCGGCCTTCTTCGTAGAAGTCCGATCCGATGAAGCAGGCGTAAAGCGACTCATCGGCCGTCTGGATGGTGCGGTCGATCAGCACGACCGGTATGCCCGCACGCTTGGCCTCGCGGAGCACCGGGTCCCAGCCCGTCTCGACGATCGGCGCGAGCACGATGGCGTCAACGCGCTGCGCAATGAAGGAGCGGATGGCGCGGATCTGGTTCTCCTGTTTGCCTTGGCCGTCGGCAAACTTGAAGTCGATGCCTCGTTTGGCCGCCTCGTTCTTCATCGAGTTGGAGTTGGCCGTGCGCCAGGCGCTTTCGGCACCCGTCTGGGCAAAGCCCACTTTCAGGGGCTTGTCGGCGGCGGACAGAACCGAGGCCGTGAGCAGGGCGAACGCGCAGCTGACTGCGCGAAGGAACAAGGAGTGTAGTTTCATGGGGTAAAAGGGCGGTTGAGCTAAGTCTCCGGGACCGAGCCTCGACTGTCAGGCCACAAAACACCCCGAATTTTCGAGGTCAATGCTCCCAGCCGGCTGGTTTCCATGACGGTCAAGGACGCCCACGCGCACCCGGATGTTCCGTCCATCGCGCCGTCCCCAAAGAAAAACCCGAACGGGATGCCGTTCGGGTTTTTAAACTGGCGGGATGGACGGGACTCGAACCCGCGGCCTTCTGCGTGACAGGCAGACGCTCTAACCAACTGAGCTACCACCCCAAAACTTGGGAAAGAGGCCGAACCGTAGGTTTGCGGTATACCCTGTCAAGCGTCGTTTGGAAATTAACTCCCCGCTGATTTGGCGAAGAAGTCCAAGGCCGACCGACGGTCCTTTTCAATCTGCTTGCGAAGCTCGTCCAAGCTGCCGAACTTGCTCTCGGGCCGGAGGAAATGCAGCCAGTTGACGGTCACTTTGTCGCCATAAGCAAGCGGCGAGGCCTCCAACAAATGCACTTCCAGCAACGGCCTGGATGTCTGCGCCACGGTCGGCCTGAGCCCGTAGTTGGCGACCGCCTTAACCGGGCGATTTTGACCGGCCAAAACCTCGACCGCATAGACCCCGAAGCGCGGCGGCAATTCGGGCTCCCACGCCACATTCAGGGTCGGGAAGCCGATCGTCCGTCCGAGCTGGCGGCCGCGCTCCACCACCCCGTCGGTGAAATAGGTATAGCCGAGCATGGCATTCACGGCGGTAATTTCACCCTTGGTGAGCAGTTCGCGGATGCGCGAGCTGCTGATGGCGGCACCATTGTGATTGAGCCTCGGGGCGCTGAAAACCGACAGACCAACTTTTTGCGCCTCCGCCACGAGCAGGGCGACATCACCCGTGCGACCGCGTCCGAAGCGCCAATTTTCGCCGACGTAGATGGCCGCCAAATTCGGCAAATGATTCCGCAGATGCGGCACAAACTCATCCGCGGATACGGCTGAGTAGGCCGGGGTGAAGGGGTGCTCAATGAGCACATCCACGCCCAGCCGAGCCAGCACGGTCCGCTTCATCGCCGGCGGCATGAGCAGGCGCGTGGGGCTTTCGGGCCGCAGCAACACACTGGGATGCGGCGAGAACGTCAGCACGCCGGCCAGTCCGCCGCACCGCCGCGCCGAATGGATCGCCGCTTCAATCACAGATTGATGGCCGAGGTGGAGCCCGTCAAAAATACCGATGGCCAGATGCAGGGGCTTGGCCGGCAGGTGCGCCGCCTCCAAGCCGTCACACTGGAGCAAGCCGCTCACTGGGCCACGCGCGGCGCCGCTTCGTAAACGGGAATCAGCCGCTTTTCTATCTCCGGCAAAGGCAAAGCCTCGATCTCGTCGAGCGTCAGGCACTGGGCGATGCCGAACTTGCCGCTCGCCGTGCGCCGCAGCGCCGAGAGGTGCGCGCCGCAACCGAGCTTCTGGCCGAGATCGTGGGCGACGGTGCGCACGTAGGTGCCCTTGGTGCAGAGCAGGCGGAAGGTCAGTTTGGGCGGGGTGAATGTGAGCAGCTCGAACGCCATCACGCGGATGAAGCGCGGCTCGCGTTCGATCTCCTCGCCCTTGCGCGCCATTTTGTAGAGCGGCACGCCGTCGACCTTGATGGCCGAATGCATGGGCGGAATCTGGTATTGGTCGCCGAGAAATCCCTTCATGACCTCGCGGACCTGCGCCTCGGTGAGCGGCGGCACGGGCACCGTGGTCAGGACCTCGCCCTCGGCGTCCTGCGAATCAGTGACCACCCCGAACGTGGCCTCGCCCTCGTAAGCCTTGTCCACGCTCATCAGGTATTGCGAGATGCGCGTGGCCTTGCCGATGAGCATGATCAGCACGCCGGTCGCCATGGGATCAAGCGTGCCGGCATGCCCGATTTTCTTCATCGAGAGCTTGCGCCGCAGCCGATAAACGACGTCGTGCGAGGTCAGCCCCTGCGGCTTGTCCACGAGGAGAACGCCCTCCATTTCCTTGACGGGAGCGAAGCTCATTGCAGGGCGGCGTCCACCTCGTTGAGGCGCTGGGTGAGGGCGGCGATGAGGCGCGGATAAAATTCGGCGAGCGAGCCGGGCCAGTTGAGTCCGGCGGCGTTGGCGTGACCGCCCCCGCCGAACTGGGCTGCAATGGTGTCCATGCGATAAACGCTCTGCATGCCGCGGAGGCTGGCCTTGATCGTGCCCGTGCGCTCCTCGATAAGCACGCCGATCTCCACGCCCTCGATGCTGCGGGCGTAGTCTACCAAACCTTCGGTGTCCTCCACGCTGGCGCCAATGCTGTCGAAAATGCCCTGCGGCAGCACCCCGATGCAGACCCGGCCGCCACACTCCATCTTCAACGAGCCGAGGAAATGCTGCAGCAGCTTGAGTTTGCCGAAGGATTCGCGTTCATAGAGCTCGGCCCCGGCCAGCGCCGGGTCGGCTCCCCGGGCGACGAGCTCGGCGCAAAGCCGGAAAACCCGCTCGGAGGTCGAGGCAAACCTGAATTGGCCGGTGTCGGTCATGATGCCGGTGTAGAGCGCCTGGGCGGTTACCCGGTCGATCTCCAGATCGGCATCGAGAAAAAGTCCCGTGAGCACCTCAGCGGTGGCGGAGGAAGCGGTGTCCACAAAATCAAAGCGGGCAAATCCTTGGTTTGAAATGTGGTGGTCAAAGCAGGCGATCGGCGCGGGGTACATCTCGCGGACTTTATCCCCCGCCCGGCCATGGTCGGCGCAGTCGGTAAAAACCGCCAAGCGACCCTGCGGAGCGATTTCATCCCGCATGAAAAAGGGCGTATCACCCACCAGAAACTTGATGCGCCGCGGCACCTTGTCGGGATTCACGCACACGGCGTCGACCCCGTTGGTCCGCAAGACCCGGCAGACCGCCACCTGCGAGCCGATACAATCCGCATCCGGACGCTGGTGCCCGATCACGGTCACCTGCTTGCCCCGCAGTTCGGAGACCAGCACGGCGAACCGGGCGGCGAATCGCGGGTAATGGATCACGGCTGCTTCTCCTTGCGATCAATCTCCGACAGCAGCTGCTCGATGCGCAGCGCCCGGGGGGCGGCGTTATCGTGGACGAAAGTCAGCAACGGCACGTGCCGCATGACAACGGACTTGGCGACCATCTCACGGATCTCGCGCAGCTTGCCGCGCAACCACTTGCCCTTGCGCTCGGCCTCCGCCTCATCACCCGCCACGGCGTAGTAAACCTTCGCCTCGCGCAGATCGCCCGTCACATCGACACCGGTGATGGTGACGGCCACGGACTCGCTGGTGTAGCGCTTGCGCAGGTAGGCGCTGATTTCGCGCTTCATCAGCTCATTGACGCGGAGGAGTCGGTTGCTCATGGCGGAACGGAATGGAACCGTGGCCCAGGAAGTCAGGGAGGAATCAGAGCGAAGCCCTGACCTTTTGGATCTCGTAACACTCGATGCGATCGCCCGGCTGATAGCCGTCGTAGCCGTCGAGGCGAATACCGCATTCGAGTCCGGCGCGGACCTCGTTGGCATCGTCCTTGAAGCGGCGGAGCGTGCCGACCTTGCCTTCGAACATGATTTCCTTGCCGCGACGAACGCGCGCGGTGATACCACGGTTGACCTTGCCCTCGGTGACAAGGCAGCCGGCGACAAAACCCTTGGCGACGGGGAAGACCTGACGGACCTCGGCACCACCGAGCTTGTTCTCCTTAAGATCCGGTTCGAGCAGATCGGCCATCATCTCGCGCACACGATCCCCGAGTTCGTAGATGATCTCGAAGCTTTCAATGGTGACACCGTGGTGCTTGGCCAAGGCGGTCACGCCGTTTTCCTGCTTGGTGTTGAAGCCAATGATAGTCGCCTTGGAGGGCGCGGCCATCAGCACGTCATTCTTGGTAATGATGCCGACTTCGGCGGACACAACCTCCAGCGAAACCTTGGCGCTCTTGATGCCTTCGAGCACATTGCGCACAGCCTCCACGGAGCCGTAAACATCCGACTTGAGGACGACCTTGAGCGTCTTGGCCTGCACGGCCGCGATGTTGGCGAACAGTGCATCGAGCGAGGTATCCTTCGGCGCCGCAGCAGCGGAGACAGCCTCCTTTTTCTGGCGGTGCTCCTCTTCCTCGGCCAGATTTTCAGCCTCGCGAGCATTCTTCACGGCCATGAACTTGGAGCCGGAGTCAGGCGAACTGGACCAGCCGATGACGCGAACGGGCATCGACGGCGGGGCTTCCTTTATGTTCTGGCCCTTGTCGTCAAACATCGCACGGACCTTGGCCCAATGCGGACCGCAGACGATGGCATCGCCCACGCGAAGCGTGCCGCGTTGGACGATGACCGTGGCCAGCGGCCCGCGACCAACATCCACCTCGGACTCCACGACCACGCCACTGGCTTCCGCCTTGGGGTTGGCCTTGAGTTCGAGCACGTCAGCCTGCAGGAGGATCATTTCGAGCAGTTCGGTGATGCCCTGCCCCTTGATGGCGGCTACCGGCACCGTGACAATCTCGCCGCCCCAGTCTTCGGGTGTGATTTGGCGTTCCTGCATCTGCTGCTTAACGCGATCAAGGTTGGCGCCCTTCACATCCATCTTGTTGACGGCGACCATAAGCGCGACCTTGGCGTCCTGGGCGTGCTTCAGCGCTTCATCGGTCTGCGGCATGAAGCCGTCGTCCGCCGCGACCACGAGCACCGCGATGTCGGTGACCGAGGCGCCGCGGGCGCGCATCTTGGTGAAAGCCGCGTGACCGGGGGTGTCGAGAAAGGTGATCTTTCGATTGTTGTGCTCGATCTGATATGCGCCGATGTGCTGCGTGATGCCACCGGCCTCGCCGGCGGCAACATTGGCCTTGCGGATGGCATCGAGCAACGAGGTCTTGCCGTGGTCCACGTGCCCCATGATGACGACAACGGGAGGACGCGGAGCGAGATTCTTGAGGTCTTCCTCGCGGGCTTTTTCCTCCTTGGTCTGTTTGACCTTTTCGGGAGTGGGGGCCGGCGCCTGCGTCTCGCCACGGTGCTTGATGTCGAGCAGGAAGCCGTGTTTCTCGGCCAGCTTGTTGGCCACGGCCTCGTCGATGGATTGGTTCATCGACGCAAAGATGCTCATCTCCATCAGCTCAGAGATCAGCTTGAAGGGCTTGAGCCCCAGCGCGACGGCGAAGTCACGAACGATGATCGGCGGCTTGAGATGGATGATTTTGACGCCACCCTCTTCGGTAACCGTCATCGAACTGGCAGCCGGCGCGGTCGGAGAAGGCTGAACAAAAGAAGTGGGCTTCGCCCCGGGAGACGGCGGCGGAACGAACGGACGAGCAGCGGGGACCGGAGGGGGTGCGACCGGAGCTTTGGCCATCGGGGCCGGCGCAACCGGTGGACGCATCATCGGGGCGGGGGCGGGCTTGGCAACCTGAGCGGGCGCGGGCGCGAACCGGGGAGCGCTGACCGGGGGCGGAGGCAGCGGAGCGGACTTCACCATGGGGGCAGGTGCCGGCATCGGCTTCGGCACCACGACCGGCGGAGCCGAGACCACGGTGGCACTGGCCGCAGCTCGAGCCGCGGCGGCGGCCTTAGCCGCCTCGTCCTTCTCGCGCTGGATGTCCTGCGCAGATTTGACGAAAACGCCGGCCGGCAATTTCACCCTGGCCGGTTCCACGACAGCGGCGGGCGCGGCGGGCTCCGGAGTCACTTCGACGGGAGCCGGCTCGGGCTTGGCGAACTGCTTCGCGATCTCGTCGTAGTAGATTTTGCTGACCGTGCTTGAAACCGACTTGGTGTCCGCTGCGACAAAGCCCTGCTGCTTGAGCCAGGAAAGCATCTCCTTGGGCTCAATGTTGTATTGCTTGGCGATCTCGTGGATACGGGCACTCATTCAGGGTTGGTCGCGTGGGTCGGTTGGAGGGTTTGACTTGGTGTTGTTTCAGCTGCCGGAAACCTTGGCAAAAATGCCGGCGGCTTCCTGTTCATTAAAGCCCATGCCGACAAGATCGCCGGCCTCGACGCCTTCGAAGGCGGCGGGAGAATTGATGCCATTGGCCACGAGACGCTCGGCGATGGAGTTCTCGAAACCAAAGGTGCTGACGAGCAACCCGATGGCCTGCGCGCGCGGATCCGCGGCGGTGGTCTTGAACTCCTCGATGTCGAGCCGCCAGCCCACAAGACGGGAGGTCAGTCGGGCATTCTGGCCCTTGCGGCCGATGGCGACGGCGAGGTCGTCGTTCACCACGCGCACGAGGATGCGCTTGTTTTTCTCGTCGAGGTGGATTTCACGCGGGACGGCCGGCTTGAGCGCCTCGATGAGCATTTCCTTCGTGTCAGCGTGATAGGGAATGATGTCGATCTTCTCGCCGCCGAGTTCGCGCACGATGCTCTTCACCCGGGCGCCACGGGCGCCCACGCACGCACCCACCGGGTCCACTTTGGCGTCGGTGCTGGTCACGGCAATCTTGGTGCGATAGCCGGGCTCGCGCGCGAAAGCCTCAATTTTGACGGTGCCGTCGGCGATCTCAGTGACCTCGAGTTCAAACAAGCGGCGAACAAATTTCGGACTCGCGCGGCTGAGGATGATTTCGGGGCCACGGCTGCTGTTCTCAATCTCCAGCAGGAGACAGCGGATGCGTTCGCCGGGGGCATACTCCTCACCGGGAACCTGTTCCTTGCCGGGCATGATGGCCTCGGCCTTGCCGAGGTCGATGTAGAGATCGTTGCGCTCCCGGCGGCGGACGGTGCCGCTCACGATGTCGCCCACGGAGTCCTTGAAGTCGTCATAAATGCGCTCTTTCTCAAAGGCGCGAAGACGCTGCATGATGGCCTGACGGGCGGTCTGGGCTGCAATGCGGCCAAGATAGGAAGGATCGATTTCCTTCTCGATGGTGTCGCCAACGATCACCCCGGCCTTGAAGACCTGGGCTTTCTCCACATGGATCTGGAGCTTGGGATCCGAAACGGAGTCCACAACCTTGAGCAGGGACCAAGCCTTGAGCTGGCCGTTCTTGGGATTGATCTCGATCTTCAGCTCCTGGCCGGAATTCACGCCTTTCAGGGCGGCCGTCTTGATCGCATTGACGATCGTGGAGATCATGTCGGCACGGGGAATGCCTTTCTCCTTCTCCATGTATTCGAGGACGGACAGGATTTCGCTGCTCATGATGTGTTTGGATTAATGGGAAAAAAAAAGCGGACCCGAGGGCCCACTTTTCGGAAAGTGAACTAGTTGTAGGGGGTGAAAACTACCCAACCGCGCAAACTCTTGTCAAGCCCCGGCAAGGGGTTTGCCAGTCAGCCACTTGCAAGAGCATCGCGATCGAGAATCCAACCGAGCAAACCTTGGGCCCAACCGTGACATCGCGGACCGGCATCCGCTCCCGCGAGCCCGAGGGCGACAAGCCCTTGTCGGACCTCCGCCGGCACATCCCCGACAAACCAATTGAACCAGAGCGGCCAAAAGTCGCTCTCGGCCCTGGCCGCCAGCAATGGCAGCAAGCCATCGCATACCAGATTGTCCAACCGGGTGCCCCCCACGGCCTGACCCATCAGTTCCATGGCTATTCGCTCCCGGCAGCGGGCGAGTCCAAGCTTTTTGCGGCACTCGCCCACCCCCGCCAATGCAGAAAACGGGGCTGGATCCGCAAACCCACTGATCAAGCGCTGCGGCCAATCTGGCACCTGCCCGGTCCATGCGGCATATTGCCGCAGGCGCCGCAGCGGATGGTTGGCCGGACGAACACCTTGGGTCTGCCAAGCATCGGGTGTCTCGGCATAAATTTGCTCAGCCGTGAGACCGTGCCGCCAGACCGACAACGGGTGGCGGGTCGCAACCGAAAGCATGGGCGCCCGATTCTGGCGGTAGCCAAGAATTTCGAGCGCGGCGTGATGCGCGGCCTCACTCCAGCCGAGTTTGGCCATACGCACGGAAACAAAGTGCACCTTTTGTTGCCAACGTCCGCGCGCCCGCTTGAGCAAATGTCCGCGCAGTTCCTTCGCCGGCAACTCTGCCAGTTCGGCCAGTTTTTCTGCGGCATCGCGCGCCGTGAGATTTTCCAAGGCGTCATCTGATGCGTATTCCTCCAGTCCGCGGTTGAGCAGCGGCAACAACACCAGCGTGGGCAAGGGTTCACCGCGCCGCGACCGAGCGACAGTCTGGTTATCGGCTGGCGGAAACATCACCACGTGCAGGCGCACGTTGTCGTATGCCGGATCGCCATCATGGCCGTGAGCCCGCCAGTCGCCTGCCCGAAAATGAACTTCCACGTCTCCCGTTAGCTCGCTGCCGTCGATGCGTAGCCGGGCCCCGCGAAAATCCGGACCTGCGAGTAGATTCCACGCACCGGCTCTCAGGATGGACAAAGTCCTCCCATCGATCAGCCGCAGATCATGGGTCGCGAAGTCCTGCCGCAACCAGATTTTCTGCACGACTCGCTCGGCCAGGGTAAAAGGCCCATAGAGCCCCTGCATTTCGTGAACTTGGTCGGAGGTGGTGGCCATGGTGCTTTTGCATGCCGCATGGCCCTGCGACGAAGTTTGCGGACTCGACACAGCGGTAAATTTGCCAAGGCTGCGAGTCGAAACTGTTCGCCTGAAACGACTCCGGAAGGGTGGCAGAGTGGTCTATTGCGGCGGTCTTGAAAACCGCTGAACCGCAAGGTTCCGGGGGTTCGAATCCCTCCCCTTCCGCCAAACAAAAACGCCAGCCCGAAGGCTGGCGTTGAGACACCCAGTAGAGCCCCGGATCATTCCTCGCGCCGGCTGCCCAACAGCATGAGCAAAATGTGCAGCAAGCTGCCGAGGGAGGCCACAAAGGCGGCCACGTAGGTCAACGCGGCGGCATCAAGCGTCTCTCTCACACCGGGCATCTCATCGCGATCGAGGATGCCGAGGTTCACGAGCTGCGCCTTGGCGCGGTTGCTGGCGTCGAACTCCACCGGCAGGGTGACCAGCTGGAAGAAACAGATGACCGTGAGCGCCACGGCGCCCAGCATGAGAAACATGCCACCGAGCTTGGAGGCGCCGAGCAGAATGCCGGCAATAATCAGAAACTGCGAAGCACCGGCCGAAATCTGCGTGGCGGGCACGAGCACCTGACGAACCTTCATCATCGAGTAGCCTACCTTGTGCTGAATGGCGTGGCCGGCCTCGTGGGCGGCAACACCAAGCGCGGCGAGACTGGTACCGTGGTAGTTGTGCTCGGACAGCGCCAGGCGTTTGTTCATGGGATCGTAGTGATCGGTCAGCTGTCCGGGCACCTGCACAATTTCCACGTCGTGAATGCCCGCGCTTTGCATCACGGCAGCGGCGGCCTCTCGGCCGGTGATCCGTCCACGCGATGGAAGACGGACGTTTTTGTTATAGGCGCTGGACACGCGGAACTGCGCATACAGGCCGAACAGCATGGGTATGGCGATGAGTAGGATCCAGAGCATCATGGTTTAAATGGGTTTATGGGCGGAATAGATTATCATCGAGGAGCCGATTTCCAGTGAAATCGACCCCGTTGGAAAACGGCGGGATCCGTTGTAATCGCTGCCACTCAAACCAGCCCGGCACGCAAGAGTAGCGCCTGCAGGTCGGGCGGGCGGCCCATGAAGGCCTTGAATAATTCCATGGGCTCGGCGCTGTTCCCGCGGCTCAGCACATGGTTCACGAAATCGCGGCCCACCGCAGGGTTAAACAAACCCTCGCGCTTAAATCGCGTAAAGGCGTCGGCATCGAGCACCTCGGCCCACTTGTAGGAATAGTAACCAGCTGCGTAACCCACCGGATCGGCGAACAGATGGGTGAAACGGTTTTCCATGGTCGGCGAAGCCGGCTCCGTTGGCGTCAGGTATCCCTGCAGGCGTCCCCGGATCCAGGCCGCCAGATCCGACCCCATCTCCTCGACCGGGTGCAGGTGCAGGTCGAGGTCCATGCGGGCAAATGCGAGCTGGCGCATCGTGAACGACGCGCTGCGGAAGTTCTTAGCCGCGATCATCCGGCGAAACAGTTCCTCCGGGATCGTCGCGCCGGTCTCGTGATGCCGCGCGAAGAGATCCAAACTCTCACGCTCCCAACACCAGTTTTCCATGATCTGCGAGGGTAGTTCGACGAAGTCCCAGGCCACGTTCACGCCGTTGAGCGACTTGATGCCAACCTCACCCAACAGATGATGCAGCAGATGGCCAAACTCGTGGAAAATCGTCTCCACCTCGTTGTGCGTCAACAGGGCGGGCCGGTCGCCCGCGGGCGGCGTGAGGTTGCCGCAAATGAGCCCGAGATGGGGCGCGCGCCGGCCATCGGGCTGCGGCCCGCCGGTGATCAGGTAGTTCATCCACGCCCCACCCCGCTTCGACTCGCGTGGGTGCCAGTCGGCGTAGAACGAACCCACGTGCCGGCCCGCGGCGTCGTGCATGTCGTAGAACTTCACCTCGGGGTGCCAGGTCTCGGCCGCCGCGGCCGGCAGCTCCGTCACCCGCAGACCGAAGACCCGCCGCGCGATCTCAAACATGCCGGCGACCACGCCCGGCAACGGAAAATAGGGCCGCAGCTGCTCCTCGTCGAAATCGTAGCGGGCCTTGCGCAGCTTCTCCGCCCAGAAACCCGTTTCCCAAGGGGCGAGCCGTGATACTGGTTGCCCAGTCTGCTGCGCCTTGAATTCCTCCAGTTCGCGACTCTCCCGGGCAAATGCCGCCTGCACCCGCGAGTGCAAATCCTTGATGAAAGCCAGCGCCTGGGCGCCGTTTCTGGCCATGCGCCGCTCCAATACTAAATCGGCGAAGTGCGGCTGCCCGAGCAAAGCGGCTTTTTCCTGACGAAGCGCCAGAATCTTCCGGACCAGCTCCTGATTGGCATGTGGAACCTGCGTGCCGACCACGACCGCTGCAGTCCAGATTTCACGGCGCAGAGATTCGTCTTCGGCGTAGAGCATGGCCGGCTCCTGCGAGGGCATGTGCAGCGTGAAACGCCACGCCGGGTTCTCTTCGCTGCCCAGGCCCTTCTTAGCGGCGCTCTGACGCGCGGACTCCAAGGCATGCGCCGGCAGCCCGCGCAAGCGCTCGACATCGGTCACTATGAGCTCCCATGCATTGGTGGCATCGAGGACATTTTCAGAATACTTCTGCGTGAGCTGGGCGAGGTGGGCCTGCAGCGCTTCAAGCCGCGCCTTCTTCTCCTTGGGCAGATCGGCTCCTTGCTGACGGAATTCAGCCAGCGTCTCGGCCAGGAAGCGACGGTGTTCGCCCTCCAAGGCCTGCGCCGCAGGACGCAGGGACGCCGCCTTGAGCCGGATCCACAGGGGCTCGTTCAAAGGGATCTTGGCTTGGAACGCCGATACCTTTGGCAGTGCGGCGTTGTGCGCTTCCCGCAGTGCGGGCGAATCTGCCACGCTGGTCAGATGGGTGACCTTCGCCCAGGTTTCATTCAGCAACTCGGTGGCCTGCTCGAGTGCGAGGAATGTGTTGGCGTAGTCCGCCGCCTCGGGGCCTTGCGCCGTGATGGTGGCGATTCTCGATTCGGCATCCGCCAAGGCGGCATCCACGGCGGAGACGACAAGATCAGGCGTAAGTTGCGACCAGCGGATGTGAAACGAGCGCAGGAGAAACGGGTTTTCCATCGGCCCGAACAGACCGGGCGCGTCCCGCCACTGTCAACCGAATTGACCGCGACGGATCACCAGTGCCAAGTGACGCCTCCGGCGAACTGGCGGTGCGCCGCCGGCACAGCCGGCACTTCCTGAAAGTCGTCATCCCAGAGATTGTCCACGCGCAGCGAGATTTCGAGACCGCGCACCGACGCAGGCAACCAATACAATCCGGCCGAAGTCAGAACGGCTTCATCGCCGCCAGCCGTGCGCAGCAGGTTTTCTTCCTGCACACGGTATTCGTTGTCCAATCGCAGCTCGAATCCCCGGCCCAGTCGGGCGACCAGCGCTGCGGTGAGCCGGTGCCGTGGAAAGTTCAGCGCATAGAAACTGGCATCCACGGTGGCCGCTCCGTAATGCGCATCCTTTTTCAGGCAGGCGTAGCTGAGGATCAGGTCGTAGCGCTGCGTGTTGTAGATCGCGACAAGTTCCAGGCCGGTCGTGTCGATGTCCACCGCATTGGCCGTGCGGGCGGTCACGCCTTGGCGAAAGGTCCAGTCCACGAGATCGTCGTCCTGCCGGTGAAAAATCGCCGCCTGCACCGTCCAGCCAGCACGGGCGAACTCCACGCCCGCTTCGAGATTGCGGCTGGATTCGCGCCCGAGGTTTTGGTTGCCGCGGAAGAGTCCGGCGGCGGGATTGGATTTGAGGGCGGTATAAGTCGCGACCTGGCTGCTTTCAGCATATTGCGCATAGTAGCGAACACCGGACGAACCTCGCAGGGCTGCCTCCAATACCGGGGAGAGGGCCGAGTCGTCACGATCGGTGTCATCATAGGCGGCTCCAGCCCGGAGGGTCAGTCGACCATTATCAGTGTCGGTCGCGATCTCCGGCACGACTGAGATTTTGAAGTAGTCGCGGGTGCGATAAGGCCCGAAGGTCAGTGAGGTGGATTCGATGCTGTCGCGCAGGAACTGGACATTGTAAGCAAGCGCCCATCCTGCAAATTCCTGCCGGCCGTCAGCCGCCAGCGCGCGGACCCTGGTGGTGTGGATGAAGGGATTGGACGCACCTGGCACCGCGCGGTTGAACTCATAGTCGTCGTAGTTGCGCCGGTAGTAGGCGCCAACTTGCCAGTAGTTTTCCGGCGAGGTCCAGGCGCGGTGGTTGAATGCGTAGAGCTCGGTCTTCAGAAATTCCGTCTCATTGAAACCGAAGGGCGTGTAGAGATTGGGCCAACCGAAGAACTTTTCCTGCCAACCGGCGAAAAGGTCAGTCTGACTCCCCTCACCCGCCAGCTGCACGCGCCCGGCGATGCGTTTGAACATATGATCGCCGAACGGCACGGAGCCGTCCGACTGGGAGCGGGCAAGGTCCACGTCGGCCGCGAGGGTCCGGCCGGCCACTTTATCCGCCGCCACAAAACCCTGGTAGAAACTCTGGCGGTGCAAATCATCGCTGCCGGCTGCGAGTGAGAGTTCTCCCCGCGCCGAAATCGGGCGCCAACCGTAGGCAACAGACCCGACCTGGGCATTGAAGCCCCCGGCGGCATTGTCGGCCCCAGTCAGCACCCTAGGGGTGGTGAGCATGGCCGGTGCGACCGGAAGCTCGGCAAAGTAATGTCCGGTCTGCGGATCGTGCAGACCGAGCGCGCCGAGTTTGAAACCCGTATTTTCAAAAATTCCGCCACGGATCGCGACGTCGGCCTGGCCTTCGGCCAGGTTACGTGCCTGCACGTCCACGCGTGGCTCGAATTGCAACCCGGAGACCGGCATCGCAAACGTGGCCACTGGGGTCTGGTTGGCGACTTGAACGGAATAGACCGAGAGTTTCGGCAGTTCGTAAGTCTCGTCTGGAATCTGCGCCCAAAGCGGATGAGCGGCCGTCAGCAGGACGGCAACTATGATGCGGAGAATCAAGCCAACCATGTTCATTGAGTTAAAATAAAAATACTAAATGCTTAACCAGCGAGAGAAAACAAAAGCCGCCCCATGGCGGCTTGAAATGAAGGAGCGTGCCGCTCCAAGTTATTGATCGCCGTCGTTGCCGATGGCCTCAACCGGACAGCCTTCGAGGGCTTCCATGCACTGCTGGACCTCTTCCTCGGTCGTGGGCTGATTGTGCACGAAGGAGTAGCCGCCCTCCTCCTGACGTTTGAAGAAAGCCGGAGCCGTCTCACGGCAGAGGTCGCAGTCGATGCACTGCTGGTCCACGTAAAACTTACCTGCGGCGTTGTCTTTCCACTTGTCTGCTTTGTTGGCCATGGTTCGCGTGAATCAAGGGGAATTCGGAGGACTGTCAAGCGGGAGCATGGCAAAACCGCGGGCGGCTCCGTCCTGCGCGCGGGCTTGTATTGCTACCCTTCGCAAGTAAGTTGGCCCCGATGCCCTCCGACCGCTTTTACACGCGCAGCGACTATCCCCGGCCGCGCACGACGGCTTTGGTGTGGATGGTCGCGGCCATGGTCGCGGTCTTCGTGCTTCAATCCCTGCTGTTGCTGCCGTGGTTTGGGGCGAGTCACACGATGCCCGATGCGCTGCGCCTGACCGTGCGCAGCCTGGAACAGGCCCAAGTCTGGACCTTGCTCACGCACGGCCTGCTGCACAGCACCGGATTTCCTCTGCACATCATTTTCAGTCTTTTGATGCTGATTCTTCTGGGACGTGAACTGGAGCCACAACTCGAAGCCCGCCGCTTCGTGCTCCTCTTCGCCGCGGCGTTGGTGGTTGGCGGCATGGCTTGGCTGGCGGTCCACTGGAACCAAGGCGGTACACACATCGGTCCGAGCGCCGGACTCATGGCTCTTCTCGTGGTGCTAGCCCGGCTTTACGAGGATCAGCGTATGAGTTTCATGCCGTTCTTTCTGTTCACCCTGACCGTTCGTCCGATGCAGCTCGTCTATGGCCTGGCCGTGATTGACACGCTGTTGCTGCTGTTTGTCGAACTTCCGGGCTCGGATTTGCTCATGGGCTATGCCGCCTCGGCCCATTTGGGTGGCATGGCCACCGGCTGGCTCTATTTCCGTTTCTTCCACGCCAACAACGGTTGGGATCGAGCCCCGGGGTTTTCACTGCCCGCTTGGATCAAAAACGCCGGCAAAGCCCGGCCGGCCCCGTCCGAACCCGCTGTTTCCCGCCCCGCCCGCGATCCCTATGCCCTCAAGGCCGACGTGGACCGGATCCTCGACAAGATCAACAGCGTGGGCTTTGCCGCTCTCACGGATGAGGAGAAGCAAACGCTCGACGACGCCAAGGATCTGCTGAGCAAAAGATAGGCGTCCGCCCACCCTCCAGAGACCGATCATCACAATTTCCGAAACATTTCCTCCCGCTTCGCTACTAATTTTCAGTCACCGTTCCCCACAAAGCCCGTGAATCCACGCCTTCGCTCCTTTCTGACCAGCACCTTCCTTGTCTTCTCGCTCACCGCCATCCTGTCGGCGGCCCCGGATCGCGAGCTCAAGACCACCCCGCTGATGCGTCTCGAGACCCGCACTCTCGTGCAGATGCTCGAGCATTTTCACTACAACAAGGACGGGGTCAGCCCAACCGAATATGCGGACATCGTGACGCGCTACATGGAGGAACTCGATCCACAGCGACTTTTTTTCCTGCAAACCGACGAGCAGGCCTTCCGCCGTCAATACGGCCCGCGCCTCGAGACCGATCTGGCCTACCTTGGCAATATCGACGCGGCCTTCGACATCTACAAGGTCTATGAACAGCGCGTTCAGGCCCGGATTTCCTGGATCTTCGAGCAGCTGCCCGGAAGCTTCGAGTTCACCGCCGACGAATCCTACACGCCCGACCGCAGCAAGAGCCCTTTCCCGGCCAGCGCCGCTGACGCTGATGACCTGTGGCGCAAGCGCCTGAAATACGAAATGCTCCACGACGTGGTTGCCAAGAAGACCGTGGACGAGGCCAAGACCACCCTGCGCAAGCGCTATGAGCGCATGCTGAAAAACATGGGCGACACCGAGACCTCTGACATTCAGGAGACCTTTCTCACCAGCCTCACGCGGATGTATGATCCGCACTCCGACTATTTCTCTGCCGATACTTACCAGGACTTCAGCATCCAGATGAAGCTCTCGCTCGTCGGCATCGGTGCCGTGCTCGGCATCGAGGAAGACGGCTACTGCATCGTCCGCGAGGTGGTCGCCGGCGGCCCCGCTTTCACCAGCGGCCAGATCAAGGTCAACGACAAGATCGTTGCCGTGCAGCAGGAGGGCGCCGAGCCCATTGAGGTCATCGGCATGAAGCTTCGCCGCATCGTGGACATGATCCGCGGAGCCAAGGGCACCAAAGTTACCCTGACCGTCCTCCCTCGCGATGCATCCGACGCCTCGCAAACCAAGCAGGTCCACATCGTGCGCGACGTGATCAAGCTCAACTCCGCCCGCGCCAGCGCCACCATCTACGAACTGCCCGGCGCCAACACCGGCGAAACCATCCCCGTCGGCGTCATCGCGCTGCACTCGTTTTACGACGGTTCGCCCGAGGACGCTGCGCCCGAGGACGTGCGCAACACCGCCTCGCAGGATGTCGCCGAACTGGTCGCCAAACTGAAGACCGAGGGGATCAAAGCCCTCGTCATCGACCTGCGCCGCAACGGCGGCGGCCTCCTGACCGAGGCGGTCAACCTCACCGGTCTGTTCATCAAGACCGGCCCCGTCGTGCAGGAACGCGACTTCCAGGGACAGGTATCCGTGGACAGCGACACCGACAGCAACATTGCCTACGACGGCCCGCTCGCCGTGCTGACCTCGCGCTTCAGCGCTTCCGCCTCCGAAATCTTCGCCGGCGCACTGCAAAACTACGGCCGTGCCGTCATCATCGGCGACAGCTCCACACACGGCAAGGGCACCGTCCAGGCCGTGCTGGAAATGAAGAATTTCCTGCCCCGCTTGAGCCAGGATGTAGGCAACACCGGCGCAGCGAAGCTGACCGTGCGCAAGTTCTACCTGCCCAACGGCGCCTCCACGCAGAAGAAAGGCGTGACCCCCGACATCACCCTGCCCTCGATCGACGACTTCCTCCCCATCGGCGAAGGCACCCTGCCCCGCGCCCTCGTGTGGGATGAGATCAGCCCGAGCGCCTTTACGGGCAAGGCCCTTGACCAGACCTTTGTGCAGCCCCTGCTCGAGGCCAGCCGCGGCCGCCAGGATTCGCTGGAGGAATTCGTCTACCTCAAGAAGAACATCGACTGGTTCCGCGAGAAGCAGGAACAGAAGACCGTCTCGCTCAACCTCGACCAACGCCTCGCCACCAAGCAGGCCGACGAGGAGTTCAAGAAAGCCATGAAGGCCGAGGCCGAGCGCCTGGCGCAGAACAACTACGTCTCGCGTGAAATCAAACTCGACTCCGTGATCAAGGCCGAGGCCGCCGGTCTCGCGCCCGCACCCAATCTCGACGAGGGCGACACCGACGCAGAGGAAGACGATGCCCGCGCCAAGTTCGACGTGCATCTGCGCGAGACGCTGCGCGTCGTGGGCGATGCCCTGAGGCTGGACAGCGGCTCGCTGATCTCGGCCGAGACGCCTTCGCCGGTTGCCTTACACAAAGGCTAACAGGTAGCGGTCCCGTCCGGTCAGGTCGCGCAACGACTCCGTGCGCGCATAGCCGCACTCCCTCGCCACGGCGGCCAGACGCGCATGCTGTGCGATGCCCGTCTCGCAGGCCAGCAGGCCGCCGGCATTGAGAAAGCCGCGCGCCTGATGGAAAATGCGCTCCAGGTCCGCCCTCCCCTCCTCCGCCGCCACGAGGGCGGCACGCGGCTCATGCTCGCGCACCTCGGGCGTGGCTTCCGCCACTTCGGCATCGGTCAGGTAGGGAGGATTCGCCACAATCAGGTCGAATTTCTCCGCAGCCACCAGGGCGGAAAACCAATCCGAAGCCAGCAGACGCACGCGTGCGGCGAGCCCAAGGGCTTGGGTGTTTTCGCCCGCCAAGGTCAGCGCCTCGGCGCTATTGTCCACGGCCGTGACGCAAGAAGCCGGGTATTTGACCGCCAACGCCAGCGCCAGCGCCCCCGTGCCGGTGCCCAGATCAAGAACCGCCTTGGGCGCTGTAGTCAGTTTTTCACCCACTAACTCGACAAGATACTCCGTCTCCGGTCGCGGAATGAGCGCGCGCCGGTCCACCTTAAGTTTCAGGCCGCAGAACTCCGTCGCGCCGAGAATGTATTGGAGCGGCTCGCGTGCGCCACGCCTTTTCACGAGTGGGCGGATCAGCTCCAGCTCGGCCTCGGTCAGCGGCCGTTCGAACTGCAGGTAAAGCTGCATGCGTTTCAGCCCCAGCGCATGCCCGATGAGCAACTCGGCATTCAGGCGCGCGCTCTCCACACCGCGTTTGTCGAAAAACTCGGTCGTGCGCTTGATGATTTCGAGGACGGACAGCATCGGCTCAGTCGTCATCGCCGCCGGCGCGCACGCGGGAAGGCACGGGGCCGCCCGTGAGTTCGGCCAGCTTTTCCTCGAAGTCGGCCCGCTGCAACGCCTCGATCACCGGATCAAGATTGCCCTCCATCACCGAGGGCAGGCTGTAAAGAGTGAGCCCGATGCGGTGGTCCGTCACGCGGTTCTGCGGAAAATTGTAGGTGCGGATGCGCTCGCTGCGCCCGCCCGTGCCGATCTGGTTGCGGCGCTGCGCGGCATACTTGGCCTGCTCCTCCTCCTCCTTCTGCTTGAGGAGCCGCGAACGCAGCACGGCCATTGCCTGCGCCTTGTTCTTCTGCTGCGAGCGGCCGTCGGCGCAATAGACCATCAGCCCCGTCGGCTTGTGCACGATGCGCACCGCCGAGTCCGTCGTGTTCACCCCCTGGCCGCCGGGTCCGCTGGCCCGCATCACGCTGATCTCGATATCCTGCGGATCGATCTGCACGTCCACCTCCTCGGCCTCCGGCAGCACGGCTACCGTGATCGTGGAGGTGTGGATGCGACCGTTGGCCTCGGTGACGGGAATCCGCTGCACCCGATGCACGCCGCTCTCGTATTTCAGCTGCTTGTAAACCTGCTGGCCGGTGATGAGGAAAATGACCTCCTTCAATCCGCCACGCTCAGACGGGCTCGAACTCATCGGCTGGATTCTCCAGCCGCGTCCTTCGGCGTATTTTGTGTAGAGGCGGTAGAGTTCGGCGGCAAACAAACTGGCTTCATCCCCGCCGGTGCCGGCGCGGATCTCGAAGACCGTATTGCGCGAGTCCGATGGCTCCGGCGGAATCATCGCCAGCAGCACCGCCTGCCGGAGTGCGTCACGCCGGTTCTCCATCTCAGGGATTTCCTGCTCCGCCAGTGCCCGCAGCTCGGGATCAGCCTTGGGGTCCTTGATCAGACGGGCGTGTTCCGCCAAATCCGCCCCCAGCCGCTCATGCGTGCGGTAGTTTTCCACCAACTGCCGCAATGCCTGTTGCTCGCGCGTGATGTCGGCGGCTTTCCGCGAGTTGGTGTAGAAGGTAGGCTCCGCCATCTGCGCATCGAGTTCATCGAGGCGGCGCTGAAACGGAGTGATCGAAGGAAGCTGATCCATGCGGACGAAGGGAGACGGAGGGGAAATTGCGAATTGCACAAGCCGCGAGCGGCGGCTTTATCAACGGCCAATCAAGCCGGCGTAACGCCGGCTAATGGAAAACCTCTTTGATGGCCTCGACCCTCTTCACTCAGAACATCATCGCCTGTGTCTGGGACTTTGACAAGACTTTGATCCCGGCCTACATGCAGGCGCCGCTGTTCCGGCGTTATGGCATAGATGAAGCCACATTCTGGACTGAGACCAATGCGCTCGCGGGCAACTACAAGAAACGCGGCTACAATATCTCGCCCGAAATCAGCTACCTCAACCACCTGTTGACCTACGTGCTGTCTGGCAAGATGGCCGGACTAAACAATCAGGTGCTGCGTGACTGCGGCCGTGAGATTGAGTTCTACCCCGGCCTGCCAAAGTTCTTCGAGTCATCCCGCGCCTGGGTGAAGGCCAAGCCGGAATACGCGAAGCACGAGCTCCAACTCGAGCACTACGTGGTGAGCACCGGCCTCGCCGAGATGATCCGCGGCAGCGCATTGGCGCCCTACATCGACGCCGTGTGGGCCTGCGAATTCATCGAAAATCCGCTGCAACCGGGTTTCCTCAAACAGAAGGAACTCGGCCTCGAGGCTGCCGCCGAGATCGCGCAGATCGGCGTGATGATCGACAATACGACCAAGACGCGCGCCATTTTCGAGATCAACAAGGGTACCAACCGCAATCCCGCGATTGACGTGAACGCCAAGGTCACCCCCGAGGACCGCCGCATTCCGATCCAAAACATGATCTACATCGCGGATGGCCCCAGCGATGTGCCGAGCTTTTCCGTCGTCAAAAAGGGAGGCGGCAAGACCTACGCCGTTTACAATCCCGCCGTTCGCGCCGAATTCGAGCAGAACGACCGTCTGCGCCAAACCGGCCGCATCGACCATTACGGGCCGGCTGACTACTCCGAAAACAGTCCGACCACCCACTGGCTGCATCTCCAGATTGAGAAGATTTGCGAACGCATCGTCGCCGACCGCGAAGCTGCCGTCGCCTCCCGCGTCGCCAAACCGCCACGCCACCTCAGCACGCCGCCGATGCCCGAGGGCGGCAAGGCGCCGAAGCAGACCTCGTTTCTGGAGTAGTGCTGCAAAAGCCAAGACCTTGAAAGCAAAACGCCGCCCCGGAGGGCGGCGTTTTGTCTATGGCGAGCGTTTGTGACGCTCAAAGGCTGAAACGCGGGGTCAGCGTGGCCGCGGTGGTGAAACTGAAGACGTGAACCGGTTCATTGACGGCCACGGCCGCAGGCTCCCGCTCGGTGTAAACCACGGGCACCTCGGGCTCCACTGGCAGCACCAACTCGAATCTCGGAGAATTGTGCGCCACCGCAAAATTGACGGTCGCATTCTCCAGGGAGATCGCCGCCAGCTTGGGCTGCTGCTGTTTAGGAGCCAGGGACGACGCCACGGCCGTATCGGCCCGATGCTTGAAGGTCTGCACCAGATTCGTGACCCGGGTGGCGTAGTCGTAGCTCACCGTCGGCACGCGGCCCTTGAGCACGTTGTTCACGCCGCTGTTCCAAGCCATCGCGATGTTGAAAGGGGAAGCATCCACGCCCGCCCTCTCCAAGTTGCCCTTGATCCACTCGTAGTGTTTCACGGCCACCTCATCCGCCGCCTCGCGTTGAACCGCTTGGCTGAACGGCCGCTTGGTGTGCATGCGCCAAGTGGTAGGACGGAATTGATAGGGTCCGAGTTCACCAAAACGACCGGTTCGCGTATGGTTGGTCGGATTCTCCACCCAGTTGATGGCGCGGAGGGTTTCCCAACGGTCGTCCGCCGCGGCCTTGATTGTAAAACCAAGGACGAAGCCCAGAAGGAGAAGTCGTGTGAAGAGTCGTTTCATGTCGCAGGTGAGCCCGCAAAAAGGCCAACGCCACGACTCCGACAAGTCGCATTTTTCCCTGTAAAAACGACTTTGCGACGGGGTGTCCCGCTTTTGACGACTCGTTTCCCTAAGTCACGAAACAGGTTGGTTTTTACGCGCCTTTCTTGCCCAAGAATTTTTCCACTTGGCTGTAAAAAATGGCCCTGTTTTCAGTTCAGCAAAGCAATCACAATAAGGCTTCGAGACTCTTCCGGCCGGACCGGCTGACCACGAGCACCACATGGTCATTATCGGCCCAAGCCGCCAAGCTGGCGCGACCGTGATCCGTGATCGTTGGGGTCGATCCAGAAGCCAAGCCCGGGAAGTCGCTTTTTCGGACAATGTAGGCGTGAAACCACACCCCGTCGCGCTGGAAGCACAGCTCCAGCACCTCGTGTCCACGGCAGTTCACCGTGCGGCAACCTGTTTCCAGCAGGTTGGCAAACTGGATGGGCAGTTTCTGCCCCAGGCGCGTGGTGGGATCGTTCAGCACCCTCTGCAACTGATTGTTTTCGTGCCCATGGCCACCGTGCATCGCACTGATCCGGGCGTCGGCCAGGGCAAAGTCGGTCAAAGCCTCGGCCCGGTTTGGCCACAGGGCAACGCCCACCGCGAGGAACATGGCCACACTAGCGGCCGCGGCCATCCAGGCCGGATGCCGCCACCAGGGCCGCGCGGCTTGCATAGCAGCGGTGACCGCTCCGCCCGCCAGGATGGAGGCGCGGAGGTCCGCCGGCGGGTCAATCTGCGTGAGTTTGGCCGACACAGCCGCATCAAAGGCCTGCATTTTGGCCAACCATTCGGCCAAGGCCGGATCTTTACGTGCCTGCTCCAAGGCGGCGCTGAAGGTCGCATCACTGGCGTCCGTACCATTCGGCCGGTAACCCTGTAGGATGAATTTTGCCTCCTCGTTGTTCATGAGAGTTTCCTCGCTTCGGGGTTGCTGAACGAGACCACCTTGCCGCGTGTACCCGCATCCTTGCGGGCCAAAGCGGCGCGAAGCTGCGCCTTGCCGCGGGAGAGGCGCGACATGACCGTGCCGATCGGCACTGCCACCAGCTCCGCGATCTCCTTGTAGGAAAGGTCCTGCATGTAGAAAAGTGTCAGCGGCACGCGGTAGGTCTCGTCCACCTCCTGCAAAGCCTCAACCACGAGCCCGGCATCCATGCCCGTGACCACATCGACTTCCGGTGCCGGTGGATCGGCCTCGACCGGTCCGAGATCTTCCAACGCACTCATCCGGCCCGACCGACGGCGCCCGCGCAGGAACTCCCGGTAGAGCGTGGTGAACAGCCAGGACTTCGCCTTGTCCACCTCACGCAACGCATGACCCTGCTTGGCCCAGATGAAAAATGTCTGCTGCGTGAGGTCACCTGCATCCGACGGGCTTTTCGTCAGGCTCAGGGCAAAGCGGTAGAGCGGCGTGTAGTGCGCATCCACCAACTGCGTGAACATCTCGCTGGGCATGTGTGGTGATGGGAGGCGCCAGTCCGCTGATTATTCCCGCAAACAACGCGGCGTTCGCGCGAAGCGGTCCGAGTGACCGCAGGTAAACCCAACTATCCGCCCCTTGGACAGGAAAAACACGGACGGGCTGCGCAGATCGTTCGACACCACCAGCCGCGGCCACCGCTTCAGTTCTGATCACGCCGGCGCCAGATCTCAAACGGGTAGATGGTTTGCTCGAGCTCGTAATGACGCTGCACGGTCTCGTTGAGCGGGTAATTGTTGTAATTCATTCGCGGTGCCGTCGCCCAGTCCGCTTCGGACACATCGATCAGGGCGCGAATCGCATAGCGCGGCAGCGGGCCGGCCTTGAGCTCGTCATTGAGCCGCCCGAGCGTCGCCTCACTCTGGCCCCGCCGCACCGCCCAAGCCAGCCCGTAGGCTGGCCGCGCGTCGAACAGGTAATAGATCAACGGACAGTCGTCGAAAGCCAGCAGGGCGTCACCCGGGCGTAGGCGCGGTGCCAAGGTGCGGTGCAAGGCTTCAATCGCCTGCACCCGTTCCGGCGTGGACCGGATGTGACGGAGCTTAGACAGCGAGAAGACCGCCGTCAACCGAGGCCGCGGCGCATCACGATAGATGGCCAGGCGATGTTCGGAGTAGGCACAGAAGAGCAGAAGCATGGCCGCGACGGACAGCCCGATCGGCAGCACCCCGGGCCACCCTTTGCTTCGCCCGGCCAAGATCGTTAAACCGGCCCCGAAGGCGAACGGCAGACCGAGCAGACCGGACAGCCAGGATCGTTCAAAGGTGTAGAAATAGGTCAGACTCGCATAGGTTATGGCCGCTAGCATCGAAGCGAGGAGCAGTGCCCGGATATTTTCGTGGCCGGCCTCAGCCGGTTCGCGGGGAAAAGCGCAGGCGAACCCGCCGGCCAGTAGTCCCGCGGCCGTGAATCCTAGAGGCAATCCCGCGGTGCCGTAGGCGAACACATAGATCGGGAGCATGAGAATGCCCGTCGCCAACATCACACGTCCACCGCCCATATTCCCGCTTTTCTTCCTCCCCAGCGTGATCACGACTGCACCTGCACCCACCAGCAACAAGCTCCCAACCACCATCCCCAGGCTGTGGCTGAATGGATAAAGCAGCAGGTGGCCGAAGAACTCGCCGGCATTGCCGTGGTCAGGCAGCGGCGCCCGGCTCATCGCCATGCGTTCGCGCCAAGTTTCGAGGGTTCCATCCCACCAGCATGAAACGCCGTATGCCAGCCATGCCGCTGACCACACCAGCAGGCCGAGACCCTGCCCGGTCAACTTCCGGCCGCTGCCTCCTGGGTTGAGCACCTGCCGGCCTGCCTCGTACATGGTCAAGGCACCGGCCACCAGAGCCAGCCCGGGATGAGCCATCGTCGCCACAAACATTGCCAAACCGCCCAGTGCGCCCCAGAGCCGCCCGCCCACTCCCGGTCGGGCGGACAGCCCCCAGCTGGCCAGAGCAACCAGGAGAAAGTCGGCCGACAGATTGTTGTAGGAGGGAGTCGCCAAGCCGAGCATATGGCAGACAAACAACGGCACCGCGGCCAGGAGCAGGCTGCGCAGTGGTGCCCCCGACAGCCGGAACAGCATTTCGGCGAACAGCAGGTATGCCGCGATATGCACGCCCCACCCCAGCAACCGGAATTGGTAGAGGGACATCTCCGGGCTCAACCGATACAACCCGGCGAGATAAACCTCCACGGGCCGGACCAAATTCATGAGCTCCCCGGCGAACGGCTTTTCCCCGAGGTAGATCCGCAGCGGCCATACGAGGTGCGCGCCTTCGTCGGTGAAATCCACGCCAAAGCGGAAGCGATCCAGCCCGTACACTGTCATCGCCATGACGAACAAAACCATCCCTGCCAGAAATATTCCCCTCGGATTGCGCATGCGATAACGACGTTCGGATGCTCCGGTTTCGCCGATTTCAACAGGGAGGCTCATGCCCGAAATGGGCGCAGGCCGGTGGAAGGGGGTTCCAACAGCACGAGCATTTATCCTCCCGCCAGCATCCGCACGCGGCGGTGTTTTTGGGGAAATTGCAGCGTCACAACCGTGCCGACACCCTCCTTGCTTTCGATGCCGACGTGGCCGCCGTGGTCACGCAGGATGCGCTGCACGATCATGAGCCCGAGACCGTGGCCGCTGACCTTGGTGGTGTGGTAGGGCTGGAAGAGTTTGGCGAGATCCTCCGTCTTGATGCCGCTACCGGTATCGGCGAGCGCCACATAGACGGAATCGTCGTCGGCCCGCAGCTTGAGGCTCAGCCGGCCGCCGGGCTGCATTGCCTCCATGGCGTTCTTGATGAGATTGAAGAATACCTGCTTCAACTGATCGCGGTCGGCCATGATCATTGGCGTGCCGGCGGGCATCTCGCCCTCGACTTTGATGCCGCGGTCCGCGAGCTCGCGCGCCTGGAAGTGCAGCACTTCCTCGATCAGATCGGGCAGGTAGAGCTCCGCGAGGTCGGGCGGACGCGGACGGATGGCCTCGAGGAAGTTTTTGATGATGCCGTCGAGGCGTGTGACCTCGTCGCGGCAAACCTTGATCGAATCTTCCAGCGACCGCGTCTCCTTGGAGGCCTTCAGCTTCTTGAGTTTCCGGTCGATCAGCTGGAGGTGAATCGTAAGCGAGTTGAGCGGATTGCCCAGCTCATGCGCCACGCCGGCGGCCAGCAGGAGGATGGAGGAGATTTTCTCGTTCTCGATGAGCTCGGCGGTGGATTTCCGCTCGGCAGTGATGTCGGAGAGGATGATCGCCCGGCGCGGCCCGTGCTCACCGTCGGCGAAGGGCACCATGTAAAGCCGCACCAGCCGCGGCGACGGATAAGCCAGCTCAAACTCGCGCGTGACGAGTGGCGCGTCGCTATCCGCTCCGGCCAGCGAGTCGTGCAAGCCGGGCACGAGCCGCCACAAGCTGCCGCCCGCCGCCGGCTCCTTCAGCCCTATGAGCCGAGCAGCCGCTTCGTTGGCGTAGTCGATCAGTCCGCCGACATCAATCACCAGCACGCCTTCCTGCAGGGTGTTGAACACCGCCTCCAGCATCGCGCGTTCGCGGGCGAGGCGCTGCACAAGGTTGTGCAGGTTGGGCTCGTCGAGCTGGTCGAGCCGGCCGAGCACCTTGTCGAGCGAGCTGTGCTTTTTGACCGCCATGGGGAATTCGAAGGAAGCGGGAAGCCGCGGCGCGTTCAACCAAACAACGTGAGCTGCCCCTCGAGGTCACGCGGCTGGGCGAAGAGCTTGCGCAGGAAACTGTCGCGATGGACCGGGCTGCGCCCGCGCTTGAGGATCGCGTCGCGGTGCTCCTCAGTGCCGTAGCCTTTGTGCTGGGCGAAGCCGTAGCCGGGGTGCTGTCTGTCGAGCTCATCCATCATCCGGTCGCGCGTAACCTTGGCGACGATCGAAGCCATCGCGATGCACAGCGAGCGGGCGTCACCGCTGACCACACCTTCGTGGGGATACGGGAAATTCCGCAACGGCAGCCCGTCGATCAACACGCGGCACAAGACCGTCGGCTGGAACGCCGCCTTCTCCTCCTCGCTGGCAAACAAGTCGGGCTCGGTCTTGAGCTCGAAGGCCGAGGGCGGATAAATGCCACCGAGGGCGCGCCGCATCGCCAGCTTGGTGGCGCCGAGGATATTGACGGTCTCGATCTCGGCCACGGTCGCGACCCCGTAGTTGGCATGGATCTGCCCTTGGGCGACGAGTTCCTCGAACTCGGTCCACAACTCTTCGCGCTCTTTCGCCGTGAGCTGCTTCGAATCGTTGACCCGGCCGGATTTCGACACCGCCCAACGCCCTTCCAGAAATTCCGGTGAGACCAGCACCGCGCCCGCCACCACCGGGCCGGCCAGGGCGCCGCGTCCGGCCTCATCCACCCCGATCAAGCCGGTCACGCCCTGAATCTGCTTCAGGTCGTATCCGCGGAGCTGGCGGCGTTTGGGCATGGGAGGGTTGTAAGGCCGGCCAGTCCGCAGGCAAGCGGGGAGGCGCCAATTCTCCGAACCGCCCAAATCGAAACCCACCAGAGGCTTCCGCCCGTTCCTCAATTGTTACCTGGCAGCGGCTGGCCTCGGTCCGGATCCTCGCTTCATTGTTGTCATGAGCCTCCTCGAAACCCTCGAAATGCTGAGCTATCTCGTGACCATCGTGGGCCTGCCCCTCGCGATCCTCACTTTCGTCTGGGAGCAGCGGAAGGAGCGGCGCAACGAGGAGGAGGAAATCTTTCAGCGCCTGTCCGACGAATACCGGGAATTCCTCAAGCTCGTCCTCGATAACGCCGACCTGCACCTGCTCCGCCGCGAAGGCGCCCAGACGGAGCTGACCGACGAACAGAAGGAGCGGCGCCTCGCTATCTTCGGCATCCTGATCTCCCTCTTCGAGCGCGCCTACCTGCTGGTTTATGAGGACGAAATGGACAAGCAGACCCGCCGCATGTGGCAGTCATGGGAGGACTATATGCGCGAATGGGTCCGCCGCGCCGACTTCCGCGATGCACTCCCCGGCCTGCTGGAGGGCGAGGACGAGGAGTTCACTCACTACATCAGCCAGCTGATGAACGAGGAGCAGAAGGTGCCGTGACCGTGCGACGCGACTTCCCTCACCGCTTCCACTCCGTCTTTTCCTTCGGCATCTTCAGCGGCAGCTCGTCGAGTTTGCCGGCCGCCGATACGACTTCGTAACTTGTGCGGAAGTGCAGCTTGGCGAAGCGTCCGAGCGCCTTGGCGCCGAAACGCTCGATGATCTGCGCCGCCTGCGCCTTGGCGTCGGCCCCGGCGCCAAACCGGAGCTTCTCGCCAAACTCACGCGCGAGTTCGCGCATCTGGCGCACGAACTCCGCGCGGGCCACGACCGATGCCGCGGCCACGACCGGATCGGATTCCGCCTTCGTGCGCATCTCGAGGTTGAACCGCTCCAGCCCGCGCTTCTTCAGCTCGCGCTGCACCAGCGGTTCCTTGGAAAACTGGTCGAGCAGGCCGCGGCCGACCCACTTCTTCTGCAGGGCCGCCTCCA
This sequence comes from Oleiharenicola lentus, assembly GCF_004118375.1. Lineage (NCBI taxonomy): Bacteria > Pseudomonadati > Verrucomicrobiota > Opitutia > Opitutales > Opitutaceae > Oleiharenicola > Oleiharenicola lentus. The sequence goes on from NZ_SDHX01000002.1 coordinate 90,067, forward strand.
GCGCCCGCGCGTGCTGCCAGGCGAGCAGGCGGTTCAGGTTCGCCTGCGGCTTGAGCATCAGCTCGTTGTATTTCGCCATCCCACAGTAGACCACCTCGACCACCACGCCGGGTGTGTTGCGGATGACCTCGTCGAGCTTCAGGATCTGCGAATCCTCGATGCTCTTGCTGTCGCGCACACCGGCCGCGCGCCAGGCGTCGATGGCGGGCTTCTCGGCGATGACGGTCGCCGCCACAACCGGGCCGAACAAGTCGCCCTTGCCGCTCTCGTCGAGCCCGGCATGCGGCTCGAACCACTCGGGATTGTGCACCTCGTCGTAGCCAAGCTTGGGTGTGCCCGTCACCTCAGCCTCGATGATGTTCTGCACGAAGTCCTCGGTCTCTTTGCCGGCGACTAGCACCTTGCCGCTGGTGTAGGCGGTCACGTTGACCTTGGGCCCCTTGAACGCAAAGCGCGCATACGGCACCTCGACTTCCTCCCAATATTTGGCCGCCACGACGGCGCGCAGTTTCTCCATCTGGGAGTCGTCCAGCTTGATGGTGTAGGTGGTGAGCGCCTTCGGTTTCTCTTCCTCGGCTTCGTCTCTCCGTTTGGGCATAGAACCAGATGGCCACAAAAAGGCCCAAAAACACACAAAAAATTGCCGAGTCTTTCGTTGCCCTGTTTTTCGTGTCTTTTAGTGCCTTTTTGTGGCCCAAACCTCCCCGGCATCCTTGGTCAATTCCCGCGCCGCCTTTCAGTGCGCCCTTCACGGTTGGTATGCCCTGCATCAGCGCAGGCTCCCGTGGCGCGACTCGCCCTCGCTCTACAAAACGGTCGTGTCGGAATTCATGCTGCAACAGACGCAGGTGGTTACTGTTCTGCCCTATTTTGACCGCTGGCTGCGCGCACTGCCCGATTTCGCCGCGCTCGCCGCGGCCCCGGAGGCGAAGGTCATGAAACTCTGGGAAGGCCTCGGCTACTACTCCCGCGCCCGCAACTTGCACAAACTCGCCCAAGCCTGGGTGGCCGCGCCCGCCAAACCCCGCACGCCCGCCGAGTGGCGCGAGCTGCCCGGCATCGGCCCCTACACCGCCGCCGCCATCACGAGCATCAGCTTTGACGAATCCGCCGCCGTCGTGGACGGCAACGTCGTGCGCATCCTCGCCCGCCTCACGAACGAGCATCGCCAGTTCCGCGACGGCACGGAGGCCGTGAAGCACTTTACTCCACTAGCCGACGAACTCATCCCCGGCGCGCATCCCGGCACGCACAACCAGGCCATGATGGAACTCGGCGCGACCGTCTGCTTTCGCCAGAAACCGCTCTGCCTCACCTGCCCCGTTGCCGAATTTTGCGCCGCCCGCCGCTGCGGCGACCCCGAGACCCTGCCCCGACTCAAACCCAAGCAGATCGAGGCAAAGTTCGTAATACGAACTTTCTGCCTGGACCGAGACCGTCTCCTGCTCCGCCGCGGACACGCCTCCGCCAAACTCCTTGTCGGGCTGCACGAACTGCCCGAGGCCTCCGACCTCGGCGTGAAACCTACCGCCGCCACGCTGGTCGCCACCAAGCGCCGCGCGATCACACGCTTCGCCATCACCGAGGCCATCCACGCCGTGAAACCCACCGCAGCGCTGCGCGCCACAATCTCCCGGTCCGACTCGCTGGAATGGATCCCCCTGGATCAGCTCGATCGCATCACCCTCTCCGGCCCTCACCGCCGCTGGATCCAAGAGTTGCTCAAGCGCTAGCTCCAGAGCCGGCGCAAGCCATGCGCTGGCTTCGTCAATAACCGCTGAGCCGCCGGCGCGCTTTGCCGGCATCATAGAGCGGTCGGACTCCGTCCGCCGGCTGCCACGCCATGTCCTCACCCGCCGACCAACAATCGAAGTTCGCCTGGTCGCTGATCAACCGGGCCACTCCGCCCAAACGTCCGGCGGCGGAGCGGATCGCGGATTTCCGCGAGATCTACCGTGAGTTCGACGAGGCGACGGCCCTGGCCCAGGCCGCCCGATGCATCCAGTGTCCGGACGCGCTTTGCATGAAGGGCTGCCCGCTAGCCAACCGCATCCCGGAGTGGCTGGCGCTCACCGCCCAGGGCGCATTCCTTGAGGCTGCGGCCGCGTCGCGGGCGACCAGCAACATGCCCGAAATTTGCTCGCGCGTCTGCCCGCAGGAACGGCTGTGCGAAGGCGCTTGCATCCTCAACACGCGCTCTGAGCCGGTCGCCATTGGCGCCATCGAGCGGTTCATCAACGAATACGCCTTTCAGCGCGGCGATGTGGACTTCGGACGCGCCCCGGCCAACGGCCGCAAGGTCGCCGTCATCGGCTCCGGCCCGGGCGGTCTCGCCTGCGCCGACGAGCTCGCGAAGCTCGGCTACGCGGTCACGGTCTTCGAGGCGCAACCCGTGCCCGGCGGCCTGCTGGTCAATGGCATCCCGGCCTTTAAGCTGGAGAAGTCCGTCGTCGAGCGACGTATCGACGTGCTGGCGCGCCGTGGCGTCGAATTCCGCCTCGGCGTGCGCATCGGCTGGGACGTCTCCCTGGCCGGCCTCCGCGACAAGTTCGACGCCGTCTTTCTCGGCATTGGCGCGCAGAAGCCGAAGCCGCTCGACGTCCCCGGCGCAAACTTCTCGGGCATCGTTGAAGCCCTGTCGTTTCTGATTCAGAAAAATGTGGACTCCCCGCTGATGGCGGGAACGCCCATAGAGGTGACCGGCAAATGCGTGGCCGTGCTCGGGGGCGGCGACACCGCCATGGATTGCTTGCGCACGGCGGTGCGCAGCGGTGCGCGCCGGGCGGTTTGTCTCTATCGCCGCGACCTCGCCAACATGCCCGGCAGCCGCAAGGAATACGCCAACGCCCTCGAGGAAGGCGCGCAGTTCCAGTTCCTCACCAACCCAGTCGAGTTGGTGGGCGACGCAGCCGGCCAGGTGGCCGCCGTGCGTTGCGTGCGCATGGAGCTCGGTGCACCCGACGCCACGGGCCGTCGCTCGCCGCGGCCGGTGGTGGGTTCTGAATTCGAAGTGCCCGCCGACCTCGTGATCGTGGCCTATGGTTTCGACCCGATGCCCTTCCCCGGGGATAGCGATCTGGCGCAGGTCGCCACCGACAAATGGGGCGGCTTCAAGGTGGACGAAAACCAGATGACCAGCTTCCCGGGCGTGTTTGCCGGTGGCGATTCTGTGCGTGGACCGAGTCTCGTCGTGCATGCCGTGTGCGACGCCCGCCGTGCGGCCCAAGGCATTCACCGCTGGCTCGAATCTCGGCAACCCGCCTGACGCCGAACGGCGCTCACGCCGCCGGCTGGCGCAGCAGTTTCGCGTCCACGACGAACGGCCCGGCCGGCAGCAGACTCGCGAGCAGCACGAGACCCGTGCGCTTCCAGTTCCAGCTGTGTTCCAGCGCGGCTTTGATCGCCGCCCAGACGTAGAGCATGAAGAGCAGGCCGTGCGCCATGCCGACCACGCGCACCGCACCGGGCTCGCCCCAGACATATTTCAACGGCATGGCGATGCCGAGGAGCACCAGGAAGGATACCCCTTCCCAGAAGCCGATCACGCGAAGCCGTCCGATGCTGGTCTTGAGCCATGCCATAGGCCGCCCAAGCCATCCACGAAACGACCTTCGTCAAGCGCGGGAACAGTAGGGCCGGTCTTTGACCGGTCTATCGCGATGCCGTAACGTATTCAGCGTCCGGACTCAGACCGGACCTACTTCCCGAACCGTTTCGCCAGCAGTTCCTCGACCCGCGCCTTAGAGGCCAGCACCTGCTCGGTCGTCAAGCGCGGGCTGAACTCCAGCACGAGTGTGTGCTCGGGGCGCCAAAAACTGCTGATCATCTCGAAATCAATCTTGCCCGAGCCGATCGGCTGATGGTCGCGGCCCTCGGCGCTGACGTCGTGCAGGTGGAAGCCGATGAGATTGGTTGCGTTCTTCTCCAGATGCTCGCGGTGGTTGAGCAGCCCCATGTCCTGCTTGATCTGCGCGTGGCCGGCATCGTGCCAGTAGCCGCATGCGTTGGGCTTCGCCAGCGCCGTAATCAAGTCGGGATGGTCGGCGTCGAGCGGCAGTTCGTCGAAGGCCTCGCGGTTCTCGAAGCCCAGCAGCACGCCCTTCTCCTCGGCATAGGGCAGGAGCTGCGTGAGACCAGCCTTGGTGTTCTCCCAATAGGGCGGCATCCGGTCGCGCATTTTCTTCAGGGATTTTGCGAGCAGCTTCTGGTAGGTCGCATCGTTCGTGAGATCGGCCCCTGCCTGCGCCTCAAGGTAGGCGTCGAGTTTTCCGGAGGGATTGAACCAGAAGAACTCCACCGAACCGAGGTGCAGGACGACCTTCCGGGCCTTCACCTGCGCGGCGAAGTCGATGGTCCGCTTGCTCTGGCGCAACCACTGGTCGCGCTCGCGCGCATCGGCCGCCGAAGGCCGGTAGAGATTCGGCGCCGCGTGGTTCACCCCGGCGGGCAGCGGACAAAAGTTGTGGCACGAGGCGACCTTGATCACGCCCTCTTCCACCGCCCGAAGCACCCCGGGCACGAGCGGAATCTTGATCCCGTGGCTCAGCTCAACCCACTCAAAGCCCAGGTCGGCGATCTCCCGCAGCATCGCGTAACCATCCTGATGGCGCTGGGAACACCAGCAGCTGGAGAGGGCGACGATGGGCTTCATGCAGGGGCGCAACCACTAGGACACGGCCCTTCCCCGGAATCAAGCCGCACGCCACCCGACCCCGACAAAAGCAAAACGACCGGCACCCGTTGGGATGCCGGTCGTAGAAAGGCAATCGGACAGGAACTTACTCCGCGTATTTGCGGCGGAGCATGGCGGTGAAGGCCATCACCTTCTCCTTGCGGCGGCGGCGCTCGCAGGGCTTCTCGTTGTAGCGCTTCATGCGCACGTCCTTGATGATGTTCTCACGCTCGAGCTTCTTCTTCATGCGGCGCAGCGCACGGTCGATCGGCTCATTCTTACGCATTTTGATCTCGATGGGCATGGTGAAAGGGAGGGATTTGTCGTTGGAAAAGGTCACAAAGAGCCAGCCGCTTCGCCGACCGTCAACCCCTATTTTTTAGGAATGGAGGCCAGCCAAACAGTCACGCGACCCTGTAGCCACAGGCTGATGCCGCGAGGGCGGACAGCCCAGACGCTCTCTGCGCCCGATTAGTTCTTGCCCGCACCTAACCCGCTGATTCCCATACACGAACCTTGGCTGCGTCCGACTCCAACTTCGTCCATCTCCACGTTCATTCCGACTACTCCCTGCTGGACGGTGCCTGTCGGATCGACCGCCTGATGGACCGGGCCACCGCCCTCGGCATGAAGGCCCTTGCCCTCACCGACCACGGCAATCTCTACGGCGCGATCGATTTCTATAACACCGCCAAGGCCAAGGGCATCAAGCCGCTGGTCGGCTGCGAACTCTACCTCGCCGCCGGCTCCCGGCTCGAACGCACCGGCCGGTCCGACGAGGGCAAGTCCATCTACCACCTCGGCCTGCTCTGCCGCGACCTCACCGGTTACCAGAACCTCCTGAAGCTCGTCTCCGACGCCCATCTCAAGGGTTTCTATTACAAGCCGCGCACCGACCTCGAGACGCTGGCCAAGCACTCAAAGGGTCTCATCGGTTTCACCGGATGTCTGGCCTCGCTCGTGCCGCAACACCTGCTCCACGACAACTACCCCGAGGCGCGCAAGGCCTGCGCGCATTTCGTCGAGATCTTCGGCCGGGAAAACTATTTCGTCGAGATCCAGGACCACGGCATTGCCGAGCAGCGCAAAATCATTCCCGGCCTCCTCAAGCTGGGCGAGGAATTCAACCTGAAGGTCATCTGCTCGAACGACGTTCATTATGTGAACGCGACCGACGCCGGCCCGCACGACACGCTGCTCTGCATCCAGACTGGCGCCAAGATCGCCGAGGAAAACCGGATGAAGTTCGACGGCACGCAATTCTACCTCAAGTCGCGCGAGGAGATGTCCAAGGTCTTCGGCGAGGTGCCCGATTCCCTCACCAACACCCAGCTCGTCGCCGAGATGTGCGACCTCGCCATCCCCTTCCCGAAGGGTTCCGAGCGCTACCCGAAATACCCGCTGCCGCCCGAGGTGAAGAGCAAGCTCTCGCCTTCGGAGTATCTGCACCAGCTCTGCGTCGAGGGGCTGAAGCGCCGCTACGGCGCCGACTTTGAGGTGGTCGCCAAACGCCCGGTCGTCGCCGAGCGTCTCGCGAGGCTCACCAACCTGCCCGCCGGCCAGAAACCCACCGCCCCCGACTACTCCGGCCTCGCGCTCGAGGAGGAACTGGCCGTGCGCATGGGCTTCGAACTCGCGATCATCAACGTCACGGGCTTCATCGACTACTTCCTCGTCGTTTGGGATTTCATCCACTGGGCCAAGCAAAAGGGGATCCCCGTCGGGCCGGGCCGCGGCTCGGGCGCCGGCTGCCTCGTCGCCTACCTGCTCGGCATCACCAACCTCGACCCGATCCGCTTCAAGCTCCTGTTCGAGCGCTTTCTCAACCCCGAGCGCGTGTCGCCGCCCGACTTCGACATCGACTTCTGCATGCGCCGCCGCGGCGAGGTCATCGACTACGTCCGCCAGAAATACGGCAACGACTGCGTCGCCAACATCATCACCTACGGCACCCTCGGCGCCAAGATGGTCGTGCGCGACGTCTCCCGCGTGCACGACCTGCCCTTCGTCGAGGCCGACCGCCTGGCCAAGATGATCCCCGACGAGCTCAACATCGAGCTCAAGGCCGCCATCGAGAAATCCGCGGAACTGCGCAACGAATACGAGAAAAACCCCGTCGCGCGGAAAATCCTCGACCAGGGCCTCGTGCTTGAGGGCATGGTCCGCAACACCGGCAAGCACGCCGCGGGCATCATCATCACCGACAAGCCGCTCGACGAGTTTGTCCCGCTCACCCTGCAGGAAGGCGACGTCACCGTGCAGTTCGACATGAACGCGGTGGGCAAGCTTGGTCTGCTCAAGATGGACTTCCTCGGGCTCAAGACGCTGACGGTCATCGCCGACGCCGTGGACAACGTCCGGCACACCGCCGATCCTAAGTTCGACATCGAGACCATCCCCCTCGACGACCCGAAGACCTACCCCATCCTCAACGCCGGCAAGACCGTTGGTGTGTTCCAGCTGGAATCCGGCGGCATGCAGTCGGCGTGCAAACAGGTCGGCGTGACGGACATCAACGACATCAACGCCATCTGCGCCCTGTACCGCCCGGGTCCGATGCAGTTCATTCCCGACTACGCGCGCGGCAAACGCGACCCCGCCTCCGTCTCCTACCCGCACAAGCTCCTCGAGCAGTCGCTGCAGGAAACCTACGGCATCATCGTTTACCAGGAGCAGGTGATGGAGTGCGCCAAGATCATCGCCGGCTACACGCTGGGCGGCGCCGACATGCTTCGCCGCGCCATGGGCAAGAAGGATGCCGACGCCATGGCCAAGGAGCGCATCAAGTTCGTCGAGGGCGCCAAGCGGGTGAACAACATCCCCGAAAAGCAGGCCAACGAAATCTTCGACCTGCTCAACAAGTTCGCGAACTACGGCTTCAACAAGTCGCACTCCGCCTCCTACGCGCTCGTCAGCTACCAGACCGCCTACCTGAAGGCCAACTACCCCGTGCAGTTCATGGCCGCCGTGCTCACCTCGGAGCTCGGCAACGCCGAAAAGGTCGCCCACTTCATCGCCGAGTGCGAAGCCATGGGCATCACCGTCCTCGGCCCCGACGTGAACGAGTCGCGCGCGAACTTCACCCCTGTCGGCGACAAGATCCGCTTCGGACTCGCCGGCATCAAGGGTGTCGGCGAGCAGGCCGCGCAGAAAATCCTCGAGGAGCGCGAAGCCCACGGCCCGTTCAAGGACTTCGCCGACTTCACCGCCCGCGTGGACGCCCGCGCCCTCAACAAGCGAGTGCTCGAGCATCTGGTGAAGACCGGCGCCTTCGACTTCAGCGGCTCGCCCCGCAAGCCGCTCTTCGACGGCATTGATGCCGCCATCGCCGGCGCCGCCGCCCACGCCCGCGACAAGGCCGCCGGCCAGAACACCTTCCTCGACATGTTCGCCGAGGAGAAGCCCAAGAAAAACGGCGCCGCTGCCCGCTCTCCGAACTCCGATCTCTCCTCACCGTCCGCCGCGGATTTCTCCGCAACGGAACGCCTCCAGTTCGAGAAGGAACTCCTGGGCTTCTACGTCTCCGGCCACCCGCTCAACGCCTACACCGGCCTCGCCGAAGCGCTCTGCACGCACACCGAGGAGACCGTCATGCTCGAGGGCGACCGCGTCGAATACCGCCTCGCCGGCCTGATGAGCGGCATCAACAAGAAGCTCTCGAAAAAGGACAACCGCCCCTGGGCCTTCTTCACGCTCTCCAGCAAACGCGGCACCCTCTCGGTCAACATGTATGCCGACGCCTACGAGACCTACAGCAAGCATCTCGCCGAAAACGCGCCGGTCGTGATCCTTGGCACCGTGATGAAGGGCAACGATGGCACGCGCCTGAACGTCAAGGAACTCTACCCGCTCGACGCCTACCTCCAGAACAACATCCGCAAGGTCACCTGGCTCGTGCAACCGGAGCACCCGCAGCTGCCCGACTTCCTCCGCCTCCTTCGCAAGACCCTCGATGCCGCCGGCGGTGAAACCAAGGTCGAGCTCGCCTTCCTTTTCGAGGGCCGCGTCGCCCCGATCGCCGAGACCTCAACTGCGCTCAAGTGGCGCATCATGCCCGACACCTTCCAGCGCCTCCGCGCCCACCCCGCCTGCGCCGGTATCCTCGCCGAAGCTCGCAGCCTCGAGCTCAAGGAAGTGAAGCGCTGGGGGAAAAAGTTCTAAGTCCCCTGGGCGGACTAATCGCCCGCGCTATCGGAGCGCGCCCGTCGGCCCTCGGAATACCCCGGTTCCGAGCACCCTGCGCGGCCAAATCCGCCCCCGAAATCCCTTAAAGCGAGGCGCTTCGGGGCCGATGACAGGGTGATGAACCAGCGTCAGTCGTGTCCCGATGGCTCCGTCCACGCCCACCGGCCAGGGTGCGCGTCCGCATTTTCCCGTATGGAAAGGTGCACGATCACGGCTCTGCTGATCTCCCGGCTCCAGCCGGCCAGTTCTTCGGCCTCTTGCTCCGCCCGCCGCGGACACATCGGCGAAGCCCCGCTCGGCATCCGATGATTCTCCATCGCCTCGACCTCCGGCTTCGCGAATGGCTCGGCACGAAATCCGTGCGGGAAAAGCTCGGCTTTATCACCATCGCGGCCGTCACCTGCGCGACCCTCGCCGCGTCAGCCACGCTGCTGGTCTGGCGGCTTGTGGAACAACGGGCCACCCACACGGCCGATACGCTCGCCCTCACCCGTATCGTCGCCGAAAACGCCACCGTCTCGGTCAGCTTTCAGGACACGGGATCCGCCGACTCGGTGCTCGAAACCCTCCGCTCCAAACCGAACATCCGCGGCGCCGTCATCGACATTCCCACCCGTCTGAACTTCGCCACCTACGGCGACCCCCCACCCCCGTCGTTCAGGCTCAGCGACGGCCGCACCGTTGCCTACGCCGGCTGGTGGCTGCTCACGTCCGCTCCCATTGAAAACCACGAGGTCCGCATCGGCACCGTCCACCTCTGGACCGATTTGCGGCCCATCCTCTGGTCGGCCCTGGGCGCTGCTTTCGCCGGGCTCGTGCTGGCGCTGGCCCTGGCGCTGATGCTCAGCCTTTTCGTGCTCTCCCGACTGCGCGGCCTGATCCTCAACCCCATCGGCAACCTCCACGCCGCCACCCGGCATGTGACCGAACACCGGGATTACGCGCACCGCGTGCCGGTCATCAGTCATGACGAACTCGGCGAACTCACCACCGCGTTCAACCGCATGCTCGCCCGCATCCAGGCCAACAAGGAGGAACTGCGCGCCGCCAACACGCTTCTCAGCGACGAAATGGAGGAGCGCCGCCGGCTGGAGACCAAGCTCCTCGAAACCTCCCGCCAGGCCGGCATGGCCCAGGTCGCCACCGGCGTGCTGCACAACGTCGGCAACGTCCTCAACAGCGTCAACATCTCGGCCAACATCCTCCGCGAGGCCATCAGCAGCAATCCGCGGCTCAAGCTCCTTAAACAGACCACCGACCTCATGCGCGCGCAGGGCGACAACCTGCCCCGTTTTCTCGCGGAGGACCCGCGGGGCCGCCTCGTGCCCAAGCTCCTCATCGAGGTGGCCGACCAGCTGATCGCCGCCCGCGGCGAAAAGATCCGCGAACTGGAGGAGCTGACCCAGAACGTGGAGCACATCAAACAGATCGTCGCCATGCAGCAAAGCTTTGCCAAGGCCGGCGGCGTCGTGCAGGCGCTCAAGCCCGCCAGCCTTTTCGAGGAAGCCTGCTGCCTCGCCCAGGCCTCGGTCAACCGCCACGGCGTGCGCATCAACACGCACCTGGTCGAAACGCCTCAGATCGAAACCGACCGCCATCAGGTTCTCCAGATTCTCGTCAACTTCATCACCAATGCCGTGCAAGCTGTGAAGGTCCGGCCTGATGGTGATCGTCGCATCGGGCTGCACCTCACCCTTGTCGATCAGCGCATCCGTTTTGCCGTTGAGGACAACGGCATGGGCATCCCGCCGGAAAATCTGCAGAAAATCTTTCAGCACGGCTTCACCACCCGCAAGGACGGCCACGGCTTCGGGCTCCATTCCGGCGCCCTCGCCGCCAGCAACCTCGGCGGCAGCGTCCATGTCCACAGCGACGGCGCGGGGCTCGGCGCTCGCTTCACGCTCGAACTTCCGCTCCGGCTTCCCGCCAACATAGCCCGCGCCGCATGAACTCCCCACGCAACCGACGCATCCTGGTGATCGACGACACCCCCTCGATCCACGACGACTTCCGCAAGATCCTCGCCGCCTCCGCCGCGCCCGCCGGCGCCGCGCAGCTCGACGCTCTCGCCAGCGCCATCTTTGGCGACACCTCTCCGGCCGCTGAAGACCATGCGGGGTTTGATTTGGATTTCGCCACCCAGGGGCAGGATGGTCTCGCCCTGGTGCAGCGGGCTCTCACTGAAGGCCGACCCTACGCGATGGCCTTCGTGGATATGCGCATGCCACCCGGCTGGGACGGCCTCGAAACCATCCAGCGCGTCTGGGCCGCCGACCCGCGCGTGCAGATCGTGATCTGCACCGCCTACTCTGATCACGGCTGGTCCGCCATCAGCGAAAAACTCGGCCGTTCCGACCGGCTCATCATCCTCAAGAAACCCTTCGACCAGATCGAGGCGCTGCAGCTGGCCCACGCCCTCACCGAAAAATGGGAACTCTCCCGCGCTGCACAGCTCCGCGCCGAGGAGCTGGAGGCCATGGTCGCCGCTCGCACCGCCGAACTGCAGGCCGCCAAGGAAGCCGCTGAGCACGCGAACCGCGCCAAGAGCCTGTTTCTCGCCAATATGAGCCACGAGATCCGCACGCCGCTCAACGGCATGCTGGGCATGAACGCGCTCCTGCTCGACTCCGGCCTCACCCCCGAGCAGCGCGACTTCGCCGAAACCATGTCGGGCAGCGGCGAGACCCTTCTCGCCCTGCTGAACGACATTCTCGACATCTCGCGCATCGAGGCCAACCGCCTTGAGATCGAGCAGGCGCCGTTCGTGCTCGACGAGGTGGTGGACGGTGTCGTGCAACTCCTCGCCCCGAAGGCCCACGAGAAAAAACTCGAGCTCGTCGCCGAAGTGGACCCGCAGATCAAGGGCGGGCTCGTCGGCGACCAGGTCCGCCTGCGCCAGATCCTGTTCAACCTGCTCGGCAACGCCGTGAAGTTCACCGCCGCCGGCGAAGTCAGCCTTCAAATCCGCCCGCTGGAACTGAGCGCCGGTGCCATGCGCCTCGAAATCGTCATCCGCGACACCGGGATCGGAATCTCGCCCGAGCATCAGGCGGGCCTTTTCCAGCCCTTCACCCAGGTAGATGCCTCGACCACCCGTGTTTACGGCGGCAGCGGCCTGGGCCTGTCCATCTGCCGCGGCCTGATCGGGCTGATGCACGGCGAGATCACCCTGGAAAGCGAACCGGGCAAAGGCTCGACCTTCCGCCTCGTGATTCCGTTTCAACGCACCAACGCCGTGGCCCAGGTCATCGAGACCGACCCCACGTTGCTCGCCGGCCGCCGCACCCTGATCGTGGACGACAACGCCACCAACCGGAAATTCCTCTCCCGCCTGCTCCAGTCCTGGAACGTGCCGCATGAGCTCGCCGTGGATGCCACCGACACGATTGCCCGCATGGACGCCGCCTGCGCAGAGGGGAAACCCTACCAGGTGGTGTTGCTCGACTACCAGATGCCGCACACCGACGGCCTGCAACTCGCCCGGCTCATCCGCTCCCAGCCGCGCTATGCCTCGCCGGTCATGCTGCTGCTTACCTCGATATGCCTCAACCCGGCCGACAAGGAGCTCGGGACCGCCGGCATCGCTGCCTGCCTCAACAAGCCCCTGCGCAAGGGCCCGCTCCTCCAGCGCATTCTCCAGTGCCTCGCGCTCGCCCCGGCCGCGCCCACTCCCGCGCCCCCCGCTCCCGCCCCCGTGTCCACCGTCCGCGTGCTTGTGGCCGAGGACAATCTCGTCAACCAGAAGGTCATCACCGCCCACCTCAAGCGCCTGGGTATACCCGCCGTCGTCGTGTCCAACGGTCGCGAGGCCCTCGACCTGCTCGCAAAACAGGAATTCGACCTCGTGCTCATGGATTGCCAGATGCCCGAGATGGACGGCCTCGCCGCGACCCGCGCGATCCGGCAGCGGGAAAACTCCTCGGGCGGGCGCCGCATGCCGATCATCGCGCTCACGGCCGGTGTCGCTGACATGAACCAGCAGACCTGCCTCGCCGCCGGCATGGACGACTACATGTCCAAGCCCGTGCGCTGGGAGCACCTGCCGCGCGTCCTTCAAAATCACCTGCCTCCGGGCAGCTTCGCCGCCGCATGAGCTCCCACGCCTCCCGCTTTCGAATCCTCGTCATCGACGACACCCCGGCCATCCACGAGGATTTCCGGAAGATCCTCACGCCGGGCACGAATTCCGCCCCGCAGCTGGAAACGCTCGCCGCCACCATCTTCGGTCAAAGCAGCCCCGCCGCCGCGCCCGTGTGCTTCGAGATGGACACCGCGGTGCAGGGCCAGACCGGCCTCGCGCTGGTGCAGGACGCCGTCGGCGAGGGCCGGCCCTATGCACTCGCCTTCGTGGACATGCGCATGCCGCCCGGCTGGGACGGCCTCGAGACCATCCGCCACCTCTGGGCCGCCGACCCCAACCTGCAGGTCGTGATCTGCACCGCCTACTCGGACCACAGCTGGTCCACGATTACCGAACGGCTCGGACACTCGGACAACCTGCTCATTCTCAAGAAACCCTTCGATCACGTCGAGGTCCTCCAGCTCACCCACGCGCTCACCCGCAAATGGCGGCTCGCCCGCGACGTGGAGGCCAACGTCGCCCAGCTCGACGAACTGCTCCGCCACCGCACCGAAGCCCTCCGCGGCGCCGAGGAGGGTTTTACCGCGGCGTTCGACGCCAGCCCGCACGCGCAGGCCATCGTGACCCTCGACCAGCCCGAGGTGCTGGCCGTGAACAACGCCTTCGAGCGCATCATGGGCCTGCCCCGCTCCGCCGTGCTCGGCCTGACTCCGGAGAACTTCGGCCGTGGCTTCGATCCCGGCCGCTGGCACGCGCTGCTCGGGCGCCTGGGTTCCGGCATGCCGGTGGACGACCACGCCTGCCTCTACCAACCCGACGCCAAGACCCGGCGCGAGCTTCGTTGCTCGGCCCGCCCGCTCACCATCCGCGGCCGGCGCTGCTCCATCTGGGTGCTGCGCGACGTGACCGAGCAGGTAGAAACCGAGCGCCAGCTGCGCCAGGCGCAAAAGATGGAGGCCATCGGCCAGCTCGCGGCCGGCGTGGCCCACGATTTCAACAACCTGCTCACGATCATTCAGGGCTACACATCCGAGGTGCTCGCCCTGCACCCGGCCGGCGAGACGCGCCAGATGCTCGAGCCGGTGCAGGCGGCCGCCATCCGTGCGGCCAATCTCACGCGGCAGCTGCTGATTTTCAGCCGCAAGGAAGTGGTCCAGCCGCAGGAACTCGACCTCGTCGGCGTGCTCGGCGAACTCCGTCCGCTGCTGCGCCGCCTCATCGGCCCGCACATCGTCTTCAAGTGTACCCTCCCCGCCCGCCTCGCTCCCGTGATGGCCGACCCGGCCAATGTCGAGCAGGTGATTGTCAACCTCGTCGTGAACGCCCGCGATGCCATGCCGCAGGGCGGTCGCATTGAGGTCTCCGCGCGCGCGTTGCATCTCGCCCCCGGCTCCGCCCAACTCCAGTCCGGCTCCGCCGCCGGCGACTATATCGAAATCGCCGTGTCCGACACCGGCACCGGCATCAGTCCCGAGGTTTTGCCCCGCATCTTCGAACCGTTCTTCACGACCAAAGAGGCCGGCAAGGGCACCGGGCTTGGCCTCTCCACCGTCTATTCCATCGTGCGTCAGCAGGGTGGTTGGATCCGCGTGGACAGCACGGTCGGCCAGGGCACGACCTTTTTCATCTACCAGCCGGTGGCCGTGGCGCCCGCCGTCCCGGAGGGCTCCGTCGAAACCGTGCCGGGCTGCACCGCCCCCGCCACCGAGGGACCGCGCCATGTGCTCGTGGTCGAGGACGACCCCGCCGTGAAATCGCTGCTCTCCGGCATCCTGCGCCGCCGCGGCATCCCGCACACGCTCGCCGACGACGGCGTCATCGCTCTCCAGATCTGGCGCAGCACGCTCCTGCCCTTCGATTTGGTCGTCTCCGACATCCTCATGCCCAACGGCGTGAACGGCATCGAACTCGCCCGTAAGCTGCGCGAACAGAACCCGCAGCTCAGCATCATCCTCACCTCCGGTTTCAGTGAGCTGCTCGCCGACCCGGCCAACCTGAACCTGCCCGGTGGCCCGCCCAAGGTGCTGCTGAAACCCTTCGCGCCCGAGGAACTGGTGTCCGCCATGCTGGAAGCCTGCGCCACGCCCGTGGCCTGACGCCGCAACGCGTGACTGTTGTAGCGGCGGTCTATGACCGCCGTCGATCATCTCACCATGCCCCACGGTGGTCATAGACCGCCGCTACAGTTTTTCGATTTCCCCGCGAGTGCCTTCGGGCAGAGCCCGCAAATCCCTTCTTCCCCTGCTCCGTGTGTTCCGTGTATTCCGTGGTCACACCATGTCCTCCCCCGTCCTCAACCAGGCCGCTCGCATCCTGAAGCTCGTGCAGGCCGGCACGCCCGCCGACCAGGCGCTGCGCGAGTCGCTCACTCAGGATCGCCACTTCACCGATCCGGCCGGCCGCCGCGCCGTGAGTCGTGCGGTCTTCGTGTACTTCCGTTGGTGGCACTGGCTCAACCCGAAGGACTCGCTCCAAAAACAGACCGAAGCCGCACTGACCTTGCAGGACCGCTTCGACAAAAACCCCGCCAGCATCAAGGCCGAAGCCCTCGCCGCCCGCGCTGTGCCCGACTGGCTGAAGAACGAGATCGTCCTGCCGGTTGAAACCCTGCGCCAGTTCCAGCGCGACCCCGTCCTCTGGATCCGCACCCGCTCCGGCTCCGGCGAATCCGTCGCCCAGCGCCTCGGCCACTGCACGCCGGCAAATCTTCCGGCCTTCAGGTTTCAGGTCTCAGGTTTCAGGTATTCTGGCCTGAAGGACCTCTACCGCACCCCCGAATTCCAAGGCGGTGAGTTCGAGATCCAGGACCTCGCCTCGCAGCTCGTCGGCCACGCCTGCGCCCCCCAGCCCGGCGAAACCTGGTGGGATGCTTGCGCCGGCGAGGGTGGCAAGACGATGCACCTCTCCGATCTCCTGCAGGGCAAGGGCATGATCTGGGCCACCGACCGCTCCGCCCGCCGCCTCGCCAAGCTCAAGGAGCGTGCCGCCCGAGCCAAAGCCTTCAATTACCGCACTGCCGAATGGGATGGCGGCGCCAAGCTCCCCACCAAGTCCAAGTTCGACGGCATCCTCGTGGACGCCCCGTGCAGCGGCGTCGGCACCTGGCAGCGCAACCCGCACGCCCGCTGGACGACCCAGCCGCACGACGTGCAGGAACTCGCCGTTGTGCAGGCCAACCTGCTCAACCATGTTGCCGCCGCCCTCAAGCCCGGCGGGCGCCTGATCTATTCGGTCTGCACCCTCACGCGCGCCGAAACCACCGTCATCGCCGACGCCTTCACGTCCGCCCACCCCGACTTCGAGCCGATTCCGGTTCTGGGCACTCCGCCCTCCGCCCCCAGTGCTCAACTCTGCTTGTGGCCCCACGAGCTGAACGCCAACGGCATGTTCATCGCTGCCTGGCGTTGCCGACGCTGACCGCGATTCATTTTTCCGCCGTGGACACCCGGTGGCGGTTTGCTAGAGCTGAAAACCAGTCGCCCAACCGGGCGGCCCACCCTGTTTTCATCCATGAAATCATCCCTCCTCGCTGTAATCATGGCGTGTCTGGGCGCCACCGCCACCCTGAGCACCGCTGAGACTGCGCCAACCTTTGCTGACTTTGCCCGCTGGCCGGAAATCGGCCGGGTCCGGCTTTCCGAGGACGGCCGGTATGCGGCTTTCCTGACCCCAAGCAAAATCCGCTTCTTCGATCTCAATCTCTACGACCTGCAGACGCGGGAATCCAAAAAGATCGACCTCGGGGGCGACGACCTCGTGGATTTCACCTGGATTGACGGCAACCGGATGATCATCACCACGGAAAACCGTCCGGACTACCGCGGACGCCGGCAGGTCTTCGACGCCCGGCAAAACAAGATCACCGCGAACATCACCTACCAACGCCAGTTTTTCTCGCTCGTGAGTTTTCTGCGGCGCGATCCCAACCTGTTTGTCGCCCGCTTTTATGAAGATGGCCAGGGCTCGGCCGGACTGGCGGTCATCAACACCAAGCTCCGGCCCAAGACCATGGCCGGCCAGAACAACGCCCGTTTCAACGTCCAGTCCTGGGTGGAAATTCCCAAGGGCGAACATCGCGGCACGCTTACCGACCAGGAAGGCGAGGTGCGGTTTGTCTCGGTCTACGCGGACAAGCGCCTGAACTTCTACTATCGTCCGAACGCGGGGGCCGCCTGGATCAGCCTGCCCTTCGACTACGAGAAAACCTCCGTGATCGGCTTCTCCAATGATCCGGACTACCTGTATGTCGCGCACTACACCGACGAGGCCAAAAGCAGCCGCCTCCATCGCTACCGGGTCAGCACAGGGGAGTTTGGTCCGTCGCTGTTTGAGGATCCGGTCTATTCCCTGAGCGAGGCCTCGCTCCTTCAGGTTCGCAAAGCGGATGGCAGCCTGCACTCGCTCGCGCTGGCCTATGACCGTGACATGCCGGTCCAGCTCCCGCTGGATCCCCTCTTCCGGGAGGTGCAGGCGGCGGTGAACGCCAAGCTGCCCGGCCGGCTGAACCTGATCGAGGACTGCGACCAATCGCTCTCCACTTTCGTCGTGGCCTCGATGAGCGGCCGCGAACCCGCCCGCTACGTCATCTATAACCACGGCACCAAGCAATTCCTGCCCCTGCCGGCCCCGACGCCGTGGTTCAATCCCGGGCAGATGAGCGTGCAACGGCCGATAAAGTTCAAGGCCCGTGACGGCCTGGAGCTCGAAGGCTATCTCTCCCTGCCGGCCGCCCGTCCCGATGGCGCCAAGCCGCCGCTCGTGGTCTATGCCCACGGCGGACCCTGGGCCCGCGACACTTGGGGCTACAATCCCGACGTCCAGTTGCTGACCACCCGCGGCTATGCCGTGTTTCAGCCCAACTACCGTGGCTCCACGGGCTATTCCAAGGCGGTCTCGAAGGACGACGACTTTGCCTTCCGCATAATGCACGACGACGTCACCGACGGGGTGAAGCATCTCGTGGCCGGGGGCCTGGTGGATGGCAATCGCCTCGCCATCTACGGCGGCAGTTTTGGCGGCTACCTGGCCGTCGCCGGTGCCGCCTTCGAGCCCGGCCTCTACAAGTGCGCCATCACGTTTGCCGGCGTCTTCGACTGGAAGCAGCTCATCCGCCAATCCTGGGCGCAGAGCGACGACGACCAGTTCAACTACGACCGGCTGCTCCAGCGCATGGGCGACCCCGCCACGCAGCAGGAGCGTTTCGAAAACATCTCCCCCATCACCCAGATCGCCGCGGTGCGCTGCCCGGTGTTCGTGATCCACGGCAAGCTCGATACGACCGTGGACTACCGCCAGTCGACCAAGCTGCTGAGCGAACTCGCGGCCCACGGCGTGCCGCATGAAAAGCTGTTCTTCGAGACCGAATTTCACGGCTTCTCGGAGCGGGCCAACTACCAGCGGCACCTCGAGGCGGTGGCTGCTTTTCTCGCCAAAAACCTGTGAGCGCCCCCGGCAACTCCAAGGTGAGCGGCGACACCGTGCGCGATGACTTCAACGCCATCAGCACGGTCATCCACTACACCAAGGCCGCGCACGACCTCGGGCTGTGGAAGTCGGAACTGGTCCTGATCCGTGAGTATTTCCCCGACAAGGAGGCCCACCTGCTTGAAGCCGGTTGCGGTGCCGGTCGCGTGGCCGTCGGTCTTTGGCAGCACGGCTACCGTCGGATCACGGCCTTTGACTTCGCCGCCGAGCTCGTGGACCAGGCCGTGAGCCTCGCCGAAGAACGCCAAGCCACCGGCCTCACCTTTCTGCAGGCCGACGCCACCCAGCCGCTCCTACCCCTTTTGTATTTCCCAGATCCCAGCCCCCAGGAACAAGACCCCGGGCGCTTGGCGCCCTTCGATGGCGTGCTCTTCATGTTCAACGGCCTGATGCAGATCCCCGGTCGTGAGAACCGGCGGCGGGCCTTGCGCAACCTGCAAGGGGTCAGTCGGCCGGGGGCGCCGTTGCTGTTCACCACCCACGACCGCGACGATCCCAAGGAAGCGAAGGAATGGGCCAAGGAGGCCGAGCGCTGGGCCCGCGGGGAGCAGAACCCCCGGCTGCTCGAGTTTGGCGACCGCTACTTCACCGACGACACGGGCAACACCTTCATGCACCTGCCCGACCGCCGGGAGATTCTCGAGGACCTCGCCGCCACGGGCTGGACTCCTGTCCACGACCGCATGCGGGATGAACTCGCCAGCGAGACACCCCGTGTCCGCAACTTCTCCGACAACTGCCGCTTCTGGGTTGCGCGCCGCGGCTGAACTTCAGCCGTCACACTTTCGCACAAACTATCAAGCCCACGGATCGCCTGCTCTGCTAAGCTGCCGCCGACTCCATGCACTCCGGTTTCCAGCACCTGCAGACTCCCGATCCGGTCTTCGGTGGCTCCATTCCGGCCGTCGTCCAATACCCCACCGACCAGGCCGCCGCGGGCGTGACTGTTGGCCCGTTTCGCTGGGAGGCCTCCCTGAATGCCCCGCTGCCATCCGGCCGCCACCCCCTCGGCTTAATCTCCCACGGCGCAGGTGGCTCGCACCTGCTCTATCGCGAACTGGCCACCCACCTCGCCTGCTCCGGCTGGATCGTGCTCTGTGCCGAGGCACCGCGCGACAATCGCAACGACAACTCCCTCTCCTATACCGACGAATCCGTGACCAACCGATGCCGTCACCTGTCGGCGACGCTCGATCACCTGCTCGCCCACGGGCAGTTTGGGCCGGCGATTGACCATGGCCGGGTGGGCCTCGTCGGACACTCCCTCGGCGGCTGCGCCGCGCTGGCCCTGGCCGGCGCCCAACCGTGGTCGCGCAAGCGCACGCCGATTCCGGTGACACCCGACCCGCGTTTCCGCGCCGCCGTGCTGATGGCTCCGGCGACCGGCTACTACCGCGGACCGGATGCGCTGGCCGGCGTCACCGGCAAATTTCTCGTGCTCGCCGGCGAGAAGGACAACGTTACGCCCGCCGAGGATATCCGGCGCGACCTGCGCGGTCTGCCGCCCGCGGTCGCCAGCGAGTTCGTGGTGATCAAGGACGCCGGACATTTCTCTTTCCTCAGCCCCTTTCCCGAGATGATGCGGACGCCGGATTTTCCACCCGCGCAAGACCCGCCGGGTTTTGATCGCGCGCGCTTCCACCGGGAGCTGCCCGGCATCGTCGAGAGCTTCTTGGCCAAGGCGCTGCCCGCATGACGCACTACCGGCAGGCCGTGTTGCGCAGCCTCGATGTGATCGAGCAGCACCTGAAATGTCCGCTGGCGCTCCACGCGCTCGCGCGGCGGGCGGGCTTTTCCCTCTGGCACTTCCACCGTGTCTTTACTGAACACACGGGCGACACCCTCGGCTGCTATCTTCGCAAGCGCCGCCTCACGGCCGCCGCGGAGGAGCTGGCGCGCACCGACCGCACTGTTCTGGCGATCGCGCTCGACTACCAGTTCGAGTCGCACGAGGCCTTCACCCGCGCCTTCAAGGTCGCCTTCGGCTCCACCCCGCGCGAGTTCCGGCGCACCGGCCAGCTCGCGTGGCTCCGCACCCGGCCCGAGCTCACGCCCGCCCGGCTGCAGGCCCTGCCGGTCCGCACCACCATGAAACCCGCCCTCATCGAACTGCCCGCCCTTCACCTCCTCGGTCTGTCCGTGCGCTTCATGCCGCCGATGTCACCGACGGCCGACAACCTTCAGGTGATCCCGGACCTTTACCACCGCTTCTGTCCTCTGATTCCCACCCTGCCGCCGATGCTGGACAAGTTTATCTACGGCGCCGCCCGCTATCCGGCTGACGGCGACCGTCCGCAACCCGACGAGCGTGAATACCTCGCCTCAATCCGGGTTTCTCCCGGCACCAAGGCAAAGCCCCCGCTGAGCGTTTGGAAAATTCCCGCCGGCACCTACGCCTGCTTCACGCACCGCGGGCCCATGGCCCAGTTCGGCGAGACGATGAACTACGCCTTTGGCACGTGGTTGCCCCGCTCGAAATACACCCACGCCGACACCCCCAACCTCGACCGCCAGGACGAACGCTTCGGCGACGGCGGCAAAGAGTGCGAATTTGACTTCCTGATGCCGGTGCGGCCGAAGTGAGACCGGTACCCGCCGAACCACGCGCGTTTTGCAGGTCGCGGCTTGCGGGGATCTCGCGCGCTAGGTCGGCGCAAGCGCCAACCCTACAACGGAAAATCCGGCCGGTGCGGAGACCGGCCCACGGCGAAATCAATTCTCCCGCGGCCGCACGATCTCCAGCTGGCCGAAATCGGCAAGGCTCACATCCTCGAGCCGGTTGCCCCTCACCAGCGAATCCTCGATCGTGTTGGGGTTGCACGAGCGGTCATTGATGCGGATGCCCTGCGTGCGGTTGCCGGTGACGGTGACCTTGCTGAAGCGGTTGTAGCGGCAGGCCGTGCCGGGCAGTTCACGGGTCTCCGCCATGAAAATCCCCTGCTCCCCGTTGTTGTTCAGGGTGAGGCGCTCGAACACGTTCCAGATCGAGTCACGCATGAAGATGCCCTGGCTGCCGTTGTCGCTGGCGTTGCAGTCGGTGACGCGGTTGCGGTTGAAGCGCCAGTCGAAGGAGAAACCCGCGCTGCGGTTGCGGTGCAGGTTCAGTGCGGTGAACTCGCTGTCCTCGGTCTCGTAGGCGGCCACGCCGTCGAACTCGTTCTCATAGGCCTCGACGCGTGCCAGCCGGATGCGGCGGCAGTGCTTCTCCAGCACGATGCCGCCCGAACGGGCGTGCACCGTCGACACATCTTCCACCAACACATCTTCCGCGCCGCGGATGGTGATGCCGTTGTTGCGGATCGCCGTGCGTCCCTGCTCGTCGCAAGGACCGCCCCAGCATTCGAATTCCTGCTCCGCCCGATTGCCGTCGATGAACAGCAGGCGCACTGTCACGCGCCGCACCAGCCGGTCGGGCCGCGTGCCCTCGCGCCCGATGATCACCACGGGGCAGTTCGCCTTGGGGCCCAGCACGAGCTTGGTCTCCACCCCCTGTCCGCGCAGCTCCACCCCATCCCGGTCGAGAATGATCGGATGCGTGATGCGGAACGTGCCGGCGCCGAGTTCGACGATTCCGCCCTCCGGGGGCAATGCGGCCAAGGCCGCATGAACCGCCGGCTCCCCCTCCGCCGCCATCACGAGCCGGCGAGCCCTTTCCGTCGCGGTAACGTCCAACAGCAGGAGCAGGCAACCGGCGAAGAACCCAAGGAGACGGCGGCACCAGCCCGACGGTAGAAAGGGAAAGCTCATGCGAACACCTTCAGCAAGATGCGACCTGCGCCGGAGCGCCATCCATAAATCACCGGTCCAGTTTAGCCTCGAGCCCCGCCTTGGCCGCCGACCACTCCTCACGGATGAGGCTGAACATCGCGGTGTCACGCTCGTAGCCGTCATGGGGCCGGAGCATCTGCTTGCGCAGGATGCCCTCGAACTTGGCGCCAAGGCGTTCGATGGCCGCGCGCGACTGGGCGTTGTTGGCGTCGGTCTTCAGTTGCACGCGCAGCGCGCCCCACTCCTCGAAGGCGTGGCGGAGCATCAGGTATTTCGCCTCGGTATTGATCGCGGTGCGCTGGGCCGTGGGCGTGAGCCACGTCCAGCCTATCTCCAGCCCCCGGTGCGGGCGGCGGATGTCGATGAACCGCGTCGAACCCACCACCTGGTTGTCCGTGCGCCGCACGGTGGCGTAGGCCACCTCGCTTCCAGCCGCCTGCGCCGCCAGGGCGTCGGCCACGTATTTTTCCGCGTCGGCCACCGCCGCAAAAGGCGCGATGATGAGGTAGCGGAATACCGCCGGGACCGCCGCCGCGAACAAACCGGGCGCATGCGCGAGGGTGAGCGGTTCGAGCCGCACATGGCGGCCCTCAAGGAGGACGGGGCGTGGATCGAAACTCATGCGCCCAGCCTGCATTTTGGCAACAGACACCCAAGCCTGTTCGGGCTGTAGCGGTGGTCGATGACCGCCGTTGTCCCGCAGCCAGCCGGACGCGCGGGACTGATAGGCCCGCCTCCATTCCCTGATAAACGCTCCGAAACATCCGCCGCGCTTGCCCGGCTGCGTCCGTCCTGCCAAGTTGGCGGCATGTTCTCGCTGCCCACCGACCGCGCCTTCCTGTGGCTCGGCGCCCTGCTTTACCTCGCCGGCTTCCTGACCGGCCTGCTGGCGCTGCTCAGACGGTCCGACGCCCAGGGCCCGCGCACCTGGCTCAACATCCTGTTGGTCGCCGGCTGGGCCTGCCAGTGGGGCGGCCTCTACGTGCGCGGCATGGCTGTGGGCGGCTGCCCGTTGGGCAACACCTTTGAGCTGGTGCAGTTCGTCGCGTGGTCCGCGATGGTGGTCTATTTCTTCGTGGGCACGGCGTTTCGCGTCAGTCTGCTGGGCCTCTTCACCGCCGGCTACGCCGCTGCCCTGGCGCTGATCTCCTTGATCATCCCGGTGTGGGACGCCGGGCGTGGACAGAAAATCTTCGGCACCAACCCCTGGATCGAGCTCCACGCCGCGCTGGCGGTCTTCAGCTACGGCGTCTTCGGCCTGCTGGCGCTCACCGCCGTGATGCACCTGCTGCAAAACTGGAGCCTGAAGCACAAGCGCCTCAACGGCCTCTTCTGGTTCCTGCCCTCCGTGGTCCAGCTCGACCAGATCAACACCCGCATGCTGGGCCTGGGCGTGCTGCTGCTGACGTTTTCGCTCGGGGTCGGCGCGGCCTGGTGGACGCGAAACACCGACACCGTGGATCTGGCCAAGCTGCTCGTGACGGTCGCCGTCTGGTTCGCCTACCTGGTGGTGCTGGGATTGCGCTGGCGGGCCCGGCTCGTCTCGGTGCGTTTCTCATGGGTGTGCCTCGTGATGTTCATGCTGGCCCTGATTTCGCTCGGGCCGGTGAACTCCAGCCGCCACCACAAGGTCATTCTCACCCCCACCGAACGCTGAAGATGGAGCCCACGCCGCCTGTCCTCTTCTTCCTCGGTGCCACGCACCACACCGCCCCGCTCGCCGTGCGCGAGAAGCTGGCGCTCGACGAGGCCCGCACCGCGGCCCTCGCGGCCAAGCTCCAGACCACGCCCGGGGTGAAGGAGTTCGCCTTCGTCAACACCTGCAACCGCGTCGAGCTTTACGGCGTGGGCGACGCCGGGGTGTTCACCGGCTTCACCGGCACGCTGGCGGAAGTCACCGGCTGCTCCCACGACGAGATCAGCGCCGTGGTGAAGACCCATACCGGCCACCATGCCATCGAGCACCTCTTCAGCGTGGCCGCCGGCCTCGACTCACAGATTGTCGGCGAAACCGAGATTCTCGGACAGGTGAAGAACGCTTACGACAAGGCGCTCGCCTGCCACTGGACCGGCCCCGTGCTGAATCGCGTCTTCCAGAAAACCTTTCAGGCCGCGAAGCACATCCGCACCCACACCCGCATCGGCGAGGGCCAGGTGAGCGTCGCCAGCGTGGCGGTGGACCTCGCCGGCAAAATTTTTGGCGACCTCGCACCCGTCAAGGTGCTGGTGGTCGGAGCCGGCGACATCGGCCTCAAGACCGCGCAGGCCTTCCAGAGCCGCGGAGCCAAGGCCATCACCGTGGCCAGCCGCACCCTGTCGCGCGCCGAGGAGACCGCCGCCGCCACCGGCGGCTGGGCCGCGAGCCTGGCCGAGTTGCCCGAGCTGGTGACCGGCGCCGACATTGTTGCCAGCTCCACCTCGGCCCCGGGCCTGGTGCTTCCGCGCGACCTCGTGGCCGCGGCCATGAAACGCCGCGCCGGCCGCCCGCTCTTCCTCATCGACCTCGCCCTGCCGCGCGACATCGACCCCGCCGCCGCCGAGCTGGCCAACGTTTTCCTCTACAACCTGGACGACCTCGCCAAGATCGCGGAGGAAAACATTGCCCATCGCGAAGCCGAGGTCGCCCGCTGCCGCGCCATCCTCGCCGAGCGCACCGCCGCCCTGTGGCCGCAGGTGGCGCGAAGCCTGGTGTCAGGCGGGTCGTGACCGTGGAGGCGGGGTGCCGCCACCCCGCGCCCGCTTCAATAGCGCAAACTCACGCGGGCATGCCGCGGCGCTTGGCCAGCATCGTGCGGCCGTAGTCCAGGGCGGCGGCGAGTTCGGCTTTTTTGATCGGCTTGGTGATGTAGTCGTCCATGCCGGCGGCGAGACACTGTTCCCGATCTCCGACCATGGCGTTGGCCGTCAGCGCGATGATCCACGGCCGCGATTTGCTCTTCGGCCGCATTTCCACCAGACGGCGGGCCGCCTCCAGGCCGTCCATTTCCGGCATCTGCATGTCGAGAAAGACGATGTCGTATTCCTGCTTCTCGAGGGCGGAGAGCACCTCCACGCCGTTCCACACCACGTCGGTCTGATAACCGATGTTTTTGAGCAGGTTGACCGCGACCTTCTGGTTCACCGCGTTGTCCTCGGCGAGCAACAGACGGACATTGGTCGTGGAGGCCGGAGTGACGGAAACCGCGGCCCCGGACCGGGCGTCGGCCTTTTCCCCCAGGAGCACGGCGGATAACCCCTCATAGAGCGCCGCCGGCTTGAAGGGTTTGGGCACCAGCCGAACCCGCAACCCCTCCGGAGCCCGGTGCCCGAGCGCGGCCAGCAAAAGGATGGGCAGCGTGCGCGTGCTTTCCGTTTCCTGCAGTTTCCTCGCGAGCGTGCCGCCGTCCATGCCGGGCATCTGCGCGTCGATGAGGGCAAAATCAAAGCGCCGCTCACCGGCTACCACCGCCAGCGCATCCTCGCCGGAGCCGACCGCATGGGGCTCCAGGCCCCAGCGCAGCAGCTGGTCGATCATGATCATGCGGCTCGTGGCGTTGTCATCCACCACGAGGATGCGCTTGCCTGCGAGCAGAGCCCGTGCGGCCTGCGGATCGGGACGGGCGGTTCCCGGCAACGCGCCGAGGGTCACGGTGAACTGGAAGACCGAGCCCACGCCGACCTCGCTCTCGACCCACATGCGGCCGCCCATGAGCTCGGACAGTTTCTTGCTGATCGCGAGGCCGAGGCCGGTGCCGCCGTATTTGCGCGTGGTCGAGGCGTCCACCTGGCTGAAGGACTGGAACAACCGGCCGATCGCGTCGGGCGGGATGCCAATGCCCGTGTCACGCACAGAAATGTGCAGACTTACCGGGCCGTCCTCGACCATGCCGCCGCTCTCCGGCTGCACCCGCACGACGACCTCGCCCTTATCGGTGAACTTGAGGGCGTTGCCCACGAGGTTGAGGATGATCTGGCGCAGACGCGTGATGTCGCTGCGCACCATGGCGGGCGTGCCGTCGGCGATCTCGTAGAGCAGGTCGAGCCGTTTCTCGCCGGCGCGGGCGGCCATAAGGTCGAGCGCGCCCTCGACGCAGTCCCGCAGCGCAAAATCGGCGCGCTCCAGCTCCAGCTTGCCCGACTCGATCTTGGAGAAGTCGAGGATGTCGTTGATGATCGTAAGCAGGGCCTCACCGCTGAGGCGGATGGTCTCGGCGAAGTCCCGCTGCTCGCGCGTGAGCGTGGTCTCGAGCAGGATCGCCGTCATGCCGATGATGCCGTTCATCGGCGTGCGGATCTCGTGCGACATGGTCGCGAGAAACTGGCTCTTGGCGACGTTGGCGAGATTGGCCTCCACCACGGCGGTCTGGGCGCGGTCCATCGCGATTTCGATCTGCTGGTTGAGCGACTCGGCGCACTCGACCGCGCGTTGAATTTCCTCCTGATGCTGCTTGCGCTCGGAGATGTCGGTGAGCGTGAGCAGCAGGCCGCCGGGGGCATCGCCCGCGGGGCGCCGGTGCTGCAAAGTCAGCTGCCGCCAGGCGATGCCCTCGGGCAGCTGACACCGCAGCTCGAGGTTCAGTTCATCGGCCTGCCCGGTGCGAAGCTGCGCCAGCCCAGCCGAATAGGCCGCCTGATCCTCCGGAAAAATCGCCGCCCCGACCCCGTCCAGCGAAACCAGGACTTCGCGCGCCAAACCCGTGAGCCGCGTGAGGGCTTCATTGCTCCAAAACGCACCGCTGGGATCAGCGGGTTGCCAGCCCAGCCCGACTGGCAGCGTTTGCAGAATCTCGTTTAGCGGAAAATCCCGCGCCGCTGGCTCCGTCGGCAAATGCGGCGGGGACCAGCCTGAAGCGCGACAGGCTGTGGCGGGGAAGTCCATGTTGGCTTCCTAGGTCCATCGGCACTTATTAGGAAAATCCTTAGCCTTTTTTACACATCGGCGAGGTGCCGCTGCATCCACTCCACCACCGAGTGATCAGTGGGTTGGCTCAATAAATCACGCAATTTGCGGGCCTGCGCCGCCGTCCGTTCGCGTCGGGCCGGGTTTTCCAGGCAATCCTTCAACTCCGCGGCAAAGACCTCCGCCTGTGCGGCGCCTTGGATGTATTCGGGATACATCGGCTCATTGAGCAGCAAATTCGCGATACCTAGATGCTCAACCTTCACCAGCAGGCGGCCGATAAGGTAGGTGAGCGGGTCCGCCCGGTAGGTCACCACCCCCGGGATGCCCGCCAAGGCACAATGCATGGACATCGTGCCGCTCGAGGTCAGCACGGCCGAGGCGGCGACGGCGGAGCGTTCACCGGTGCGCTGCAAACGGACCCGGGCCGGTGGCTGGGCGGCCTTGAGCGCGGCGAGAATCTCATCGCTCGGGTAAAGCACGACGGCCTCTTTTTCGCCGCCCCACGTTTGGTAGCCGGCGAGCAGGGCCGGGAAAATCCGCGCCACCGCCCCGCGCCGGCTGCCCGGCAGCAGCAGGATCGGCCCGGCCGGATCATATCTGACCGGCGCGGTGTAATCTGGCGCCACAAAAGGATGGCCGACAAACTCCACGGGCAGCGTCGTGTCGGCATAGACCTTGGGCTCGAAGGGGAAGATCGCCGCGAGGCCGTCGAGGTGTTTCGCCATCGCGAAGCGCCGGCCGGCGCGCGAGGCCCAGATCTGCGGGCTGATGTAGTAGAGCGCCTTGGTCGGACCGCCGGCCTTGCGCGAATAACCCCGCTCAAAGAGCCCCCGGGCGATGCGCAGGTTCAATCCGGAGGAGTCCACGAAACAGATGGCGCGCGGCCGGTGTTGTCCGGTCCAGCTGACGACCGCCGCGATGAGCGCGCGGTAATAGGAAATCTTGGCGATGACCGCAAAGCCGAGCGCCGACTGCCCCGTGAGGTCGCGCAGCAGCTGTGCGCCGGCTGCTTCGAGGTGTTTCCCGCCCAATGCGCAGACCTTGAGGGCCGGCTGTTTCGCAAGGAGACCCCGCACCAGGCGCGCCGCGTGCTCGTCACCCGAGTGCTCCGCCGCGACGATGAGCAGATCCACCGAGCCGTGCAGTGGAGCCGGCAGGCCGTCTTGAAGGGCGAAATTACTCATGACCTTCCTCTCCTGTCATTCTGAGCGAAGCGAAGAATCCAGCAACGCAACCGACAGCGAACAACGCCCTGGATCCTTCGCTCCGCTCAGGATGACACGCTTCGGGAATCATTTTCGTGTGTTTCGTGGCGCCCATCAGCTCTGCTTCCGCCTGATCTCCTCCGTGATCGCGATCGCCACCTCCAGGGCCGATTTGCCGAGCGCGGCGCCGACCTTGGGCTCCTTGGCTTCCTTCACGCTCTCGAGAAAATGCGCCAGCTCGATGGCGAGCGGTTCACCTTTCTCGATGGGAATCTCATGCACCGGCACCTTGTCCTCACCGGCCTTGGCCAGGCCGACCTTGAGCTTCAGGCCGTAGGCGATGATGTCGCTCTTCTTCACGAGGTGGCCCTTCTGGTTCATGAAATCGAGCGACAGGTAGGCGTTGTCCTGGAAGACGCGGATTTCGCGGTTCTTCTTCAGGCTCATGCGCGAAGCACTCAGGTTGGCCACACAGCCGTTCTCGAACTCGATGCGCGCGTTGGCGATGTCTTCGGTCTTGGAGAGCACGTTGATGCCGACGGAATCGATCTTGCGGATGGGCGACTTCACCAGCGCGAGCACGATGCCGATGTCGTGGATCATGAGGTCGAGCACCACGCCCACCTCCGTGCCGCGCGTCTGGTAGGGAGCGAGGCGCTCGGTGGTGATGTATTGGGGGCGCCCGGTGTGCTTCTCGAGGTAGCTCATCACCGGGTTGAAATGCTCGATGTGGCCGACCTGCACGATGCGGCGGGCCTTCTGGGCGGCGGCGAGCACATGGGCGGCCTCCTCCAGCGTGGCGCAGAGCGGCTTCTCGATCAGCAGGTGACATCCCTGCGCCAGCAGCGGCAGGGCGACGATCTCATGCTTGTCCGTCGGCACCACGACGCTGACCGCCTCGCAGGCGGCGCCCAGCTCTTCGAGCGTGGTGAAGCGGCGGCAGTTGAACTTCGCGCAAATCTCGGCGGCCCGCGCGTCACTGGTCTCGAAGATGCCGGCCAGTTCGGCGCCCGGCAGCGAGGCGTAGATGCGGGCATGGTGCTGCCCGAGTGAACCTACGCCGACGACGCCGCACTTGATCCTGGATTTGGCCATGCGGGCGAGATTTCAGGATTAATTCCGGCGAGGCAATCCTCGCGTGGCGGGCCTCAGGCCGCCGGCAGGCGCACCACCACGCGCAGGCCGCTCCGGTCGGAACGGTTCTCGGCGTGGATGCTGCCGCCATGCAGGTCCACAATTCCGCGGCAGATGGCCAGGCCCAGCCCGGTGCCCAACCTGCCCTCCGGGCGGCTGGCACCCTCGTAACGGGCAAACCGCTCAAAGACGCGCTCCAGCTGGTTTGCCGGCAAACCGGGGCCCTCGTCGCTCACGGTCAGATGCCAGCCCTCCGGCGTGCGCCGCGACTCGAGCGCAACCGCTCCGCCGCGAGCCGAGAACGCCAGCGCGTTGCTCAGCAGGTTGAGCAACAATTGGCGCAACAGGCCCGCATCCGCGCGGACTGTGCCGGCCTCATTGGCCGCGAGCACGAAGCCCACGCCGGCGTCCTCCGCGAGCGCGGCGGCGTCATCGGCGAAATCAGTCACCAACGCGGCGAGATCGAGTTCACGCCGGGGCAACTGCATGGCCCCGCCCTCGGTCTTGGCCAGGAAAAGCAGGCTCTCGATGATGCGGTTGAGCCGCGCAATCTCGTCGAGTATCTCAGCCACGAGGCCCTCGGACTCGGGGTCGGCGGCCACCCTCGCCTGGAGTTTCTCGGCATTGAGGCGGGCCAGCGCGAGCGGAGTCTTCAGCTCGTGCGACGCCTCGGCGGTGAAACGCTGCACCTGTTCGAAGGAACGTTGCAGACGGTCAAAGGTGCCGTTGAGCAGGTTGATGAGGGCGGTGAGTTCCCCGTGACCGGCGGATTCGGGAATGCGTTCGCTGAGGTTGTCGGCCCGGATGCGGCGGGCGGTGGCCTCAATCGCGCGCACCGGCTGCAGGGTGGCCCGGCTGAACTGGTAGCCGAGCGCAATGCTGAGCAGCGCAGCCCCGCCGAGCAGCAGGCCGCTTACCCGGGCGTAATCGCGCAGCATGCGCTCTGTCGGTTCCAGCCGGCTCGCCACCTGGAGGTGCCAGGCTCCGTGCTTGGTGTCCGAGATCAGCACGCGGCCCGCGCCGGGCAACTCCACCACGCGGTCGCCTTCCATGCCGGCGAGCACCGGCAGCAGTGTCGGACCGAGATTGGCCGAACGGAAAACCACATCCCCGCGCTCGTCGCGCACCTGGATGTAGAAGAGGGCGATGTCGCTGTCGGCTTCCTCCTTGATCTGATGCCCCACGTCGGCGGCGCTGCGGACGGCCGCCTCGAGGATTTCGCCGAGCTCCTCGCTCTCCAGCTCGTGCAAATCAACCAGGCTCGTCATGGCCTGCCGGTGCAGCAGCCAGCCGCCGGCCGCGAGCACCGCGGCGGTGGTCAGGGTGACCAGCACGGCGAACCGCACCGTCAGCCGCAGCGTGAAAGAGTGTCTCATGCGAGCTGGTAACCGGTACCGCGGATGGTCCGGATGAACGGCTCGGCCCCCGGCGGCTCGAGCTTGCGGCGCAAGCGGCGCACATAGACGTCAATCAGGTTGGTCTCCATGTCGTAGGAAGCCTCCCAGACCTTCTCGGCGATCAGGGTGCGCGTGAGCACCCGGTTCGGGTTTTGCAGGAAGAGTTCCAGCAGGGCCAGTTCGCGGCCGGTGAATTCAATCCGCTCGCCCTCGCGGGTGACCGTGCGCGCCAGCAGGTCCAGGCGCACGCCCCGGTGCTCCAGCACGGTCGTGGCGCGGGCGCCGCTGCCCCGCCGCCGCAGCAACGAACGCAGGCGAGCCAGCAGCTCCTCCACACTGAAGGGTTTGGGCAGATAATCGTCGGCGCCGAGATTCAACCCGCGGATGCGATCCTGCACGGCGTCACGCGCACTGAGGATCAGCACCGGCTCGTCAAACCCGCTCGCGCGCCACTCGCGCAGCAGGTCCAGGCCGTCTCCGTCCGGCAACCCGAGGTCGAGTACCACGGCGTCGTAGGGCGACTCGGCCAGCGCGTCGCGCGCCTCCGCGCAATTGCCGGCCAGCCGAGCGGTGTAGGCCTGCTCGGTCAGGGCACGTTCCACAAACTGGCCGACCTTGCGCTCGTTTTCGACAATGAGGATTTTCATCGGGCGCCTTCACTTGTGCAGCATCTTCACATGCCGGGCGAGTCCAACAATTTCGTCATCGGCCCAGGCCTCGTGTCCGGCCATCGCCGTGCCGGGCGACCCGAACTTGATCACCCGCGCCAGCCCGGCCTCGTCGCCGTCCGGCACCCGGCGCCAGGCCTCGCTGGTCCAGTCGGGCGGCGGCACGAGAAAACGCGCCGCCAGCGGCCCGTCCCCCCGTCCTTGCGGTCCGTGGCACTGGGCGCAGTTTTGCGCGAAGAGCTTGGCCGCCTGCACGGCGGTGACGGCCCCGGCCTGGTTGGGCGGCCGCCAGGTCAGCGCTGTTTCCCAATGTTCGCCGGCGGTGCCTTCGCCCAGAGAGGCCAGGTAGGCGACCAAGGCCTCGCCCCGACCATCCGCGGAGGTGAAGAGATGCCGGTAGGAGGGCATGCGGGAACCCGGTGACACCGTGCGCGGCGCCTGAAGATGCAGCCGGTTCCACTCGGCTGAACGCCGGTTGCCCACGTTGGTCAGGTCCGGTCCCTGCCGGCGATTCCCCGGCAAGGGCGGGGCCCCGCGCAGCAATTCCGTCAGCGGATGCGCCGGCCCCCACCGCTCAACATCCGATTTCACCCCGGGCCGCACATACTGCGAGTGGCAGTGCATGCAGCCCTCCGCGATATAGACCGCTCGGCCTCGCGCGACGAGCGGGTCGCCCTCTTCCGCCCGCACCGGCCGGACCCAAGCGAGCAGGGCCAACGCCACGAGCCCGGACCTACGCCACGGCTGCAACGCGAGGACCAGCCCGGCGCCGCTGGCGAGAACGAACTCTACCGGCACGCGGTGCAAGTCCTGGGCGAGGCCGATGCCGAGCGCAGATCCCACCCAGCCTGCCACGGCAAAAACAGCCGCCGCCACCCAGGGCCGGCCATCGCGCGCCGCGAAAGCGACCAGCGCGGTCGAATAAATGGACACTCCGCCCGCATACAAAAACCCCGTGCCCCCGCCGGACCGATTAGCCCCAAGCGCGAAACACGCGCCCGCCAGGGCCACCCAGGCCACGCCGACCAGCCCCCGCGACCAGCCCCGATCCCAGCACCAGCCCGCCAGCAGCGCCGCGCCCAGATGCACCATGGCGTTGCCCCACAACCGGCTCTCCCCGGCCCAGGTCGCCTCGCGCAGACCCGACGTCTGCTGGATGATGTAGAATGCCGCCGAATCGAGCCACACCAGCGCCAGAAAAACGCCAACCCAACGCCACACAGAAACGCGCGACACAGTCGGCCCGCGAAACCATCCGGGTTCCATACGCCACAACCCCACCGCCGCCGCCAGCACCAGGCCCGCACTGATCCCGGCCTGCCCCGCCGGACCTGCGGTGAAGATCACCGGCACATTGCAAAACGCATAAGCGGCCCCCGTGCCGAGGCCGATGCCCCACCCCAGCCGCTCCGGACGCACCAGCGCCCGCAGCCCCGAGGCCAGCGTCACGGTGTTCCAGCCGAGGGCCAAGCCAATGCCCGCTGCGGTCAGGGTGAGCCCGATCAGCCCGCTCGCCGCGAGCGAGATCACCGCCATCGCCGCGCAGGCGAGATAGGACCAGGACAGTTCCCGGACGAAACGCTCCGGCCGAAACCGGCCCCACGCCAGCAGGCTGCCACCGACGCCGCCCGCCCCCAGGCCGGCCATCACGCCGCGCAGGCCGCGACCCTCGCCGAGCAGCTCCCGCACCTGCGACAGAAAGGAGAATTCCGCAAAAAGCAGAAAATACCCGTAGGTCGCCGCGACCGCCAGCGCCGCCAGGCCCAGATTGTCACCGCGGGTTGGGCCGGCTTCATTCATCGCGATACCTCGCCAGCAACACGCTTTGGACCACGACCAGCCCCAGATCGGCGACCGTAACCGCCAGCCAGGCCGGTGACCAGCCGCCGGCCACAACCATCACGGCGGTGAACGACCCCGCTCCTGCGCGGAAAATCCGCGAAAAATCAAAAACCGCCCGCAACGACCGGTCCTCGCCCCGCCAGCCGGCCACCAGGTAACTGAGTCCCACCGCTCCGACGAACACGCCCACGAATCGCACAAATTCCAACGCCTCCGCGCCGGGCGGCGTCACCCCCATTTGCCGCAGTGTCCAGTCCGGTAGCACGACCAGTCCGAGGCCGGTAGCGGCATCCATCGCTCCGGCCGCCAGGGCCAGCAGGTGACTCCAGCGGGGCAAAGGGTGGTTCATCGCCAAGCCTCCTTGAGCCAAAGCGCCGAGGCCGCCGCCATGGCCAGTCCCGCGGCGAGCCGGCCGCCGTAGATGGCCTGCGTCCACGCTTCGCTGCGGAAGAGTGCGCCGGCCGTGGCGTTTTCCACCCAACCCAGCGCCAGCAGCAAGCCCACCTGCACCGCGCAGCCCAGCTGCCAGAGCCAAAACGCGGGGCGGCGCGACAGCCCGCCGCCTAGCGTGTGCAGCACGAGCGCGTTCACCGCCGTGACCAGTCCCGCCATCGCGAGATGCGCGTGGGCGACGAGTCCGTTGGTGAACTTCAACCGCTCCGAGATCCCGGGAAGAAAGGTCAGCCACCCCGTCACCACCAGGAGCAGCCACCACGCCCACGCGGCCCACAGCCAGCGGCCCGAGTCCGCGCTCCAGTCGAAGCGCCGCCAATACAGCGGCAGAAGCGGCACCCAGGCCAGCAGCAGGCCAAGACCGATGATCTGCCCTGGCACATGGTGGGAAACCGAACCATGGCGCATGCCGGCGAACATGCCCCAGGACGCAACCAGCGCGACCCAGAACCAGCCCGCGGGTTTTGTGCGCCGCCGCCCCAGCATAAACGGCAGCAACCCGAAAAGCGTCACAATACCGAGCGTGGACCCGAGCAAGGCCGCCCCGGTGGCACCGCCGCTGTCCGGATTCACCGCCGGGTAGTAGTCGCGTCCGGTGGACACATAAAGCAGAGGCGGCACCGCGAGCAACCCGACGAGCGGAATGCCGCGAACCAGCCGTTCGCTTCGTCCCATGCTCCCGCGCCGCCGCCAAGTGTGTGCGGCCAACACGGCCCACAGGCCAACCATCGCGGCCGGCAGCACGCCCCGCGTCCAGCCGTGCCAGTCGAGAAACAGCTTGCCGCTCGTGTCACCCGCCAGCCACGCGACCCCGCCGAGCAGAAGCGCAAGCGACCAGCCGCCGAGCGCGAACCGGGCCTGCGTCACCACCCGCGGATCAGCCGCGTCGAGATACCAGTGGAGCAAAGCCGCCACCAGCGGAAGCGCGCACCAGCCGTAAAGCTGCCAGTTGAGATGCAGGGGCATCCACCGCCCGTAGGTCAGTGGCGCAACAAGGTCGCCCAACTCCGGCCAAAGCAGGCTGGCCGCCAGCCACAGGCCCACGGCATTGGCCGCAGCCAGCCAGATCAGGCTGTGCCGCGTCGCCACCTGCGCGATGGTGATCCGGGCCGTGTTCATGTCTCCGCGAGCCGCCCGTTGCGCATCCGCACGAGGCGGTGACAGGCTTCCGCGAAGCGGCGTTCGTGCGTCGCGATCACGACGGCGATGCCATCGCGCTCGGCAAGATCCTTGAGCAGGGCGAAAACCGCGCTGCCGGTCTCCTCGTCGAGCGAGCCGGTCGGCTCATCGGCGAGCAGCAGCCGCGGCGAGTTCATCAGCGCCCGGCAGATGGCCGTGCGCTGGCGCTCACCGCCGGAAAGATCCTGGATGCGGTGGCCCAGCCGGTGGGCCAGCCCGAGTTGCTCGGCCAGCAACCGGATCCGCTGCGTGCGCTGGGCCGATGATACTCCCGTGGCCAGGGCCGGCACGGCGATGTTCTCCTCCATCGTCAAATCGGGGATCAGGTTGTGCAGTTGGAAAACAAAGCCGAGGTGCCGGCGCCGCAGTTCGATGCGGGCAGCTTCGTCGCGGGGATCGAGTCCGCAGACGCTCAGTTCGCCCCGGTCCGGCACGTCGAGACCGCCGAGCAGGTGCAACAGCGTGCTCTTGCCGGAGCCGGACGCGCCCCACAGCGCGACGATTTCACCCGGGCGCACTTGCAGGGACACCTCATGCAGCACGGGCAAGCGGCCGCCGTCATAACTCTTGGCGAGGTGCGTCGCGCGAACCGGCAGGACAGTCTCACTCATAACGCAGGGCCTCCGCCGGTTGAATGCGCGACGCAAAGCGCGCCGGATAAATCGCCCCGAGCACCGCGGTCGCCAGGGCGGTCACCACGATGCCCACGAGCACGAGCGGCTGGATGGCGGCCTGCACGTAGCCGTTGAATTGCGGCAGGCGCTCGACCACGGCCAAGACCGCAAATCCGAGTCCCAGCCCGGTAACGATGCCGAGTGCCGCGACCGACGCCGCCTCGGCGAAGATCAGGCCGGCCACCTGCGGGCTGGAGAATCCGCATACGCGGAGCACCGCGATTTCCCGGATGCGGCTGAAAACTGACAAGAGCATCGTGTTGGCGACGCCCAGTCCGCCGAGTGCGAACGCACACAGGCCGACGGCCCAGGCGGTGAGATTGAGAATCTTGAAACTGCTGTAGCCCGACGAGAATTCCCGGTTCTCCAGGGCCGTGAGACCCGGGTTCGCCTGCTCGAAAGCCTGTTTGAAAGCAGCGCCCTGCGACTCGTCGCGCAGCTTCACCGCGACCACGGACGCTGCCGTGCCCCGGTGGAAAAATTCCTGCGCTGACGCCAGCGGCAGGAACACGCCGCCATCCTCGAAGCCGTTTTCGGTGCGGAAAATCCCGGCCACCCGGAAGCGGCCGCGACCGATCTCGAGCACCTCGCCCTGTTTCGCCTGCAGGAATTCCGCGGCCCGTGAGCCGAGGAAGACTTCTTGCTCCCCGCGGCCAAAACTTTCGCGCGCACCGGCCAGCCATTCTGCCCGCGCGAGACGCGGATCATTTGCCTCTATGCCGAAACAGGTGATCACGGGATGCCCCGGCGCCGTCACGATGCCGAACAGCATCGGATGCGCCTCGGCCACCTCCGGCCGCGCCCGGACGCCGGCAACCTGCTCCTGCGTCACGGAGCTGAAAAACAGGTCGGAGACGTTGCGTTCGAAAACCAGGTAGTGGCTGTCCGTGGAAAGAATGCGCTGAAACATGCCAATCGCGCCGGTGACGATCGCCAGGATCGTCAGCATCGCGGCCACGCCGAAGGCGATGCCCGCCACCCCGATGGCCGCGCGCAGGCGGTGCCGGCGCAGGTTGATGAAAACCAAAGCGAGATAGCGCATGGCCGTCCTCAGGCGGCCCGGGCCCGCGCCCGGCCGGTGATCGCCGCATGAAACTCGGCGAGGTAATTCCAACGGGCACCCAACGCCTGCAAGTTCCGGCTCGTGCGGGCGAGCTGTCGCTCCAGCCGGTCAATCCGCCGTTGGGCCGCACCGGGCCCGAGCGCGTTGACCAGATTCGGCCGGCTGAGTGCCTGGTCCCGACCGGTATCCTTGCCCGCGTTCATGAGGGTGCCGATCACATCCTTCATGTCGTCGCAGGCCTGAAACCACTGGCCCCAGTAAACCGCCAGCGCCTTGAGCAGCCGGAACTCCGCCGCCGAAGGCTCCACCGCCAGCGCAGGCAGGATCAAAGCGAGCTTGAACAGCGCACCGGTCTTGCCGGCGGCGATGACCGCGATTTCGCGCCGGTCCGTGGCGCCTTCGCCGAAGCGCAGATCCCGGGCCTGCCCGCCCACGAGCCCGGCAAGGCCGAGGGTGTCGTCGAGCAGCAGCGCCGTCCGCACCCGCACGGCGGGCGCATGCGCCGCGTAGGCGAGGCCGATCAGCACGTGAGCCCGGTTGATGAAGGCCAGGGCCGCGAGGATGGCGGTGGCATCGCCATGCACGCGATGCACACAGGCCTGTCCGCGGCGCACCGTGGCGTCGTCCATGCACGGCAAGTCGTCGAGAATCAGCGAGGCCGCGTGAAAATACTCCACCGCACAGGCCAGCGGCAGCGCCACGGCCTCAGGGAGCTCATGGCTGCGCGCCGCCGAGAGGACCAACCGGGCCCGCAACAGGCTGCCGAGGGCGGTCGCGGTCTGCGTGATGGCGGCGTGAAGGTGCGGCTCCATTCCCGGTGCCCGGGGCGCATGTTCCTGGAGCGCAGCCGCCAGTTCCATCCCTTCGGAATCGAGGGTGTTCATGCGGCCTCCTTTTTGCGTCCCTGCAGATGAAAGCGCACATGGACCAGCGGGTCCACCTTCAGCAGGCCCATCATCCGGATGACCGGAAGGTCAAACGTGCGCGTGTCCACCACGGCCTCGCCGTCAATCGCGCAGACGTCCCCCTGCGTCACCACCGTCACCGGAAACTCGAGCAGCTGCGTGTGTCCGTGAAACGTCAGGCGGCCGCGTGCCAGCCAGGCGGCATCTGCCTGCGGCGTGAGGCTCTCGAGCAGAAACTCCCCGTCGGGAAAACGGTCGGTCTGCTGCCACTCGTGCATGGCCTTGTCGCGTTTCTCCTTGCCAGTTTCCACGTCGGAAAAATGGAACCGCACGCTGGCGGCCGTCACCCGGCCATCGGGCGCGAGGGTGATGCTCGGTTCGAACTTGGCGAGGCGGCCGGTGAACGAATCCACGGTGGCCTTGACGATGACTTCGATCCGGGACTGGGCCGGATCACAGGCCAGCTGGGCGGCTTGGGCGCACCAGCCACCGCCCAGCAGGGCGGCGGCGAGAGCGAGCAGGAAGCGGGGTTTCATGCGCCCACCTTAGCCCGATGACATGAACCCACCGTGAACGGCGGATTAATTCTTGTTCATCCGCCGGGATGGCGGCCGGTGGACGATCCGCATTACTTCAGCCCCGAGGGCAGCTGCGGCGTGGAAATCAGTTCGGTAAACAATTCCCAACGCATGGCGGAATCACCCTGGGACCGGGCCTCGACCCAGTCGCTGACCAGCTTCAGGCCGTGGTTGTAGGTGATGACATAGGAACGATACTTCTCGATGAACCGCAGATACTGCTGCGCGCGGGCGGGCTCCATAAGGGAGTATTTCTCCAGACGCGCGGCGCATTCGGCTGCGGTGATCCGACCGTCGAGGTAGTCGCGCGCGGCCTCGTTGCCGGCGAAGCTGAGTTTTTTGGTGAGCCCGAGCACGCGATAGTAATCGTCAGCCAGCGCGGGATCGAGCCCGGCCAGCGGGAAGAGGACATCGCGCTCGAAGGCGAGTTTCTCCGTGCCAGGGAAGGCCACGATGATGCCGTAGTTGGCGGTGCCCTCGGCGATGATGGCGCTGGGACCGAAGAGCGGGTTGACCGAGAACTCCACCCAACCGCGCTCCTTCATCAGCTTCTGTTCGATCAAGGTCCCATAGACGTGGTGGCCCGGGTAACCCTCGTGCGCGGCGAGATCCACCGCGCGGTCGATGAAGATGGGGAGGTCGGTGTTGATCTGGATGCGGCTGTGCGCGCTGCCTTGATACCAGTTGTAGCCGGCCCACGGTTTGCCGGTCACGTATTCAAGGGTGAACTTCTCGTCGGCGGGCAGCGGGATGCGCTTGAGCGTGCGGGCACGCGCCTCGGCGACGGCGGCCTGGAACACGGCGTCGAGCTTCTCCGGCGAAATGATGAACCGGTTGCGGAAGGCCTGAAACCGCGCGGCCACCGTGCCATCGCCGGGGAGGGCTTGGTCGAGCTCGGCCAGCACGGCATCGTAATGTGCGGTGTCGTGGTGGGGAGCGACGGTGTCGTAGATGAGGCGAGACTCCTCATCGAAGCTGAACTTCTCGCCGGCGACATGGGCGAGCCGTGTGCTCAACGCCTGCACCTGCTTCGCGAGGTAGGCGTGGCGCATGTGCTGCAGGCGGTCAAAGCTGGCGGCATCCACCCTCGCGAGGCCGGCTCCGAGCCGTTCCAGCCGGGAGCGAACCTCGGCCAGCGGGAGCTTCTCGGCCTCGGCAGCCGTGCGCCACTCGGTCGGACCGGAGTAAGCGTCCACGTAATCGCCATCGTGCACACCGGCGGCGAGCGCGAGCCTGACGTAGGATTCGGCGAGGGGATCGAGGGCGGGTTGGGCGTAGGCCATGGTGGCAGCCGTGGTGACCAGCAGGCCGCTCACGACCAATCGGGTGATCTTCATGAAATCATGCAACCGCGCCCAGTTCGCCGTTGTGAAGGGCGAACCTCCGGGCGGCACGGGCGGCATGGGCCGGGTTGTGGGTCACGAGCACGAGAGCGGTCCGCTCCTCGGCACAGACCTCGAGCAGAAGGCTGATGACCTCGTCGCCGGTGCGTTCGTCGAGGTTGCCGGTGGGCTCGTCGGCGAGAATGACCTGCGGGCGGTTCATCAGCGCCCGCGCCACCGCCACGCGCTGGCGCTCACCGCCGGAAAGCTGCGAAGGCAGGTGATGGCCGCGCTCGCCCAGTCCAACACGCCTGAGCAGCGTCGAGGCGCGCTCGCGTTCGGCATCACCCACCCGACCCACGAGCCGTGCGGCCATGAGCACATTGGCCGATGCGTCGATCTCGGGGATGAGGTAGTAAGCTTGGAAGACCATGCCGAGAAACCGCCCGCGCCGGGCGGTGAGTTCGCCGAGACTGAGCCGGTGTGCGGCGTCGGCGCCCCAGAAGAGTTCGCCCGCATCGGGCCGGTCGAGCCCGGCGAGCAGGTTGAGCAGCGTGCTCTTGCCCGAACCCGACTCGCCGCGGATGGACAAGGTCTCGCCGGCGGCCACGGCGAGATCCACGCCACTCAGCACGCCAAGCGTTTTGTCCCCGCTCGGGTACGTCTTGGTGAGGCCGGCGGCCCGGAGAACTGGTGCGACGTCACTCACTTCGCAGCGCCTCCACGGGTTTGAGTTTCGCCGCCCTCCAGGCGGGGATCAGGCCGGCCAAAGTCGCGGCCACGATGGAGAACACGACAATGATGAATACATCCTTGGCCGCCGTGTGGGCGGGCAGGTTGCTGAACTGGTAGAACTTCACAAAGGCCTCCTCGCCCATCGTCATCCGCGCGATGAAGCCCACAATGGCATTGCGCCAGTGCAGCAGGGCATAGCCAAACAGAAGACCGGCGGCGGTTCCCGCCACCCCGATGAATCCGCCCTGCACACAGAAGCTCAGCGCCACGTCACGGGCCCGGCCGCCCATCGCGCCGAGCAGGCCGATCTCGCGGGTCTTGCGCACAACCGTCACGAGCAGCGAGCTGGTGATCGAGAACGCGGCCACGACGATGATGAACGTGAGCAGGAAGAAGATCATGTTGCGCTCGAAAGCGAGGACCGCCTGGAAGTCGGCGTTCGCCTCGAACCAGGTGAGCGCCCCCACTCCGGCCGGCAATGCGCGGTTGAGCCGGGCGGCCACGACGTCCGCATCGGCGCCGGGTTGGAGCCGGACGTTGTAGCCGTGGACCATGCGGTCGAGGCCGTAGAGATCCTGCATCAGGCGCAGCGGGCAGATGACCGTGGAGCTGTCGAGCTGCTGGTGCCCGATGTGAAAGATGCCGGCCACGCGCACCTCGCGCGGGAGCAACACCTCGTTGTTCTTCATGCGCTCAAGCATGAGTGGCGTGTAGATGCTGACCGTATCGCCCGGCCGCACGCCCAGACCGCTCGCCAGCAGCGAACTCAGGATCACCGAGTCGTCGTCGAGGTCGTCCAGCGAACCGGCGGTCAGGTAGCGTTGGAGCGGGATGACCTGGGCGATTCGCTCAAGATCCAAGCCCTGCACCGCCGGGAACGCCGGGCGACGACCGTATTCGAGCATCACCACACCCTGCGCATAAGGCGCGAAGGCCGCGATGCCGGGGTCGGCCGCGAGCACTTTTTCCACACCGGCCGCCGGGTCGATCAGACCCCGGGCCTTCACCTGCACCTCGCCCTGGGTGTCGATGATCATCCGTTTGATCTGGTGACCGAAGCCGCCCATCACGCTCGTCGAGACCAGCATCAGCGCCACCCCCAGCCCCACCCCCAGCACGGAGATCAGCGTGAAAAACGACACCCGCCCGGTCGGGAACAGTTGCTTAAGGGCGAGGTAGATCGGCCAGGGCATAGGGTTGAATTAATAGACCCGAGTCTGTGATATTGGTGTGGCAAGAATCATATCTGTTTCAGGAAGTCCACCTTCCTAACCCGGACATTTCACACTGATGAGCAAGCCAGTCAGCCAACTGTCCATCCGAGCAACGGGTCGAGCGACTAGATCGTAATTCGGCCGGCAAGTTCGGCCTGACAGGGCGAATATTTCTCACTTCTGGGTATGAAATACTCGGGCTAACCTCTCGGAGGTGTGGTCACCGACCAATCGCACCCCGGCCTCTAAGATAGCTGGGCCATAAGAAAAACATTCGAACCAAAGTCCCTCATGCCAATGGCCAGAAAACGAGATCGTGAACCAAGAATGAAATTTCAGGACCAAACTAGCTCAGTTGTTTTTCGTCGGATTTCTTAACAAAAACGAAAGTTAATACATCCATTCGGCCCTGACTATGAAATATATAATGTTTGCTATTAATTCATTATTATCGTTTTGCATGATATTTTAAAACCACTTTCAATTCTTGGCAAGCATCCAGCTGTTTGCACTTATTCCTTTAATCCGTAATCCCCTATGAACATCCGCGCCCTCCTTAAGACTGTCGGTCTCGCCCTCGCCCTGACCGGCGTCGCCCAAGCGTCCGACCTGACTTGGACCTCCCAGTTCAGCGGCAGCCCGCTGAAATTTCTCAACTTTAATAATGTCTCTGCAGGGTCGCATTACTACTCAAACACTTTCGACATCACGCCCAGTGGCTTCAATCCGCTCACGATGACCATCGACTCCGCGGTGGCCTCCTTCGCCTTCGCTGACGATGGCGACTCCTACGAAGAGTGGGTTGACATCACTCTGGCGGGCAACCTTTTCATCAATGAAGAGGTTGACGGAGCGCATCCGTCCAGCAGCTACGCGTGGTACTCGGACAGCTTGGGTGTCACCCTCCTCGCCGATCTTCAGGCCGATGGAAAACTTGCCTTCAAGGTGCAGCTTCTCGACACAGTCAGATATAACAAAGAGGATACCTACCTCAAGGTCGCTAAGCTGGTTGCCAAGGGTCACGAAAATCCTCCCCACAAAGTTCCCGACGAGTCCAACACGGTCATCCTGATGGGTGCGGCGATGCTCAGCCTTATCGCCCTTCGCAAGCGCTTCGCCCGTCGCGCGTGATGCGGGTCTTGATTCAATAGCGTCCAATTCTATCTACCGCCGCCGTGGTCTTTATCCATGGCGGCGGTTTTTTTGTGCCTGATTCAAAACCAACCATCGAGGCTGGCCGCGTCCGTTGACAAACCTGACCCATTCCCCTGAGTCTACCCTTTTCTCCATGCTGACACCCCTTCCCAGCCACGGCTTCCGGGCGGCAATGGTTACCGGATTGCTCCTCGTTCTGACCACCGGTTGCACCCGAAAGGACGATTTCGCGGAGCAGCTCAAGCGGGGCGACGAAGCCGTTGCCACCAACCGCTATGACGATGCGGAAAAAATCTTCATGGACGCACTCGTGCTTCGCCAGACAGATCCGCAGGTGATCGGCCGGATGGGCATACTCTACTACAATCAGGGTCAAATCGCCCGGGGCTACGCCTTTCTCGAGGAAGCGGTCAAGGGTGCACCCAACAACGCGGACTTCCAGCTCCATTACGCCCTCGCCTGCTATTCGGTCGGCAAGACGATTGATGCGCGAAAATCGGCTCAGAAGGCGCTGGAGCAGCGCCCCAAGGACGAGGTCGCGCTGCTGTTGCTTGCAGAGACCTGCGTCTCAACCCGCGACAACGAAGAGACCCGGCGCATTATCGAGGATCTGCGAACCCAAAATGGTGAGGCCGCGGGCTATTACCTTGCTCTGGGCGCGCTCCGGCGGATGCAACGGGACTATGCCGCAGCCGAAAAGGAATTGGATGCCGCGCTCGCTCTGAACCCGCAATTGAGCGCGGCGCACGACCAAATGGGCATGCTCTATGCCGCCCAGGGTGACAACGCGAAGGCGGCGGTCAGCTTGAAAACCGCCGCGCAGCTTGCGCCGCCTCGCGCCACGGTGCGGCTCCGCTACGTGAATCACCTGATTCGCACCGATGCCCGGGAGGAGGCGAAGAAGGAGATTGCCTCGATTCTGGCTCAGGCCCCCGACTGCATCCCAGCCCTCATTTTGGAGGCTAAGCTCGCGGCGGACGAGCGCCGTCTGACCGATGCCGCCACCAGCGCCCGGAAGGTGATTGATCGGGATCGGACCCATTACGAAGCCCTCACGCTGTTGGCGGCCGTAAAATTCCAGGAAGGCGATTTCGAGGGGGGCATCGCACGGCTAAAGGAGGCGGAGGAACACCACCCCCGCGCCCCCCAGATCAAAATGCAGCTCGCCGCTGCCCACCTCAAAAAAGGCGAGCGGCTAGCCGCCGAGGATTACCTGAAGAAAACCCTGCTCGTCGCCCCGAACCACGCGGAGGCCACGCAGGCTCTTGCCGAACTTCAGTTGCAAAAGGGCGACGCCATCGCCGCCGCCGCCCAGCTCGAGCCTTTGGTCAAAGCACGTTCCGGCGGCCGTCGTACTTTGGTGCTCTACGC
Source organism: Oleiharenicola lentus (assembly GCF_004118375.1). Classification (NCBI taxonomy): domain Bacteria; kingdom Pseudomonadati; phylum Verrucomicrobiota; class Opitutia; order Opitutales; family Opitutaceae; genus Oleiharenicola; species Oleiharenicola lentus. The sequence goes on from NZ_SDHX01000002.1 coordinate 134,034, forward strand.
CCAGGCCTGCTTCGACAAGGGTGATGAAAAACAGGGGCTGACCATCCTGCGTTCACTCGTGGCGCAAGCCGCCACTGATCCGGACAACCACTACCTGCTTGGTCGGGCTTTGCTCGGTCGCGACCGTCCTGCAGCACGTCAGGCAATCGAGACCACGGTCCGGCTGGCCGACAAGCACTGGTCTGCGCAAGAGATCCTGGTTGATTTCGACCTGAACGAAAACCGCACCAACGAGGCCGCGTCTCGGATCGCAGCTCTGATTGAGAAATATCCCGGGGATCCCGCCCCCCTGCTGTTGCGGGCCAGGATCCGCATATATGCGGATGATCTCAACGGTGCCGAAGCTGACCTGCTTAAGGCCCTGGAGCTGGATCCCTCTCTCCATCATGCCTATTATGAACTGGCGAGGATCTACTTCGTGAGCAGCCGCAGCCCGGAGGCGCTCGAGAAACTGACCGCCTCGGCGGCGCAATCCAACACCCCCCGCGCCTATACCCAGCTCGGCATGCTGCAAACCGCCCTGGGGAAAAACAACGACGCCCGCAAGTCCTACGAGCAAGCCCTCGCTCTGGACCGCGATTTTCCGCCCGCGCTCAACAATCTCGCGATGCTCCTATCCAAAACACCGGAGGATCTCGAACAGGCAGCCAAGCTGGCGCGGCGCGCGCACGAACGCCTGCCCGCCGATCCGCACATCACGGACACCCTCGGTTGGATTCTCTTCCGTCAGGGACAGCATGCTGCCGCTCTGCCCTATTTCCGGTCCGCTGCCGAAAAACGGCCGGCAGACGCGGAGATACAGCATCATCTGGCCATGACCCTCTATTGCCTCGAGCAGGAGGAACCCGCCCGGCTGATTCTTCAACGCCTTGTCTCCGCCAAGGCCGAGGCGGCGTTGGTCGCGGATGCACACCAACGACTGGCCGTGCTGGCCATTGACCCGGAGCGGCCTGCGCCCGGGGCGAAAGATGAACTGCAGCGATGGCTCGGGCAGGATGCGACTGATCCCGTGGTTCTCGCCCGTCTGGGTGTGATAGAGGCCCGGGAAGGCGATCCGAAGAAAGCGGCCGAACTTCTCGAATCGGCGCTGAAGTCGAACCCCCGTTCCGTGAGCGCCCTGCTCGCGTTGCTGGATCTTTACGCCGGCCCTTTGGCAAATCCCGGCCGGGCTCAGGAACTCGCCAAAGCCGCAAGCTCCACTCCTCCCGCCGACAGCAGGATCCCGCCGCGACTCGGCCGCTACGCGCTGCGCTCGGGGGACTTCGCCTGGGCGGCGTCGCTGCTGCAGGATGCCGCCCGCCAGGCGCCGGACGACATGGACCTGCGCATCGATCACGCCCGCGCACTGTATGGCAGCGGCCGGGTGAAAGACGCCGAATCAACCCTCGCCGAAGTGCTCAAGGGAAACCCCTCTTCTGTCACCCGGGAGGCGGCCCGGCGCATGTCCAGGATGCTGTCGGTGGTAGATCGCCGCGAAGAACTTCCCGCCGCCCGGGTCGAGGCCGATCAAGTCTTGTCGAGCGATCCGTCTGACCTCGCAGCCCTCATGATCGTGGCCGCGGACTCCGAACGTCTGGAAAAATACCGCGAGGCCGAGCGAATTTATGGTGAGATCCTCGCCCGCCTGCCCGGTTTCGCACCCGCCATTCGAAAACTGGCCCTGCTCCAGGCGGATTTTCTGGGCGACGACAAGCAAGCTGAGGAGCTGGCCCAGAAAGCTCGTCGGGCTTATCCGGACGATCCGGAACTTTCCCGCGCGCTCGGCTCCATCAGCTACCGGCGCGGCGACTATCAGGCGGCCGTTAATACCCTTCGGCAAAGCTGGCGACAGCGCGAAGATCCCCAGACCGCTTTTCTCCTCGGCGTGGCGCTGTTCGGACTGAAGAATACTTCCGAAAGCCGCACCTTCCTTGAGCGGGCCCTGCAGCTCAAGCTGCCTGCTCAGGAAACAACCGAAGCGGAACGCATCCTGCGCGAGATCCGCGGCAACCGCAGCGGTTTCTGAGCCGCGAAATTACGGACCGGGGTCTGCGACCGCCGGTCCGATACTCTCGCCGCATCATTTCGCCTCTTGCGGCCGCAGAGACGGGAACAGGATCACGTCGCGGATGCTCTCGGCCCCGGTGAGCAGGATGCAGAGACGGTCGATGCCCACGCCCATGCCGCCGGCGGGCGGCATGCCATGCTCGAGTGAGAGCAGGAAGTCGTTGTCGAGGTTCTGTTTGTCCTCACCCACCTGCTTTTCGAACATCTCACGCTGCACAAAGGGATCGTTCTGCTCGGAGTAGGCCGGGGCCACCTCCATGCCGCCGATGATGCACTCGAACACATCGATCAGGCCGGGGTCCTCGGCGTTGAGCTTGGCCAGCGGACAAAGTTCCTTGGGCAGGTGCGTGACGAAGGTCGGCTGGATGAGCGTGGGCTCGATGCGCTTGCCGAAGATCTCGTTCACGATCTCGTGCGTCTCCCAGCCCGGGTGGATGTCGAGGCCGAGCGCCTGCGCGGCGGCCGTCGCCTTGGTGCGGTAGTCGGGCGTGTTGCGGAACGAGCTGAGCTTCGCGCCGCCGAGCTTGTCGCCCACGGTCGCGTCGATCAGGTCGAAGTAGCGCGCCTCGCGCCACTCGCCGGCGAAGTTGATGGTCTGGCCGCTCGCAGCGTGCTTGATCTCGGTGGTGCCGATGACGTCGCGCGCGAGGTCCGCAAAGATGGCCTTGAGCAGGTCCATCATGCCGCGGAAATCGGAGTAGGCCTGGTAAACCTCGAGCATGGTGAACTCGGGGTTGTGCTTGGTGGACACACCCTCGTTGCGGAACACGCGGCCGATCTCAAACACGCGGTCATAGCCGCCCACGAGCAGGCGCTTCAGGCGCAGTTCGAGTGCGATGCGGAGGAAAAAGTCGGCGTTGAGCGCGTTGTGGTGCGTCGTGAAGGGCCGCGCGGCGGCGCCGCCGGCGACGCCCTCGAGCATCGGGGTCTCCACCTCGATGAACTTCCGGCCCGCCAGGGTGGCGCGGATGCTCGCCACGATCCGGCTGCGCAGCATCAGGCGCTTGCGCGACTCCTCGTTCACGATGAGGTCGAGGTAGCGCTGGCGGTAGATCTGCTCGCGATCGGTCAGACCGTGCCACTTCTCGGGCAGCGGTCGCAGGGCCTTGGACACGAGCGTGAACTTGTCCACGCGCACCGTGACCTCTCCGCTCTTGGATTTGAACAGCACGCCCTCGACGCCGATGATGTCCCCGAGATCGAGTTTCTTGAAAGCCATGTAGGCCTCGTCGCCCACCAGGTCCTTCTTCACGTAGAGTTGGATCTGGCCCTGCTGGTCGAGAATCTTCACGAACTGGCTCTTGCCCATGTCGCGGATGACGACGAGTCGGCCGGCGACCTTGACCGGCACGGTGTAATCCTGGCCGTCCACGTGGGCTTTCAGCGCTTCGCCCGAGAAATGCGTCTGCTCGCAGTTGGCGCGGAACGGATCCGTGCCCGCGGCGCGCATATCCTGTAGCTTCTTCAGCCGCACCGCATGCTGGTCGTGGGTGATGTCCTGGGGGATGTCGCTCATGGAACGGGGGACGCTTGGCAAGCCGCCCGCCCGGGGCAAATGGAAATTGCTGCCGGCGTCCCCGGCTTGCACCCCGCTGGCGGTTGCGCATTTTTTCGGACATGCACCCGCTCCTGCTCGCAATCACGGCCAGCGCCGGTCTCGGTGCCCTCATCGGGCTCATCCGCCAGTGGAGCGAACAGGCCGACAAGCCTCCCGGCGCCGAATACAACGGCCTGCGCACCTTCACCCTCTGGAGCGTGCTCGGCTGCGTGGCGGCGTTCCTTTCCTCGGCCTATTCGCCCGCTGTGTTGCCCGTGGTTGTCGCCGGGGTCGCAGCACAACTGGTGGCCCGGGCTTGGTCGGCCGCGTCCGACACCGCCGGTTCGGTGGGCAGCACATCCTTTGCGGCCGCCATGCTCACGATGCTCGTCGGGGCGCTCGTGTATTGGCAGCACCATCAGGCCGCCGTGTTGATCAGCGCCACGACCGGAGTGCTGCTGGGCTTGAAGGCCCGCATCCACGCGTGGACGCGCGGCTTCACCGACGCGGACATCCGCGGCACGCTGCAGTTCATCGCCATCACCGGTGTGATCCTTCCACTGGTCCCCAACCGCGAACTCGGGCCGTTCGCCGCCTTCAACCCCTATTCCACGTGGCTCATGGTCGTCCTGATCTCCGGCCTCGGTTTCACCGGCTACGTGGCCATGCGCCTGCTCGGTGCCTCGGCGGGCATTCTGCTGACCAGCCTGCTTGGCGGCCTCGCCTCGAGCACCGCCACGACCCTCGCCTTCAGCCGCCGCAGCCGCGAGGACCCGGTCCTTTCGCGGCATTACGCGTTGGCCGTGGTCGCCGCGTGCAGCATGATGCTCCCGCGCGTGCTGGTCGCGCTCAGCGTGTTCAACCGCGACCTCGCCTGGCATCTCGTTTTGCCCTTCGCGCTCATGGCAGTCCCAGCCCTGGGCTACGGCGTGTGGCTCTGGTTCGCCCGCCGCAACCAAACCCACACCGTCGGCGCGCCCGCGCTCGCCAATCCCCTGAGCCTGCGTACCGCGGTGAAATTCGCCCTCCTCTACACCGCTATCACCTTTCTGGTGAAAGCCGCCGCCAACTGGGAAATCCTCCACACCGGCCTGCTTCCCCTCAGCTTCGTGTCGGGCCTGACCGACATGGACGCCATCTCCCTCTCCGTGGTCGGCAGCCTCAACACCGGCAACATCCCCCTGCCCCTCGCCGCCCACGCGATCTTGGTCGCCGCCATCGCCAACTCCCTGCTGAAGGCCGGCCTGACCTTCTCGCTGGGTTCGCCGGAGTTGCGCCGCCACGCCGGCGGCGTGCTCATCCTGACCGCCCTGGGCGGCGTGGGCGGGTGGTGGCTGGTCGCTTGATGCGGCGTTATCCGGCGTGTCAGCGGGACTTATACTCCCGCCGCGGCCCCGGGCTGAACCAAAGATTGTCTTTGCGCCAGTGCGGGCTTTCGTGACCAATTCCTCCCGATGTCCGCCCAACGCAAACCCGACTGGCTCCGCGCCAAGCTGCCGACCGGCCCCGCCTACCAGGCGACCCGCCGGATGGTGGAGGACAACAAGCTGCACACCGTCTGCCAGAGCGCCCAATGCCCGAACATCGGCGAGTGCTGGTCCCGCGGCACGGCCACGGTGATGATCCTGGGCAACATCTGCACCCGTTCCTGCAACTTCTGCGCGATCCAGAGCGGCCGCCCCACCGAGCACGACCTCGGCGAACCCGCCCGCGTGGCCGACGCCGTGGCCAAGATGGGCCTGCGCCACTGCGTCATCACCTCCGTCGCCCGCGACGACCTGAAGGACGGCGGCGCCAGCGTCTGGGCCGCGACCATCCGCGCCGTCCGCTACAAGAACCCGCACTGCGCCATCGAGGTGCTCGTGCCGGACTTCGTGGGCAAACTGGAGCAGGTGGACATCGTGCTCGCGGCCAAGCCCGACATCTTCAACCACAACCTCGAGACCGTGGAACGTCTCCAGCGCCCGGTGCGCGTGCAGGCCCGTTACGACCGCTCCCGCTCCGTGCTCCAGCACGCCAAGTCCCGCGGTTTCACCACCAAGACCGGCATCATGCTCGGCCTCGGCGAAAAGCCCGAAGAGATCGAGCAGACGCTCCGCGACATCGCCGCCGACAAGACCGACATCCTCACGCTCGGCCAATATCTTCAGCCCACTCCGCAGCACTGGAAGATCGACCGCTGGGTCCCGCCGGAGGAATTCGCCCAGTGGAAGAAGCTCGGCCTCGAACTCGGCATTGGCGTCATCGAGAGCGGCCCGCTCGTGCGCTCCAGCTATCACGCCGACGAACAGTCCGCGAAATACGTCGGAGAAGAGCATTTGAACGTTCGCCCCACTCTCGCACAGGTCTGATTGCCCGTTGCGCCTTGATTTGGGGTTGCTCGTAAGCGGGGTCTGTCGTCTCCTCGGGTCGCAAAAGGTCCGGTCGCCTTTTAGATGCCGTCACACCCGCAAGCCTCCTCGGTCAGGGAAGCCGCCGCTCTTCTGGCCGATGTCCAGAGGCAGGCCTTGCGGGGCATGGTCTGGGCCGTTTTTATCTTCACCCTGCTGCAGATCATCGTCTGGCATCGCGTCCCGCTGGCCTCCCGGGTGCCGGTTTCTTTGGTCCTTGAGGCGATCCTGGTCGTCGGCGTGGGGGCGCAGTTTCTCGCCCTGAACCGACTGAGCGCGGCGGGCAGCGGGACCCTGTTCGTGCTCTGGCTCGGTGCGATCGACGTCATCGCCTGGGTTCAGGCCGGCCCGCAGATGGGCGTGGGCATCGCACTCGTGTGCACGGTGTTGGTCGCGCTGTTTTTCATCAACAAGCGCGCGGGCGCGGCCGTGGTGATCGCCCTGGGCCTGCTGATCGTGGTGCATGTCTGGCTCGTTCAACGCGGCGTGCTGGCGGCCTACCCGACCAGCTTGGGCCGGCCGCTCACCGCGCAGGAACTCCTCCTGAACGGGCTAATCCCGTTCGCCACCCTCGCGGTGTGCTACGTCTGCTTCGCCATGATCCACCACGCCCTCTTCCGCACGCTGGCGCGCGTGGTCGAGGAACGCCGCAACCGCGATCTCGCCGATGCCGGCCGCCGTCAGGCCGAGGACACCATGCGGGCCAACCAGCACTTTGAGGCGCTCGGCAAACTCTCCAGCGGCGTCGCGCACGACGTGAACAACGCCCTTACCGTGATCCTCTGCAACGCCGAGCTGCTCAGCCAGAGCCTCCCGCCCGGTGACGACCGGCAGGGAGCAGCCGACATCCTTTCCGCCGCCCGCTCCGCCGCACAGACCACGCGCCACCTGCTCAGCCTCAGCCGCCGCGCCTTCTGCGTGCCGGTCAGTCTCGACCCCGCGGCCGAACTCAAGACCGCGTGCCGCCTCGCCGCCCGGCTGTTGCCCGAGGGCATCTGGATCTCCACCGAGAACCGTGGCCAGCGCCGCCTCCTCGCCGATCCCGCCGACCTGCAGCAGGCCCTGCTCAACCTGCTGATCAACGCCCGCGACGCCATGCCCCGGGGCGGCGCCATCACGCTCGCCCACGAGGACGTGACCCTGCCCGACGGCCGGCCCGGCGTGGCCGTGCGCGTGAAGGACACCGGCACCGGTATTCCCGCCGACGTGCAACCGCGCATCTTCGACCCCTTCTTCACCACCAAGGCACCCGGCCAGGGCACCGGGCTCGGCCTGCCGATGGTCAAGGCCTTCGTGGAGGAAGCCGGCGGCACCATCGAGCTGCAGAGCGCACCGGACCGCGGCACCACCATCAGCCTGCTCTTTCCGGAATGCCCGGTCCTGCCTGCGGGACATAACACGAATCACGCGCCGCCGCCGGCCGGCGAGCGCCTGCTCCTCATCGAAGACCGCGACGATCTCCGCCAGTTGCTCGAACGGGCGCTGCGACGCGGCGGCTACCATGTCACGGCCTGCGCCTCCAGCGAAGAGGCCATCGCGGAATTCGACAGCGGCGCCCGCTTCGCCGTCCTTTGCACGGACGGGTTCGGTGGCAACACCTCCGTCAACACCGTAATCGACCGCTTCCGCGCCGACCAACCCTCCGCGCCCGTGCTGCTTTTTTCCGGCCATGCCGACCACGAAATCACCGCGGTTGGCTTGGATACGCTCAAGGTTGAGCTGCTCCGCAAGCCTTTCACCGGCGCCGAACTCCTGAGCCGCCTCGCGGCGCTCCCCCGCACCTAGTGGGACCGGGCGCCTCCCGGTTTGCCTTTCCGGCGCCAGCCCGTTTGCTGCCCGGATGCTTTCCCCGCAGTTTCCCCACCCGGCCGCCGGCAAGATTCTCGGCTTCGTGTTGCTGGGGATCTGCGGCTTGGCCATCGCGGGCACGGTCTTTGTGCAGATTGAGCGCCAACCGGAAGCCTCGTCCGTCTCACGCGGCGCACGCCTGACCGAGGAAGCCGGCTGCTATGCTTGTCACGGCCGCAGCGAGGAGGAGCCGCGTTTCAATCTCCGCCAGACCGGTCCGGGCAAGTGGCGCGACAAGAACAACCCGTCATTCTGGGAAAGCGACATCACCGAAGTGAAGGTGCTGGTGGACTGGATCGCGAACGGCGTACCCGCGGCCGACGCCGAGGCACACAAGAAATTACTCATTCGTATGCCGGCCTACCGGGACCGGCTCACGCCTGCCGAGATCGAGGACATTGCCGCGTGGATTCTCGCCGAAGGACTCAAACTCCGGGTCGATCTCTCCTCGCACCAGGCTCCCGTCGCCGGGACCGGCCTCACCCCTGATCAGCTGTTCGCCGCCGGCGACGCCCTTTCCCGCCGCCACGGCTGCTACCAATGCCATGGCGAACTCGGCCAGGGCGGCGTGGCCAACCCCGACTCGTTCAAGGGCTACATCCCCGGCTTCCAGGGCCGGGACTTCCTCAAGCTCACCGCCAACGGCGACCGCGCCGAAATCATCCACTGGATTGATCACGGCCGCGGCCAGGCCGTCGAGTCAGGCTTGCTTGGTCCCATCGCGAAGAAGTTCTTCGACGGTCAGGCCATTCCGATGCCCGGCTACCGTGACCACCTCTCGGCCGCCGAGAAAGAGCTGCTTGCCGATTACCTCCTCCTGCTTAACAAAACAGGACCCTTGTCCGCCTCGCAACTCGAGCGGCTCACCCAACTCCTCGCCCCCTCCCCATGATCACCCGCCGCCTGTTGTCGTTCGCTCTCCTCCTCGCCCTCGTGGCCAGCCGCCTGGCCGCGGACCCGGTGGTGGACAGTCTGGTCCCGCTCAAACCCGAGGTCCGCAAGGTGCTCAACGAAAGCTGCGTGATGTGCCACGGCGAGGTCATCAACGGCGAGAAGGAGCTGCGCGACGACATCGACTACAGCACCGACGACGCCCTGCGCACCACGCTGACCAGTGCCGGGAAACTCAAGCAGGTGATCCTCGAGGACAAAATGCCGCACAAGCCCCGCCTCTCCCGCCGCCTGCGGGACAACGCCGAGTTGCAGGCCCGCCTTGCGGCCCTGCGCGACAACTACAACAAATCCGGCCACAAGGAGATCCTCCTCGACTGGCTGAAAGATGTCACCGCCACGACCGGCGACGACAAGAAGAAGCAATAAACCGCCCCACCCGGGCGGCGCCTGAATCAACGCGATGCCCAAGGCGATTACCCGGCTGCTCTGGCTCGCTGCCCTCGCCGTGGTCGCGGTCCAGGCCATGGCGCTCGCCACGCGTTATTTTCAGCCGTGGCTCGACGGCGACTACCTGTTGGCCGAGCGCTTCGCCGCCGACGTGGTGGCGGGCGTTTATCCGCTCTCGGGCTGGACGCTCAGCTCCTCACCTTACCTCTTTCCGGATTTCGCGCTGAGCATCGCTTGGCGCACCCTGCTGGGCCTCGGCGGCGTTCCGCTGCTGCCGTTTTACGTCGTGCTGAGCTACACCGCGCTGGCACTGCTCGCCGGCTGGTCGCTTCAGCGCGTGGGCGGTCCCGACGGCCAGGGCTGGCTGCACGGCGCGCTCCTGGTGAACGCCGTGCTCGCGTGGCAGGGCACCGCCGACCACGACCGCTGGCTCTGGTGGCTCGGCTTGCCCAACATGCATGGCGGCGCCGTGCTGCTTGGACTCGCCCAGACCGCCTTGTGGCTGGGGCCGCCGATGGAGGCTCCGTCGCGCAACCGCTTCATCGTGGCGACCGGGTTGCTGTTCCTCGGTCTCGCTTCGGACACGCTGCTTTTCACGCAGTTCATCGTTCCGCTCGGCGCAGCGCTGTTTGTGTGTGCTCCGGCCCCTCGCTGGCAGTCACCTCGGCTGATGGCCTTCGCCAAGGCCGTGGGCGTCGCGGTGGTGCTGGTCATCGGCCTGCGGCTCACCCTTCACCTGCTGCATTGGGGACACTACCCGGCGGTGGTGCGTTATGCGCCGACCCCCTCTGCCCTCGTCCAGACCGGCGGACAGCTGCTGGCCGATCTGGCGGGACCCGTCCGGAGGGCGGTGCCGGGATTTCTGGTCACGGGCTTGTTCGCCCTGATTCTTTCCGCGTGGTTGTCCCGCCGCTCCGGCGTCACCGGCGCTCAGCGTCAGGCCGGTTGGTTGGCGGTGTTTTGCCTGCTGAGCACGCTGGCCTTGCCGGTGCTGGCCGTTTACTGGCGCAATCCCCAGCACGGACGCTACCTGCTGCCCTGCCTCGTGATCCCGCTCTGGTGGCTGTTCACCCTGCTGCCGCTGGCGAAACTTCGCTCGCCCGTCGGCGCCGGCATCGTGTCGGTTCTGCTGCTGGGGTTGGTCGGCTGGCGTGCGCCGCAGATTGATTTCGCCCAGTGGGGTTGGCCCTATCCGGAGCCGGTGGCGGAGCTGGACCGCTTCTTTCCCCAGGAAGATCACGCCAACGGTCTGGCCGAATACTGGACGGCCACCTCCCTGAACGCCACGTCCCACCGAATCCGCCTCAATCAAGTTCGCCCCGATGGTCGCGTGCAGTTCTGGGGTAACAACGCATTTCATCACTTCACGATGGAAACGCCCGGCGCCACCGCGCCCCTGCACCCGCGCCGCTACTCGTTCATCATCGCCAACAGTCTCGACCCAGTCGCGCTCAGGACCAAATACGGGGAGCCCGCCCGCATCGCCAATCTCAGTGGCTACGAGATCTGGCTCTACGACTCAGCGGGCAGCCGCCGGATCAGCGCCCTCGTCGACGCCGAGGTGCGCGCCTTCCTCGGTGTTCGTCCCGGCACGGAGCGGATTGCGAGGTAGTTGGGTAAAGAACGTGCTCAAGCCATATCGATAAATTTTCAGACCGTAGGGGCGCGCTTTGTGCGCACCCGGACGGATCAATTCGCCAGGACGGGAGGGTGCCGAGACCTCACGTGTTCCCCAGTCGTCCGGTCGAGTCGCCGAAGCGCTCGAGGCTGGTCACCCCGGCCTGATCGGCGAGGTCGAGGAAGAGATTGCTGAGCGGCTTCGAGCCATGGTCCACATAACGGCCACCGTGGAGGAGCCCGCCGCCGCCGCCCGCGAGGATGAGCGGGAGGTTCTCGTGGGTGTGGCGGTTGCCGTCGGCGTTGCCGCTGCCGTAGAGGATGCGCGAGTTGTGCAGCAGGGTGTTGCCGTCCACGTCCTTCACTTGGTCCATCTTGGCGAGGAACTTGGTGAACTGCTCCACATACCAGCGGTCGATCTGCGCGACCTTGGCCACGCGCTCGGCGTTGTTCTGGTGGTGCGAAAGATCATGGTGGCCTTCGGTGATGCCGATTTCGCCAAAGGAGCGGTTGTCGCCGTCGTGACCGAGCACGAAGGTGGCGACGCGGGTCGAGTCGGTCTGGAAGGCGAGGAGCATCATGTCATACATGAGCTGCACGTATTCGAAGTGGGTGGCGGGAATGCCGGTCGGGGTGGCGACGACCGGGTCGGGGCCGGCGCCGAATTTCTCGGCCTTCTCGATGCGGACCTCGATGTCGCGGATGCCGGTGAGGTATTGGTCGAGCTTTTCCCGGTCACTGAAGTCGAGCCGCCCCTGCATGCGTTTGGCGTCGTCCATCACGGAGTCGAGAACCGAGCGCCGCTCCTGCATGCGGCGGAGCGCGTTTTCGGCGCGGTGCCCGTGCTCGCCGGCGCCGAAGAGGCGCTCGAAGACCAGGCGCGGGTTGTTTTCGGGCGTCATCGGCGTGGTCGGCGACTGCCAGGAAATGTTGTATTGGTAGGCGCAGGAGTAGCCGGAGTCGCAGTCGGCGGACTTGCGGTTGAGGTCGCAGGTGAGCTCGAGCGAGGGGAAACGCGTGAGATGCCCGACCTCCTTGGCGATGGCCTGGTCGATGGAGACGCCGGCGCGGACGTCGGTCGCGCTCTTGTTGATGCGCACGCCCGTGAGGAACACCGCGTTGCCGCGTGCGTGGTCGCCTCCGCCGTCGTTGCCGGCGTTGGCGTTGGCCTGTTCCAGTCCGCCGAGCACCTGGATGTGCGAACGCATCGCCTCCAGCGGGGCCAGCGTGCCCTGCAGGGCAAAGTCGGTGAGGCCGCCGGCCGGCCACCAGTGCGCGGGGATGGCGCCGTTGGGAAACATGACGAAGGCCGTGCGCAACGGCGCGCCGGTCGCGGTGGTGGCCAGTTGCGCGGCGGCGGCCGCCGCGAACAGGCGCGTGGGGAGCAGCGAGCCCATCGCCGGCAGCGCGATACACGCGCCCAGGCCTTTCAGGAAACGACGACGGTTCATCAGGGCGACTTGCTCGCGGAGCGTGGCGGTGGGGTGGCGGGTGTTCATGGGGCGGCGGGGTTGGGGATTAGCTGCGAGGAGTGGTCACGGCGGACTGGACGGCCGTGTGCGCCGCAGGTTCACGGCGGCGCTGCTGGAAGGGGGCGGATTCGATGATGCCGAGCAGGAGGGCGGAAGGACGGGCCTCGGCGGCTTCGAGCCGGTGCACAAGCTGGTCGAGCGTATCGGTGTCGTAGTATTCCACGCCGCGGCCGAGGGCATACATGAGAAGTTTCTCGGCCATGTTGTGCAGGTAATCGCCACGGTGCTCCTTCGCGAGGATTTGCTTCAGCTCGCGAATGTTGGAGAACTTTTCACCGGTGATGAGCTTGCCGCCCGTCTCGACCGGCTGGTTGCTGTCCATGTCGCGCCAGCGGCCCATGGCGTTGAAGTTTTCCAGGGCAAGGCCGAGCGGGTCCATGCGGTTGTGGCAGGAGCGGCACATGCCGTTGCTGGCGTGCAAGTCGAGGGTCTCGCGCAGGGTCATCTTCGCCAACTGCTCCTTGGAAGCGATGTTCTCGAGCGGCGGGATGTTGGGCGGCGGCGGCGCGGGCGGGGTGCCGAGGATCTTTTCGAGGATGAATACCCCGCGTTTCACCGGCGAGGTGCGCGTGGGATTGGAGGTCACGGCGAGCACGGTGCCCTGGGTGAGCACGCCGCCGCGCGGGCTGTCGGGCGGCAGCTGCACCTTGCGCATGTCGCGGCCCTTGACGCCCGGGATGCCGTAATGCTCCGCCAGTTCCTCGTTCAGGAAGGTGTAATCCGCGTTGATCAGCTCGATGAGGCTGCGGTCCTCCTTGAGCACATGGGCGAAGGTCAGCTCGGTTTCCTGCTGCATGGCCCGCCGCAGGCTCCAGGTGAGCTCCGGCTTCGGGGCGCGGAAGACCGGCACGACAATGTCCCGCAGTTTTTCCCCCTCGGCCTTTTGCTCGGGGGTGCGGCGATCCACCGGAATGCGGTTGAGCTGCCGGAAACGCTCCAACGCGGCGAGGAACTCCGGGTTGGGATTTTCGCGCAGGAAAACATCAAGCGGGTTGATCACCACCGTGGTGATGTCGCGCGCCTGCAGCCACTGGCCGGTGAAGTTGCGGACGAACTCCTGGGACTTGGGGTCGGCCAGCATGCGGCCGACCTGTGACTTGAGGTTCGCCCGCAGACGGCCTTGGGCGGCCAGCCGGAAGAGTTCGTTGTCCGGCATCGAGGACCACAGGAAATAGGACAACCGGGACGCCAGCGACCACTCGTCCACCAGCGGATGCGGCTGCCCGGGCTCCAGCGGCAGGGTTTGTTCCTCGCGGAAAATGAAACGCGGGGAGGCGAGCACGGCGACCATGGCCTGCGCCACGCCGGCCTCGAACGAGCCGCCTTCCTGCGCGGCGGTGCGCTCGGCCAAGCGGGCGAGTTTCTCAATGGTGGCCTCGTCGGCGGGGCGGCGGAAGGCCCGCGACGCAAAACTGCCCAGGATGCCGCGGAGATAGACCGCACGTTCGGCCGGGTTGGCCGGCACCGTGCGCGGGAAAAACCGCGCGTAATTGGCCGGCGGCACCCAGTGCTCGGGGGCATAGGGGCCGCGCACGTTCACCGCGTCGAGCCGCAGGCGCAGCGAACGCTTCTGGTCGCGATCCGGTCCCACCGGACGAATCTCCACCAGCAGGCGGTGTTCGCCCGGCGTCCACTCGCGGTCGAAGGCGAACTTGAAGGACTTCTCGTAGCCCTCGCGCACGAACTCCTCGTCGAGCACCTGTTCGCCATCGATGGTGAACACGAGACGGCAGCGGTTGTAGTCGAACTGGTCGTCCACGTAGCGTTCCAAAGCCTTCAGATCTAGTTCCACCTGGTAACGGCCGGCGTGCTCCACCTTGTGCACGGCCTCGACCGTGACCGGCGTGTAGTAGGACAGCACCAGCGAGCGTCCTTGAATGGACGGGGCGGGCCGCTCGTAGATGACGGCCGGGGTGGCGGGGGCCGGGGCCGAGGTGGTGGCATCGGCGATGAGCGTCGCCGGCGTCTCCATGCGCAGCGTGACAAACTGCCGGCCTTCGACCGCCCTCTCGGCCACGACGAGCGGCTGGGTGGGCACGGCACTCGCCACGATCGCCTGAGCGGCGTCGAGGTATTTCTCCATCAGCATCGGCGAGATGGTCAGCACGTCGCCGTTGTTGTCGAAACCGTGGCCGGTGTCATCGGCCGGGAATTCCTTCTGCGTGTCGTAGTCCACGCCCATGAGCTCGCGCACGGTGTTGCGGTAATCCACGCGGTTGAGCCGCCGCACCGTCACGCGGCCCGGCTCGGGCTTGGCGGGATCGAGTTCAAACACGTCGCGCTTGATGAAGGTGGCAAATTTCTCGAGCTCGTCGTGGGTCAGGTAGTCTTCTTCCACCGGTGGCATGATGCGCGCCCGGGTGTTCTTCAGCACGCGCAGCCAGAGCTTGTGGTCCTTGAGCGAGGCCTCGTCCTTGAACTGGTCGAGGGTCACTCCGCCCTCGCTCTCCCCCTCGCCGTGGCAGCTGTAACAGTAGGTCTCCAGCATCGGCTGGATGTCCTTCTTGAACGTCTCCATGGCCGCCTGCGCCGGGGCGGTGGCGGGCAGCAGGAGCAGGCACAAGGACAGGGCGGGGGTGGGCCGGGGAAAGCGTGGCATGAAAGCGACCCGACTTAACGCCAGCGAGGGGCTATTTGCAAACCCGGGACATGCAATTCCCGGGGATTTCTGTGCAAACATTTGACGCTTCCCCGGCACCGCCAGTTTGCAATGCATGGGGCGCGCCTCAAGCTGAGCGCATGAAACTGCTCCGCGTCCTCGCCCTCATCTCTTTTTCCGTCCTCGGCGCGCTGTCCTCGGCCCTGGCCGCCGGCTCAATTCTCTCCGGTCCGATGCTCGGCTATCGGGCGCACCGCGAGATATTCCTGTGGCTGGAAGCCAAGGATGCGCAGCAGGTGACCCTCGACTTCTGGCTCACGGGCAAGCCCGAGACCAAGCGCTCGATCACACAACCCGCGCCCACTCCCACCCCGGCCGGCGGCCAGATCTTCCACTTCCGGCCCGGCCTGCTCGAGCCGGGCGCCGAGTATGAATATACGCTCAGCCTCGACGGTGTGAAACAGGACTTCCCCTTCCCCACCCGGTTCAAAACCCATCCCCTGTGGGAATGGCGTACCCCGGCGCCGGACTTCAGCTTCCTCTTCGGCACCTGTGCCTACTTCAACGAGCCGGCGCATGACCGGCCGGGTGCCGGTTACGGCCGGACCCTGGAGACCTTCCGTCTGATGGGCGAAAGCGGCGCGGACTTCATGCTGTGGGGCGGCGACAACTGGTATTACCGCGAGGTGGACTTCGATTCCACCAGTGGTCTCTGGTATCGCGCCCAGGTCACGCGCCGGGAGCCGGCCCTGCAGAAGCTATTTGCCACCATGCCCCAATACGCCGTGTGGGATGACCACGACTATGGCGAAAACGACGCCAACAAGAGCTATGAGCTCAAGGACGAGGCCCTCCGCGTTTTCCAGGCCTACTGGGGCAACCCCAGTTCCGGCGAGGCCGATAATCCCGGCATCTACACGAAGTTTCGCTGGAGCGACGCGACCTTCTTCCTGATGGACAACCGCTGGCACCGCGACGGCGACCACCTGGACGCCGCCGCTGCCGCCGGTCGCAAGACCCAATACGGCGCCCGCCAGCTCGACTGGTTGAAACAAGGACTGCTCGCGGCCCAGGAAAACAAGAACTGCAACTTCAAGTTCATCGTCACCGGCGGTCAGGTCGTCACGGATTTCGCCGGCGCCAGCCAGAGCTTCGCCTACTACCCCGAGGAACGGGCGGAACTCCTCCAGTTCATCGCCCGGCACCGCATCACGGGCGTCATCTTTCTGAGCGGGGACGTGCACTTCACCGAGCTCGCGCGCCGCAAGATCTCCGACACCCAGTGGGTCTATGAACTGACCTCCTCGCCGCTCTCCAGCGGCGTTTCCCGGCAAAACGTGACCGAGCATGCCGCCGATCCCTACCGCGTCCCGGGCACCCAGGTGCAGGACCAAAATTTCTGCCAGGTGCGCATCGCCGGCCCCAAGGAGGCCCGCGAGGTCATCATCACCAGCATCGACAAGCAGGGCGCCGTTCGCTTCACCCACAAGATTCCGCTGAGCGAGTTGCAGTAAGCCCGGCGGCCCCGACCGGGTGGGCGCAACCGCGACCATCACCAGCCGAGCCGCAGACCGGCTGGCTGCGACCAGGGCATAAAAAAGGCCGGGCAGACGCCCGGCCTTGAGGTTAACTCAACGTGGCAACGGTCACTCCGCGTTCAGCGGCACGACGACCGTGAGCAACAGCAGCTTGGCGAGGTTCATGCCCTGCTGCTTGGTCAGCTTGTGCCCCTTCAGGTCGATCGTCACGGCGGACGAGGACACCGACTCACCCATCATGGTGTCCTTGTATTTCATCACGCCGGTGAGCGCCGGGATGGCTTCGTCCTGCGCAAAGAACGCCGACTCGTCGGCCGGACCGGAAAACACGGAGGATTCCGACTGCGCGGGTTCGTTGACGCGGATGTCGAACTGGTATTCACCCTCGCCCGAAGCGGCGCGGTTGGCCGCCTCGATCCACCGGATGTTGCCGGTGAGCTTGTCCTGATACTGGCGGCCATCGAGCACGTAGGTGATGGTGACGCCGTCAAAATACCAGGCCGTGCGGCCGTAATCATAGATCATGCTGCCGTTTACGGTGGCCTCGGGATAAATCTGCACCGGACCCGCGGCGAGGACATGCGACTTGAAGTCCATCCGGTCGTAGTTTGTGACCGCGAGGGCCACGTTCTTGCCGTTGACGGAACGCGTGATGTTCAGCGCCTCCTTCTTGAGTTTGGACATGAACCCCTCCGAGGAGGCCGGCTGCTTGCCGACCGCGAGGCCCTTGAACAGGGTTTCGAAACCCTTCGCCGTGCCCACGGGGAAGACCACGAGCTTGAGGTCGCCATCGGCAAAACGGTAGGTGTTCTTGTCGTCAACCGGCACCGTGCCGAATAGCCGGCCAACGTTGCGCGTCTGGCTGGGATTCCGGGGATTCACCACGTCGCAATCGACGGTGTAAACCAGCTTGGCCAGCTGGGAGGAGCCGACGAGCTTCGAGATATAGGGCGTGTGCTCGATCGTGCCGCGAAACAGCGCGCTGTTGGCGACGTTTACCGAGAGGGTATAACGGTCGGTCACACCCTCCTTTGGCTTGCCATCGGATTCCGTGTTCGTGCGCGTGCTGAACTTGATGGCCATGTCACCCTTGATGAAAACTTCAGGTGCGGGCGCGGCGGGTTGCTGGGCAAACGCCCCGGCGGCGAAAGCCAACGTGAGGAGTGAAGCAGCGATGCTTTTCATGGGAGGAAATGTCATTGGGTGAGCGGACGGGTTTTCACCCCGCTGCCGGGGATGGAAATGGCATCGGCCGAAGGGCCTTCCAGCATGGCGGTGTCGAGCGAGGCGAGCGCGTCGTTGTAGCTCTTCTGGATCGCGTCGAAGGCGGTCTCGGCGCGGAGCTTGGCGTAGAACTCATCTTCCGTGAGACCCGAGGTCTCGCGGGCGGCGGCGGCGGCCTGGGCGGCTTCCCAGATCATGTTCGCCCGCTTGATCTCCTCCTCGTAGAGCTTGAGCTGCTCGCGCGCCTCCTTCCATTTCTCGCAGCGATGCGCGTAAACCCGGCGCAGGTCAACCAGGTCGCGGCTGAGTTTAAGGAAACCGGCATCCTCGGGGCCGTAGCTCGCGCGAATCTCATCAACCTTGTCGCTGAAGGTCCGGATCTGGCTGTTGAGCTTCTCGATGGCATCCTTGCGGTCGCTGAGGGCCTGCGTCTTGGTCTTGAGGTCATTCTGCAGCGTCTCGACCGGATTCTTCGCGGCCTCGGCCTTGATGAGTTTCAAGCGCATGTTCGCCGCAAACGAGAAGACGACCGGACGCACCATCCAGGCGGCGAGAATGACGCCGACCGCAACGATGAGGCCGATGAGACCGCCGATGGCGACCCAGATGTAGGGTGCGACGAGGAAACCCGCGACAAGCAGGGCTCCGTATTTGGCAACATTACCCCAGAAACGGGCCCGGGGATCGCTGATGACTGGTTGGTTCATGTGGGTGCGAAACTAAATGACGGGGAAAGGGGGGCAGCGAACGTTCCTCGCTCGGAAGCTTCTGACAGAAACACTTAAGCCGGTGCATGGCGAGTAGAACCTCATGGAAAACCCGGCTCGTGTTTCTCATCGGCCGTCCCACGCAGCGGGGCGCGCTCATCCGCTTCACCGCAGAGCGACGCGCCTCAGATACCCGTTTCGCGCTCCACCACTTCCCGCAGAGTATTCAGCGGGAAGCTCGCGCCGTCGGAGGTCAGATCCTCTGCGCCAGAGCTTCGAGTTGGTGGGTGGCAACACCCCAGCCTTCGTGGAAACCCATTTTCTCGTGAGCCTCGCGGTCGGCGGCTGACCAGTGTCGGACCCGGGCGGTGTAGCGGGTCTGCCCGGGTCCGGCATCCGCAAAAGTAAGGATGATCGTGCAGAATGCTTTCTCTGAAGGTGTCCAGGCCGCCGTGAAGGCATCGGTCATCACCAAGCGCTCCGGCGGCACGACCTCGAGGTAAATGCCGGGATTCGGGAATTCCTGGCCCTCGGGGGACTGCATGGTGATGCAGCTCGCCCCGCCCGGCCGGACGTCGAGCACGGCCTTGGTAGTCTTGAACGGCGGCGGCGTGAACCACTGGACGATGAGCGCCGGCTCGGTCCAGCAGCGCCAGAGTTTCTCGCGCGGCGCGTTGAGCAGGCGCTCAAGGACGAGTTCACGGTCGGCGGGAAAGTTGCTGGTGTGGTTCGACATGAGAAGTGGGGTGGCAGAAAGCACCACGAACGAGTCCGCGGCAATCGGACACGCAAGCGGAGATTTATAACGTATTATATTTCAAAAGCCGGGATGTGACGCCTGCTCCCGGACGCGGCTGCTTCCTCCTGGGCCGACCGGCTAGGCCCTTCTAGCCGCCTGCCCCAGAGCGGGCCGGCGGGGTTTGCGGTATTCTCCGGCGTCCGGTCCCCCATACCCGGCCACATTTCCTCCACGCCATGATCTTCAACTCCCTCACCTTTGTCGTCTTCTTCGCCGCGGTCCTCGCCGCCTATTGGGCGATCCCCTCCTGGGGCGCGCGCAAGAACATCCTGCTCGGCGCGAGCTACCTGTTCTATGCCGCCTGGAACCCGCCCTTCGTGCTGCTGCTGGTGCTCTCCACACTGATCGACCACGTCGCCGGCGCCCGGATGGCCGCCGCCACCCGCCCCGCCGCCCGCAAGGCCTGGCTGGCCTTCAGCCTCGTCGCTAACCTCGGCATGCTCGGCTACTTCAAATACGGCACCTTCGTGCTGGAGAACTTCCAGGCGCTGCTCGCGCTCGCCGGCATCACCTACGTGCCGCCGCAGATGAACATCGTGCTGCCGGTCGGCATCTCGTTCTACACGTTCCAGACCCTCTCCTACTCGCTCGACATCTACCGCGGGCAAATGGCGCCGGTGCGGTCCTTCCGCGACTTCGCGCTTTATGTGACGTTTTTCCCGCAGCTGGTGGCCGGCCCCATCGTGCGCGCCGTGGACTTCCTGCCGCAGATGGTGAACGCCCCGCGCCCGCAGGCCGGTCGTATGGCCTGGGGCCTGTTCCTGATGACGCTCGGTCTGTTCCAAAAGGCGGTGCTCGCCGACACCCTGCTCTCGGGCGCGGCCGACTCGGTCTTCGGTTTCCGCGGCCCGCTGGCCGGACTGGACGCGTGGACCGGCGTGCTGGCCTTCTCCGGCCAGATCTTCTTCGACTTCGCCGGCTATTCGACCTGCGCCATCGGCGCGTCGCTCTGCCTCGGTTTCTCGCTCGGGGACAACTTCCGCTTTCCCTACGCCGCCGTGGGCTTCTCCGACTTCTGGCGCCGCTGGCACCTGTCGCTCTCCACGTTCCTGCGCGACTACCTCTACATTCCGCTCGGTGGCAACCGCAGCGGCGCGGCTCGCATGGTCATCAACCTCGTCATCGTGATGCTGCTCGGCGGCCTCTGGCACGGCGCGGCCTGGACCTTCGTGGTCTGGGGCCTGATTCATGGCCTGATGCTGGTATTGGAGCGCGGGCTGCGCCACCTCTTCAAGGACGCCGCGTGGACCCAGACGCTCGGCGTGCAGCTCCTGCTCGGCCTCGCGACCTATGTCGTCGTCTGCATCGCGTGGGTCTTCTTCCGCGCCGGCAACTTCGGCACTGCGCTGGGCCTGCTCGCCGCCATGACCGGCAACCTCCCCATCGCCGGCGAGGCCATCCTGTCCACGCGCCAGATCGCGCAGGTCGCACTGGTTACCGTCGGCCTGCTCGGCGCCCACTGGCTCCTGCGCCACACCACGCTCGAGGCCGTCGTCGCCCGCAGCCCGCGCTGGGTTTTGAGCGGCGTGTGGTCGCTCATGCTTTTCACCCTCATTCTCAACCAAGGAAACGGCAATGCATTCATCTACTTCCAATTCTGAGTTCGCCCGTGTGATTCCCGACGTGCCCTGGAGGGCCGTCCTCACCGCCACCGCCCTGCTCACCTTCGCGGCCACTGCCGGTTGGGAGCTCGCCGCCCGCGCGCAGGGCTACGGTCCATCACCCGACGACAACGCCGATCTCTGGGCCGAGCAGCGCGCCAAGGTCCGCCCCGACTCCCTCGTCCTCGTCGGCACCTCGCGCATGCTCTTCAACGCCGACCTCGATGTGCTGGAGCAGGCGCTCGGCCGCCGGCCAATCCAGCTCGCGCTGGCTGGCAGCTCGCCGTTCCCGATTCTCGAAAACCTCGCGCAGGACGAGTCGTTCCGCGGCACGGTCATCCTCGACATCGTGCCCGCCATGTTCCTCGCGCCCGGCGGTCCGCCCATGGAGGTTTCGCAGAAGGCGCTGGCGCGTTACCGCGAGTGGACCCCGGCCCAGCGCTGGAGCCATGCGATCGGGAAGCCACTCGATGCGGGCCTTGCCTTTATCAATCAGGACGACCTCGCCCTGCCCAAGCTTCTCGAACGAATCCAGCTGCCCGAGCGCGCCGCCTTCAAGTCCCCGCCGAAGCTTCCGCCGTATTTCTTCGCCGTGGACGGTGACCGTCGCGGCCGCATGGTGCCCGAGGCCGCCGTCATCGGCAGCCCGCTGCAGCAGCGCGTGGCCCACGGCTGGCTTCCGCTCTTCTCGCCCCCCCCGCCGCCCTCGTTCATCCCGGCCGAGCAGTTCATGGCCATGATGGGTCAGGCGATCGAGGCGCGCTTCGGCCAGACCGCCAGGCTCATCGCCGACATTCGCGCCCGGGGCGGCAAGGTCGTGTTTGTCCGCATGCCCGTGCAGGGCCCGCTCGTCGAACGTGAGGAGATGCTCGCGCCGCTCGCCGCCACCTGGCACCGCCTCGTGCGGGAGAACGCTGTGCCGGCGATCAACTTCACGGATCACGCCGAGTTGAGCGCGTTCACCCTGCCCGAGTGGTCGCATCTCTCCGCGCCCGACTCCGTCGAGTTCACGAAGCGTCTCGCACCACACCTGCAGCGCGCGCTCAGCCACGGCGATGCCACCGCCACGGCCAACCTCGTCATGCCCGGGCCCGTTTCCGGCTGATTCTGGGGAGAACGCGCCCGGCGGGGACCCGGTTCCGGCCGGGCTCCGCCGCATGCTCAAAAGCCGAACGAGCCCTGCGGATCGGAAAACGCCGCCACCGGTTCCACGCAGGCGGGCTCGTCATGGAGCGCGTGGTTGACGATATCGCCTACCGGCCAAGCCTGCATGCGGCTGTCGGCCAACGGCACACACAGGCGGGCCACATCCCCCGCGGTGAGCGGCCCCGGTTGCAGCCAGCGGTCCACGCCCGGGTCGTCGAGGATCACGGGCATGCGGTGATGAATCGTCGCCATCAGCCGGTTGGGGCCGCAGGTCAGCAGGGCGTAGCCTGCGGGCCGCTCCGCGGTGGGTTCATCGCAAATTCCCGCCATGAAAAACGGCTGGCGCTCCTTCAGCGAGATGAGATGCGGCTGGCGCGTGCGTTCAGTGATGCGCTTCCATTCGAAAAAACCGTCGGCGGGTACCACGCAGCGGCGCCGCTGCACGGCCTCCCGGAAGGTGGGCTTCTCCAACACGTCCTCGGACCGGGCATTGAAATGGACGGGGGACGCCGCGCCTGCGGTCTTGCGGATTGAGCCCAGCCCCCAGGGCAGGTGTTCCATTTTGGGTCGTCCGCCCGCCCCGGGGCGAACCACCGGGCTGCGCTGGGTGGGCGCGACATTGAACCGCGCCATGAAGGCGTCGTAGGTTTCCCCCGTGAGGCTCTCGATCAATCGCTTCAGCGCCTCGACCTGCTGGAAGGTGTAGCGTCCGCACATGGCCGTTCGGGTAACCAGTTTCGCCGCGGGCAAATCACCGCCGGGCCAGAAACGCCTCGCGCAACCGCATCGCATCCTCGCGGGTCAGCACGAAGAACAGTTCGTTGGGGCGCGGACCACGCCGGTAGTAGTCGTGGTGTTTCCAGGACGCGCGGACCTCCTCGGTCACCGGCGGCGTCCCGTCGCGCAGATCGAAGGCCCGCAAATCGTGCATGTCCTCCAGGGCGACCAGCTTCAGTTTTTGGTCCAGCGGCGAAAGCGGCAGGGAACGCAGGCCGCTGAAGAAAAGCTCCGGGCGGCTGGTGGGCGGCAGACCGCTCATCGCCGCGCGGTCGCCCAGCGGCCAGGCCTCGTTCTCCAGCGCGTGGTTGGTATAGAGCAGCAGTTCGCAACGGCCTTTCCACTTCGTCAGGGCCTCGATCAGTGCAATCGTGGTGAACTGGTGATCGGGGTGCGCATCAAGCAGCGGGTGCGGAGCGGCGATGACCTCAGGGTTCACGCGTTTCAGCTCCCAGACCAGGTCATCCACCAGCGCCTGCCAGGTGCCCTTGAAGGGACGGGCGCGAAGCCCGGAGTCCATATTGAAGCTGCGGTAGTAACCGGGCTCGTCCAGCTTCGCCCTGAGCGGCGGCACCACGGTCGCCGGCGCCGCCTGCATCTGCCGCAGCACGCCGTCATAGTAGCCGAGGTTGCGCGCCTTGCCGGGTAACACCCCGCCGTAGAAGGGCACGCTGATGCTGTCCCAGGTGCGGATCCAGCCCTTGATCCGGAAGTGCTCGGCGGGCTCCGGAAAAAGTGTGCCGAAATTCTCCCCGCCGGCGTCGCCGGCCGTCACCGTGATCACATCGGCGCCGGTCTGCCGGTAGAGGCCGAAGGCCGCGATCTCGGCGTCGTCAGGATGCGGCGCCAGCACGAGCACGCGTCGCCCGGCGAGCGGCGCGTTGCGATGGAAAAACAACCGCGCCTTCCCGGTCTGCCAGGCAACACTCCGGCCGCTCAGCACCACGGTATCTTCCGCGGCCGCGCGCAACGGACTCAGATCGAGAAAGCGCCGGCCTCTCGCGCCAATTTCAAAGGCCTGTCGCACGGAAACGCCGCCACGCGCGGCGGTGATCTCCGGCACTTCCCCGCCCTCCACCGCGACGTTGATTTCCAGGAAGACCGTGTCGCCCGGCCTGGCCTCGGCCGGCCAGGCAAATCCGTCGGGCTTCAGATCAACATTCACCATGGCGGTCGCCGTCGCCGCCAGATCGTAGGCATAATCGCCCTGCGGATTGAAACGCGGACGCTGCGCCACCGCCGCCGTCACCAGTCCGAGGCCGAAAACCAGGACCGCGTATCCAACGCGTGGAGGCGTGAAAAGCATGCGCTCGTCTGGCACGGAACCCGCCGGGCCGCAAGGCCCAAGCCCCCTGCTTGCACCACGCTGGCATCCGGATAATCATCCTGCATGCCCC
This sequence comes from Oleiharenicola lentus, assembly GCF_004118375.1. Taxonomy (NCBI): domain Bacteria; kingdom Pseudomonadati; phylum Verrucomicrobiota; class Opitutia; order Opitutales; family Opitutaceae; genus Oleiharenicola; species Oleiharenicola lentus. Next base: position 158,133 of record NZ_SDHX01000002.1, read on the forward strand.
ACCCCACCCGGCTCGCCGCGCTGTTGCTGGTCACCTGCCTGTCTGTCTTCGGCCACGAGGATCATCCGCCCGGCGAAGAGATGGCTGATGCCGCCACGGCGTGGCTCCAGTCGCTCGACGGAACCCAGCGCCAGGCCGCCGTCTATCCGCTCGCCGACGAAGAGCGGGAAAACTGGCACTTCGTGCCCAAGGCCCGGAACGGCGTTCCGCTCAAGGAGATGACGCCCGCCCAGCGCAAGCTCGCGCGCGACCTGATTGCCGCCGGGCTCAGCCAGCGCGGCCTGCTCACGACCGATGCGATCATCGCCCTGGAGGATGTGTTGTTCGCGATGGAAGGCACCGCCCGCCGCGATCGCGGGCTTTATCACTTTACGATCTTTGGCGCGCCGGACCGCCTCGGCACCTGGGGTTGGCGCATCGAGGGCCATCATCTCTCGGTGAATTTCCTCATCGTGGAAGGCACGAGGATTTCGGCCACGCCGATGTTTTTCGGCTCGAATCCCGCCGAGGTGCGTATCGCGCACGCGCATAAAGGCCGGCGTGCGCTTGCGGCCGAGGAAGACCTCGGCCGCGCCCTCATGCTTTCTTTCAACCCCGAACAGCGGAGCACAGCCTTGATCAGTACCCGGGCCCCCGCCGACATCATCACCGGCAACGACCGTCAGGCCCTGCTCGCCGCGCCCAGCGGCCTGTCCTACGCGCAGATGAACCACGCCCAACAGGCGCAACTGCGCGCGTTGACCGAAGTGTATGCCGGACGCCTCCGCGCGGAGCTGGCCGCCGCCGAACTGCAAAAGATTGCCGACCGCGGTTGGAACAAGGTCCACTTCGCCTGGGCCGGCGGACTTGAGCGCGGCGACGCCCATTACTACCGGATTCACAGCCCCGACTTCGTCATTGAATATGACAACACGCAGAACGGTGCGAATCACATCCATACGACCTGGAGGGACTTCCGCGGCGATTTCGGTCGGGACCTGCTCAAGGAACACCATCTTGAGTCACACGCTCAGGATAAGGCCAAACACTGATCTGTGCCTATTCCGCTGGAGACCTGTTGTTTAGATTCTGGTTAAGCAGCAGTCTGAAATTTCTTAAAAAAGTTCTGGACTCATGCAGTCCAGTTCGCGACATTCAACCTGCATCAGGAAAGGATCGGCCGAAAGACCGGTTCTGCCAACCGAGCCTAGGAGTGGTTACGGTGGTTTCGAGTGACGCAAGTCACCCGGATGTGAGAGCGGTAAAACGCTCTAACAAAAAACTCCTCCTAAAAAGCGAAACGCCGCCTGATGCCCTCAGGCGGCGTTCGTTTTTCCGGAAAAACCCTGATGCGCGAACGATTAACCAAAAACAGCTAACCGCTCACGCATCATGTCCGCCAACCTCCTCACCCTCGCCTCGCTGCGCATCAGCGAATCGAACCCGAACCACCACCTCTGGAACAACAACGGGACGTGGTTCCTCCACTACACGGTCTATCCGACCCCCTTTACCAAGGAGCGCATCCGCCGCTCGCTCGGCACGAAGGACGTGAAGGTCGCCCGCGAACGCCGCGACAACTTCTTCAGCCTGCTCGCCAAGCAGGGCACCTCCGGTGTGCCGGTGGCGGAACAGACCTCGGCTTTCGCCTGAGCCTGATCATCACCGTAAGCTTCCCAGGCGCGCCCACCGGCGCGCCTTTTTTGTTTTCGCGGCAAAAGGCTCGCGGCGCGGAGAGCCCCGCCCCGCCGTTCAAGGAATCCGCAGCTGCATGCCGATGCGGAGCGCGCTGCTGCCCTGGAGCACGTCGCGGTTCGCTTGGAAAATTTCCTGCCAGCGGTTGGGCGTGCCGTAATAGCGGAGGCTGATGCGGGAGAGGGAATCGCCCTCGGCCACCGTGTGGAACCGCACCTCGGCCCCCGGACTGGGCGCCGTGCGCACCACCGGCGTGCCGCCCGAGGCGATGGTCGCGGCCGGAGTGCCCAGTCGCGCCGCCGCGGCAATCTGATCCAGCGTCCCCTGTGCCTGGTTGAGCCGGGCGGACAAAGCCGCGTTCTCCGTGCGGAGCTGGGTGATGGCCGCGATGCGTTCGCGATCCTGCGCCGAGTGCGCCTCGGTCAGGCGGGCCTGGTTGACGCGCGCCGCCTCGAGCTCCCGCCTGAGCTGAGCCAGTTGGGCCGTGACTGCATCCACGTTCTGCTGGCTGCTGCGCTCGGCTTCGGTTTTGAGCTGCTCCGCGGTGCGCGCCACCTGGGTGAGTCGCGCGATGTCGGCCCGGTAGGAGTCCACCAGGCGGCGCATGTCCTCGCGCTCCCGTTCGAGTTGGGCATTCGCCTGGGTCAGCTCGGCCACGGTGGAGGTGTGGGCCTCGTCGGCCCGGTCCGCCTCGGCCACCCGCGTCTGCAGGGCCCCGAGGTCCGCCTGCGCCTTCTCGGCCGCCTGCTGGCTGGCGGCGGCCTGCTGGTTCAGTTCGGCGTGGACCTTCTCCAGCTCCGCATGCTCACGCTGCAACTGCACGAGCTGGGCGCCCACGGCTTCCAACCGCTCCTGGAGCGCGGCCTTTTCGTCGGCCATGCCGGGCAGCACGGTCGCCACTTTCTGTGCGTCGGCCAGCTGGGCCCGCAAAGTTTCGCGTTCAAGGGTGAGCGAACGGACCTCGGCCGTCTGTTGCTGCACCTGCCGGCGGGATTCCTCGGCCGCGGCGGTGAGTTCCCGGATACGTCCCTGCAGCTGGGCCATCTCGTCGCGACCGGCCGCGGTGTCGCTCTCCTTCGCGGAGACGAGGGCCCGGTTGGCCTCGGTGAGGGAGCGGTTGGTCTCGCGCGTGCGCTGCAGCTGGGCGGCCAGCGTGCTGATCTCGCGCGCCGCGTTGGTGCGCTCTTCCTCGGCCTGCGCCTCAAGTTCCTTCACGCGCGCCTGCAGCGTGCTGATTTCCATCCGGAAGGCGTCGGGATTGGCGGCGCTGACCGCCTGCGACTGCGCCGCCAGCGAGGCGGCCGCGGACTTCTGGGCGTTTTCCAGATCCTGTTCCAACTTCTGGTTCTCGGCGGTCAGCTCGGCCACCGTCGCGTTGAGCTTTTCCACCGTGCGATTGGCCTCGGTGAGCTCGGTTTGCGCGCGCTGGGTGTCGTCCTGGCCGCGGGTGCGCACGGTCAGCGCATCGGCCAGCTGCTTTTCCGCCTCGCTCAGGCGCGCCTGCACCTGGGCCAGGTCCTGACGGCTGCGCTCGAGCCCGGCACTCAGCTGGGTATTGTCACGCACCAGCTGTTCGTGCTTGCCGCGTGCGACGGCGCCGGCCGCCAGCTCCTGCTTCAAGCGGTCATTTTCGCCGGTCAAGCGGACTGCATCGGCCGCCCCCGCCCGGAGCTTCGCAAGTTCGTCGCGCAAACCGGCGACCTCGGTGCCGCCCTGTTTCGCCGACGCCAACTCGCCTTCGAGCCGGTCGTTGACCGCCGTCAGCTCGGCGACCGCGGCGCTGCTCTTTTCCAAAGCCACGTTGGCCTCGCTCAGCTGACGCCGCAAATCGGCGGCGCCCGCACCGGAATTCTCGCCCTGCTGCCGGGCCGCGGTCAGGTCACGCTCCAGCCCGGCAATCCGGGAGTTGGCCAGCATCAGCGAATCGCGCAGGGCGGCCACGTTGCTGGCATCCGTCCGGACATTGGCCAGCTCCGTCTGCAACGCCTGGTTTGCCGCCGAAAGGGTCGCTACCTCGGACGACAAACGGGCGGCGTCGGGCCCCGGCGCGGTCGGACGGGCGGAATCGGCCAGCTGCTTTTCCAGTCCGGCCTGCCGCTGGCGGAGATCGGTCACCGTCGCCTCGAGCGCGGCAACCGCGGCGGTCTTTTCATTGAGTGTTTTCTCCAGCGCCTGGGACCACTGCTCCAAGTCCTTCTTTTCCGTCTGGAGTGTGCGGATCTCCTGCTGGAACTGGGCCAGGGCCTGGTCGCTCGCGGGGCGCGACGGGGCGGAGGCTTTGCTTTCCAATTCGGTCACGCGGGCGGTCAGCTGGCGGTTTTCGGTTTCCAGCTTGGCGGCCAGCTCCCGGGCGGAGCGCACGGCCGCCGCGGTCTGTTCTGGATCGGTGGTGGCGCCGGTGGGCTGGCTGCGCAGGGCGCGCAACTGGGTGTTCAGCGCGAGCAGCTCGATGGTGGCGCGTTTGACCTCGTCGTTGAGCCGGGCGTTGTCGCGCTGGAGAGTCGCCATGAGGCCGGATGGCTGGGCGGGCTCCGCGCCGCCCGCCGCGGAGGTCGAGGCCGCCGTCTCCTTCTCCTGCTGCAGTCGACGGTTGGCCTCGGCGAGTTGCGCGCCAGTTTGCTCCGCCTCCCGCAGGGCGGCGGCCGACTTCTCCAACCGGGCCGTGAGGGCGGCGACCTCCGCCTGAAGGCGGGTCAATTCCGCCGGCGCGGGCGCCGTCTGGCCACCCGCTCCGGCCCGAATTTGCTGCAACTCCTGCTGCAAGTCGCGAATCTGGGCCGCCAACATGGCGGACTGGCGTTCGGCGGTCTCTTTGTCCGCGGTCAGCGACTCCACGCGGGCAGCCAACCGGCGGCTTTGTTCCCGCAACTGCTCCACCAGGTTGGTCGGAGCCGGGCCGGCGGCCGGGGCCGCGCTCGTGTTCGAAGACGCCGCGGCGCCAGCGGCAGAGGCTCCTCCCAGTTGCCGGGTGGCCGCGGCGAGTTGCTCCGGACTGAGGCGGCGCGCCAAGGCGTCACGCGCCTCCGGCTTCGCTCCGCCCTGGACCGCCCGGCTCAGCCAGACCAAGCCTTGGACGGGATCGGGCGCCACGCCCGGGCGGCCCTCGGCCAGGATGAGCCCGTAGTTGACCTGCGCCGGGATGAAATTCTGCTCGGCCGCGGCCCGATAAAACGAGGCCGCTGCCGCCAGGTCGCGCGCCACGCCGCGCCCGTCCTCCAGCAACAGCGCATAATTGTACTGGCCGCGGGCGTAACCGCGCTCGGCGGCCATGCGATACCAGCGGGCGGCCTGGGCGTCGTCCTTTTTGACCCCGTTGCCGGATTCGTAGGCGAAGCCGAGGTTGAACTGGGCCTCGACGATCCCGCTGTCCGCCGCCTGCTTGAACCAGAGGTTGGCCTCGAAGTGATCCTGCCCCACCCCGCGTCCGGCCGCATACATGTTGCCCACATTGAACTGCGCGGGCGCGAACCCCTGCTCCGCCGCGGCGAGGTAGAACTTGAAAGCCTGCTTGTCGTCGGCTGCCACCCCGCGGCCCAGTTCATGGGCGAGACCGACGTTGAACTGCGCGGGCGCCAACCCTTTCTCGGCGGCGCGCAGGTACCACTTGAATGCCTCGGCGAGGTCCGGGCGCAGACCGTTGGTGCCGTTGGCGTGGGCATTGCCGAGCGCCGTCATCGCCTCGGCATCCCCGGCCTCGGCCCGGCTGGTGATGCGATCCCAATCCGGCGCGTCCTGGCCCTGAACCGGCCCCGTGGCCGCGAGGGCGCCGGCCAGCAGTCCTGTTCTTACGGTTGAATTAAGCCTCTTGAGCAGGGCGATTTTTCGCACGGTTCACGTTAAGGGGGAAACCCTGCACGGGAGCAAGGCTGCATCGGTCATGCCGTGGATGATCTTCTTGTCGGGCGGGCAGAACGTGGCGAGGGCGCCGGACAACCGGGCCTGGCCTCCGACCACGAAGTAATACGGGCACAGGCGCAGCCGGCCCGATCGCTCGCGGGCGGAGGGCGCCGAGCCGGCGTCTTCCGCGTGATAGAGCGGGTGCGACAGGCGCTTGGGTTTGCGGTATTCCTGCAGCACGTGGAGATTGGTCGGGGCGAGCCGTAGCGCCTGGTCCACGCCGGCCTGCCATTCCTCCCGCGAACAGTCGCTGCCCAGCACCACGCTGCGCGCGCCCCAGGCGGTCTCGTGGAAACCGGAAATCTTGATGATGAGGTCCCGCTCCTTCTGTGAGGCGGAGGCGAGATCGCGCCAATCGTTGGGCATCCGGCCGCCCACCGGCGGGCCGTCGAGCACGGCACCGGGCGGCAGCGGCGCCGGGTCCATGATCCACGAGCGCGGGATGAGCTTTTGCAGGAGCTTGAGCGAGCGGCCGCTGAGCGACTCCGCCCAGAACTCGCGCAGGAGGTGGTGGTGAAACAACGCCAGGGCGAGCTTCTCCTCCTGGAAATGCCGCATCGGCGGGGCGATCGCCACGGCGCCGCTCTGCCAGGCCTCGAGGATGTCGGCCCGGACGCGAATATTGGCCCAGTCGAAGAGCTCGAAGAAGCGGTAGATGATGTCAATTTTCTCGGGCGTCCCCTCCACGTCGAAGAAGAGTTCGCCGCCAAGGGGGAAGACATCCTCGGGCCGCATGCAGAATATCCGATGGCCGCGCCGTTGCAGCTGTTCGCACAACCACTGCATTTCCGGCCGGTAGGTCGCCGCCTCGTCGCTCACCAGGATGGCGATGAGCGGATTGCGCATCTCGGGCCGCAGCGCGGTGAGGGACTGGTGGAAATTATCGATCATGACATCGCCCTGGCCCAGCACCGAAGCGTCGCCTTGCGCGGCATAGAGGCGGTTGAGGAAAGCCGTCAGGCCGATGCCGCCGGGCACGGAGTCCAGCTCGGTCAGCGCAAAGCCCTCCTCGGTGAGCAGCAGGTCCGGGCGCAGCACGGTGGGAAAGGCGCCGCGGTTGCGGGCATCCCGGGCGTGATACACCAGCTCGGGCGGCTTGCCGCGGTCGAGATACTGGGCGACCCACGGGGCGAGCAGCGGCTTGTTGCGGAGCAGGTTCTTCCCCGCGGCGGACCGCAGGTAGAGCGTTTCCAAGGCCTGGTGAAACTCGAGACAAGCGGCGCCGATCTGCTCCAGCTCCTGCACCTGCGCCGGCGTCAGCGGCCACGCCTCGGGCGAGAGCTGCCAGGACTTGTCCTCAAACAGCGGCTGCGAGGCGAAGGCGGACCGGAGGGTGTCGTAGGTGAGGACGGACATGGCTTCAGCGGAAGAAAGGCGGCGGGGGCGGAAACACAAACTGTGCCGGGGACTTTCGCATCCGCTGTGCGCTCTTACTCGTCGTCGATCTGGATGTCCTTGTTGCGGTGGCGCGGGCAGCCGGCGCGGAGCCAGCCGGTGATGAAGCGGTCGAGGTCGCCATCAAGCACGCCCTGTGTGTCGCTGGTGCTCACGCCGGTGCGCAGGTCCTTCACCATCTGGTAGGGCTGGAGCACGTAGCTGCGGATCTGGGACCCGAAGCCGATCTCGCCCTTCTCACCGTAGAACTTCTCCATCTCGCTGCGCTGCTCGTCGAGCTTGCGCTCGTAGAGGCGGGCCTTGAGCACGTTCATGGCCGAGGCCTTGTTCTTGATCTGCGAACGCTCGTTTTGGCACACCACCACGACACCGGTCGGGATGTGCGTGATGCGCACCGCGGAGTCGGTGGTGTTGACGCCCTGGCCGCCCTTGCCGGAGGAACGGTAAACGTCGATGCGGATGTCGCTGTCGGGCACCTCGATGTTGATCTCCTCGTTGATCTCGGCGACGACGTCCACCGCGCAGAACGAGGTGTGGCGGCGCTTGTTGGAATCGAAGGGGCTGATGCGCACGAGGCGGTGAACGCCGCGCTCGGCCTTGGCGTAGCCGTAGGCGTTCTCGCCCTTGATGAGGATCGTGGCCTTGGAGATGCCGGCCTGGTCGCCGGGCTGCACGTCCATCAGCTCGACCTCGAAGCCGCGGCGTTCGCACCAGCGCGAATACATGCGGAAGAGGATGTCGGCCCAGTCGTTGGACTCGGTGCCGCCGGCACCGGCCTGGATGCTGAAAATGGCGTTGTTGCGGTCGAACTGGCCGGTGAGGAAGGAGGCGATCTCGATCTGGTCGAGCTCGGCGACCATCGCGGTGACGGTCGCGTTGAGCTCCTTGCCGGAAGCCTCCTGCTCGGCCGGGCTCGCCATCTCGATCAGCTCGATCATGACGGCGGCGTCATCGAGCTTCTTGTTGAAGGCCACGAGGCCTCCGATCGTCTTCTTCAGGCCGTTGAGCTTGGCGATGTGCTTTTGGGCGCGTTCGTTGCTGTCCCAGAAGGTCGGGTCACCCATCTGACCCTCCATCGCCTCTATCTCGCGCTGCTTCTGTTCGACGTCAAAGAAACCTCCATAAGTAGCCGGCGCGCTTCTTTATGTTTTCAAGGTGGGAAAAGGTCTCGGGTGCGATCATGGACGCGCTCCACCCTTGGCACCCGGCCGGACGCCGCAAGCGGAAAGTCCACCCGGCGGCCGGATACAAAAAAGCCGCCCCGTGGGGCGGCTGAGACCGGGGCTTGAACCGTTGACGCGATCACTCGAAGGCGTTGCCAAACCACTGCTGGAACTTCTCCCCCAGCACCGGAATGGGCTTCTGCTGGCCATTGACGGCCGCGATGAGGCCCATGACCCAGAACACCAGCAGACCGATCCAAATGATGGGCAGCATAATCCAGCCCAGGATCGGAATGATGCCGACGAAGCCACCGACCAGGCCGCAGATCACGAGACCCAGCATCTGGCGCAGGTGGTAGGAACCGAGCTTCGTCTTCTTGCTGCTGTGCATGACGATCGCGACGATGAAACCGATGATGGTGATGTAAGAGAGGATGGCGACGGTGCGATCCTCGGTCGTGGCGGCAGGCGGAGGCGTATCGGTGGACATGGGACTATGGGTTGGATGTGTGCGTAACCGGAGGTGACTGACCTCGGCAGCCTGACGGAAGCCGGGCGACGCGTCAACGCCCCGCTCATCGCGCCGAGCTGGCCGATCGGCTAGCCCGCCAATTTCGCACCTGAGGTGAGAAACTGGCGCCCTGTCGGGCCGACTTTGTCGGGGCTAACCGCGACGGAGTCGCTTTTGCCGAAGGCAAAAACGGATATTTCTGATTCAACGTCTCTCACGGGGGTGAAATATCCGGGCTAGCAACGCAGCGAGCCGGCTTTCAGCTCGGCCAAATAGCTGGCGTAGGTCAGGCGCACGCCGTCGCGCAGGGCGGTTTTCGCTTTCCAGCCGAGGGCCGCGAGCTTGGAGACATCCATCAGTTTGCGCGGCGTGCCGTCGGGCTTGGTGGCATCCCACGCAATCCGTCCCGTGAATCCCGTGACCTCGGCCACCAGCTCGGTGAGCTCCCGGATTGTGACGTCGGTGCCGGTGCCGATGTTGAGCAGGTCGGGCGGGTTATCCAGACGCAGCAAGAAGGCGCAGGCGTCGGCCAGATCGTCCACATGCAGGAACTCTCGCTTCGGCGAACCCGAGCCCCAGGCCACAACCTCGGGCCGCCCGGCTTCCTTCGCCTCGTGAAACTTGCGGATGAGCGCGGGCAGCACATGCGAGTTCTGCGGGTGATAGTTGTCGCCCGGACCATAGAGGTTGGTGGGCATCGCCGAGTGGTAGAGCACGCCGTGCTGCTTGCGGTAATACTCGCAGAGCTTGAGCCCGGCGATCTTGGCGATGGCGTAGGCCTCGTTGGTCGGCTCCAGCGGGCCGGTGAGCAGGCAGGACTCGGGCATCGGTTGCGGCGCGAGCTTCGGATAGATGCAGGAGCTGCCAAGGAAGAGGAACCGTTTCACGCCCGCGGCGTAGGCGCCGTGGATCGTGTTGGTGGCAATGACGAGGTTGTCATAGGCGAAGTCCGCCGGGTAGGTGTTGTTCGCGTGGATGCCGCCGACCTTGGCCGCGGCCATGATGACGACATCGGGCTTCTCCGCGGCCAGGAAAGCGTGGACCGCCGCCTGGCTGGTGAGGTCGAGCTCCTTGCGTGTGCGCAACACCAGCTGCACGCCCGGCTCGGCCTGGAAGCGGCGCACAAGCGCGCCACCGACCATGCCGTTGTGTCCTGCAATGAAGAGTTTCATGAGCTAGTTGCTAGTTGGCTAGGAGCTAGGAGCCTAGACTGCCGATGAACCGATTCAGCATTCGGCCGATTTCCTGGTTCTCGCTCTGGAGCGGTTCGACTGCGGACGCTTTGTCAGGGTGGCACTCGGCTAGATAACGAAGCCATTCGCCAGCCTCATCGTTGGAGGCGAGGGCAATCACCAGGAAGCGGTGGTATTCCGCTGCATACTCGCGGCGCCCGTATCCCTCCACGATGTTCGCCGAGACGGACTTCGAGGCGCGTCGAAGTTGGCTGCCACTTTCGAATAGTTCGAACTTCGGCAAGTCCATACTAAGCCTGTGGCAGGCGACGCCAAATTCATGCGCGCGTTGATAGACCTGAAGGTTCTGGCAGGACATGATCAGTGGACTAGAATCTAGTGACTAGTTGCTAGCGACTAGAGCTTGGGCAGGTTCGCGATCTGGGCCTCGCGCTTGGCGAGCTCGAGGTCGGCCTCGGTCATGATCTTCACCAGCTCCTTGAACTTTACCTTCGGCTCCCAGCCCAGCTGGCGCTTGGCCTTGGCGGGATTGCCGATCAGCAGCTCCACCTCGGCGGGGCGCTCGTAGCGGGCGTCGTATTTGACGTGTTTCTCCCAGTCGAGGCCGAGCAGGCCGAAAGTCTCGACGATGAACTCCTTCACCGTGTGCGTCTCGTTGGTGGCGACCACGTAGTCGTCGGGTTTGTCCTGCTGAAGCATCACCCACATCATCTCGACGTATTCCTTGGCGTAGCCCCAGTCGCGCTTGGCGTCGAGGTTGCCCATGTAGAGCGACTCCTGCAGGCCCAGCTTGATGCGGGTGGCCGCCCGGGTGATCTTGCGGGTCACGAAAGTTTCACCGCGCCGCGGACTCTCATGGTTGAAGAGGATGCCGGAGGAGGCGTGCAGGTGGTAGCTCTCGCGATAGTTCACCGTGAGCCAATGCGCATACATCTTGGCGCAGCCGTAGGGCGAGCGCGGCCAGAACGGTGTCTCCTCGGTCTGGGGCACTTGCTGGACCTTGCCGAACATCTCGGAGGAAGAGGCCTGATAGAACCGGCATTTCTTGACGAGACCCGCCTCGCGGATCGCCTCGAGGATACGCTGGGCACCGAGGCCCACGACGTCGCCGGTGTACTCCGGGATGTCGAACGACACGCGCACGTGCGACTGGGCCCCGAGGTTGTAGATCTCGTCGGGCTGGAGATCATAGAGCAGCTTCACCATCTGCACCGAGTCGGCGAGATCGCCGTAGTGGAGGAACAGCTTCACGCCGTTGATGTGCGGGTCGCGGTAAAGGTGGTCGATCCGGCTCGTGTTGAACGTCGAGGCCCGGCGGATGATCCCGTGCACCTCGTAGCCTTTGGCGAGCAACAGCTCGGCAAGGTAGGATCCATCCTGGCCGGTGATGCCGGTGATCAGGGCTTTTTTCATTAATTCAGTAGCTAGAAGGAAGCCGGGGCCGCAAGCAAGCGGCGGTTAACCCAGCGCGGCCAGCAGACGCTCGTTCTCGGCCTTCTTGGCTTGGAGGTCGGCGAGCTGCTTCTTCGCGCCATCCAGCACCGCGGGCGGGGCTTTGCTGACGAAGGCTTCGTTCGACAAGCGCGCCTGCGTGCCGGCGATGTGCTTGGCGAGGGTTTCGATTTCCTTCTGCAGACGTGCCTTTTCGGCGGCGGGGTCACCCTTCAGCTGCTTGATGAGATTCCACGAACCGAGCGCGGTGACCGTGACCGGCGCGGCCGGCGACATCGCGCCGCGCGTGATGGTGGCTGCACCGGCCATGCGTTTGATCTTGGCCAGGTTGGCGTCGAGAATCGCCCAGTGGGCGTCGGAAGCCTCGACGATGAACTCCGAGGCCTTGTTGGCGGCCTCGCCGTGCTCGGCCTTGAAGGCGCGCACCTGCGAGACCACGGCCTTGAGCGTCTCGACCTGCGAGGCGGCGGTGGAGTCGATCTGCAAACCGCGACCGGCAAACTGCGACGGGCTCTCCAGCTGCGTGTCGCGCATCAGGAAGGTGCCTTCGGCCCCGTAGCCGAGCTGGTGCCAGAGCTCCTCCGTGATGAAGGGAATGAACGGATGCAGCAGCAGCAGCGTCTGGCGCAGCACGAGGTCCTGGATGGCGAGGCAGTTGGCCTTCGTCGCCGGGTCCTGGAGCTTCGCCTTGGAGACCTCCACATACCAGTCGCAGAAATCGTTCCAGAAAAAGCCATAGAGCGCCTGCACGGCCGCGCTGAACTCGAACTGGTTGAAGCAACGGTCCACCTCGCGCGTGGTCGCGAAAAGGCGGTCGAGGATCGCGTGGTCGTCGGCGTCGAACTTCGCCGGCTCGATCCGGGCCAGGATGGCGCCGGGCGAGGAATTGTCGGCCATGTCGCCGCTCATCTGGCGGAAACGGCACGCGTTCCAGAGCTTGTTGCAGAAATTCTTGCCGCTTTCGATGCGGTCTTCCTGGAAGCGGATGTCCTGGCCCTGCGGGGCGATGGACACGATGCCGAAGCGCAGGCCGTCGGCGCCGTACTTGGCAATGAGGTCGAGCGGGTCGGGCGAATTGCCGAGCGACTTCGACATCTTGCGCCCCTGCGCATCGCGGATGATGCCGGTGAAATACACGTCCTTGAACGGAATCCGCTTCGCCAGCGGCTCGCCCGGGTGCGTGAACTCCAGGCCGGCCATGATCATGCGCGCGACCCAGAAGAAGATGATGTCCGGACCGGTCACGAGCGTGTTGGTCGGGTAGAAATAGTCGTAGCCGGCCTTCGCCATCGCGTCCTTGTCCGGCCAGCCGAGCGTGGCAAAGGGCCAGAGCCACGACGAGGCCCAGGTGTCGAGCACGTCGTCTTCCTGCACCCAGTTGTCCTTGTCGGCCGGTCCTTCGAGGGAGACGTGAACCTTTTTCGGATCGGCGAGATCGGCCTCCGTGAGCTTCTCCTTGTCGAGGCCCTTGGCATACCACACCGGAATGCGGTGGCCCCACCAGAGCTGGCGGCTGATGCACCAGTCCTGGATGTTCTCGAGCCAGTGCAGGTAAACCTTGGACCAGCGCTCGGGATGGAAACGGATGTGGCCGTCGCGCACGGCCGCCTTGGCCTCCTCGACCCGCGGGTATTTGAGCCACCACTGCCAGGTGAGGCGCGGCTCGATCGGCACGTCGGCGCGCTCGGAGTAGCCGACGTTGTTCTCGTAGAGCTCCTCCTTCACCAGCGCGCCGGATTCCTTGAGCAACTCGGCGGCCTTCTTGCGGCCGGCAAAGCGGTCCAGGCCCGCGAGCGCGGGGCCGGCCAGCTCGTTGAGCGTGCCGTCGGCGTTGAGCACGTCCACGACCGGCAGCTTGTGCCGCAGGCCGATGTCGAAATCCACCTTGTCGTGCGCGGGTGTGATCTTGAGCGCGCCGGAGCCGAACTCCTTGTCCACGGCGCTGTCCGCGACGATCGGGATTTCCGCCGCCGGACCGATGGGCCGACGCACCTTCTGGCCGATGAGCGTGGTGTAGCGCGGATCATCCGGATGCACGGCAATCGCCACGTCACCGGGAATCGTCTCGGGGCGCGTGGTTTTCACCTCGATGAACTGGCCCGGCTGACCGACCAGCTCGTAACGCACCTGATACAGAAAACCCTTGGCGGGCTTCATGATCACTTCCTCGTCGGAGAGCGCGGTGAGCGAAACCGGGCACCAGTTGACCATGCGCTTGCCGCGGTAGATGTGGCCCTTGCGGTAGAGATCGACGAACACGCCCAGGACGGCCTGCGAGTAAGGCGCGTCCATCGTGAACTGCGTGCGGTTCCAATCGCACGAGGCGCCGAGCGCCTGCAGCTGCTTCAGGATGATGCCGCCCTTGTCATCGCGCCAGGCCCAAACCTTCTCGAGGAATTTTTCGCGACCGAGGTCGCGGCGGTGTTTCTTTTCCTTGCGCAGTTCGCGCTCCACCACCGCCTGCGTGGCGATGCCCGCGTGGTCGGTACCCGGCAGCCACATGGCCTCGCGGCCTTCGAGGCGCGCGCGGCGGATGAGGATGTCCTGCAGGGTGTTGTTGAGCACATGGCCCATCGTGAGCACGCCCGTGACGTTGGGCGGCGGGATCATGATCGTGTAGGGCGCCTTGGCGGGATTGACCCGGCCCGCGAAGCAGCCGGCCTGCAGCCAGTCGGCATACCACTTCTTTTCAACGTCCTGCGGTTCGTAGCTCTTGGTGATCGTGGCCATGGGTCGGGATGAGCCGGCCAGTTAGAAGCCCGCCCCCGCGTCTGACAAGCCGGATAGGTCGCCCCAGCTGAGGTGGTGCCGTTCCGGGCCAGTTGAAGTGGAGAGTTTAAGTTGAAGAAAAGCCAGGCCGCCTTTTTCACACCCAGAGGAGAGAAAGATGCGCCCTGTCGGGCCGACTGTGTCGGGGCTAACCCGTATATTTCAGACCCAGAGGAGAGAAATATTCGCCCTGACGAGCCGACTGTGTCGGGGCTAACCGCGACGAAGTCGCTTTTGCCGAAGGCAAAACGGATATTTCTGATTCAACACCTTTCATTGCGCTGAAATATCCGGGCTAGTCCCTAGTCCGTCCTCCGGTTTCCGGTTTCAGGTTTCAGGTTTCAGGTTTCAAGTTTCAGGTTTCCGGCCTCCGATCTCCGGCCTCCAGCCTCCGGTCTCCCTTTTCTTTTGCCTACGTTTTGGACGAATGTTCAAGAACGTCGGACAAACACATGTCCGGCAAGCATGCCGGAACAGTGCTCCCTCCTCCTTTCTCCCGCGCGGAGCCTGCACGCACCCGCGCGCCGCCGGCGAAGCCGGCCTTTACATGCCCCGCCGAACCGGTTTACTTGGCGTTTCTCCCTGCGATCGTCTCATTTACCATGAAAAGCCCCGCTCCTCTTTCCCCCTGCCTGTCGCTTACCTTCCTTCGGTCCTTGGCCGCATTACCGGCCTTGCTGGCGTTGGGCGCTACCTGGTTGCTTACCGGCTGCACCACGACCACCTCTGAAGTCGCCTCGGCCGAACAGGCGGCTCAAGCCCAGATGTCCGCTGATCAGCAATCGGCGGACGCCCTGGCCCTCAAGGAGGGTGACGTGATCAAAGTCAGTTTCCCCGGCGTGCCTTCGATGGATGCCACGCTGCCGGTGCGGGCCGACGGCCGGGTCGCGCTGCCACTGGTGGGAGACCATGCCGTGGCCGGCAAAAGCATCGAGGCCCTTACCAAGGAGCTCCTGGCTCTGTATGAACCGCAGTTGGTTTCCAAGGAGGTCCAGGTCTCGCTGGTTTCCTCCAGCTTTACGCTCTATGTCACGGGCGCCGTGCTGCGTCCCGGCAAGATTGTGGCCGAACGGCGCATTTCCGCCTTCGATGCCATCATGGAAGCTGGCGGTTTCGACAAGGCCCGGGCCAACCTCAAGGCGGTCGTCGTCGTGCGCCAGGAGGAGGGTCAGACCAAGAGCTATACCCTCAATTTGGACCAGGTTTTCACCGGCGGCCAAAGCGTCCCATTCTATCTCAAGCCCTTCGATACGGTTTACGTCCCGACCAAGTTCAACTGGTTCTGACCCGGGCGGCTTTGCCTTTGCCCCGGATTCCACCCGGCGGGTAGTTGAAGCCGGAAGTTTAAGTTGAAGAAAAGCGTTGGAAGTTGGCTTTCGATTTCTGGTATCTGACGTCTGACGTCCGATCTGAGCAGCCCGGAATCCTTGGTCTTTGTCTCCGTGTTGCCTTCTCCCTGTCTCGCCTTTCCGTCGTCGGTCGGACCGTCTACTGACTTTAGTATTACTTGGTCCTTGGTCCCTAGACCGAGGGCGGTGTAAAGATTTCTGCGGTCGCGTGCGGATAGGCAGAGCTGGATTCTTCGCTTCGCTCAGAACGACACGCTTAGGGAGCGCATTTTCATCACGGGCATCCTCAGCGCAGCGAAGCCGCAGTTTTCACCGGTCGAAAACGGCTACAGTTCAACTAAAAATGCCAAAGTCCCGCCTCCAGTCTCCGTCCTCAGGTTTCAGGTTTCCGGCCTCCGATCTCCGGCCTCCAGTCTCCGTCCTCCGGCGCGTCCCGCGCCTCCTTCCCTCCTCCCGGCGCACCGCGCCCCTTCACCCTACTCCCTGTTCCCGGCTCTCAGGCAGCGCCTCCCACCCTTTGGGCTGCGACTTGGGGGCGAGGGACTCGACCGCCATCGGGTAAGCGCTGAATCCAGACTCTCCTTCGATGCCTTCCGGCGCATGGCGCAAAGCCCGGTGCAGAACAATCCCCCCACCTCCGAGGGTAAGAGCAATCGATGCGCAGAGTAAGATCACCCCCTCACAATCGGCGCGGCACGGACGATTTTTAGGATAAAAATTTCACTGAGAGTGCAGGCAACTTTACACAAATGCGTTTTAGATCGGAGTCACCTCAGGATAACAAATGACTCATACTTGCATTAACAGCTCCCTATTCGTCGCATTTTGCCATAAGAATACTTTCTGAGTGAATGCCCTACAAAGCACCTGACATACGGCCATTTAGACTAGGAGAAACAAAGAGGAATCGAGCCTGCCTTATTGCATATTTGTTTCATTATAAATAATCTAGGCACGATTGCTCAGAATATTTCGCATGTGTTAGCGCACCCCTAGTGATTTGTGTTAAATAGGTTACGAACCATAAATGTGAATTAATTTAACTTGCACGACTTTCGTGTTTGATGCCTAAAAATCCTGTGAAGCTTATCCACCCTGCTGCGTATATCTCGGAATCCACGCTACCCTGACCCTCGGGAAATTTCATCCAAGTAGCATTATCGGTGTGATATCCGCGCTAGAAAGTTATAAAATACCCGCTCCCTCATCGGTAAGCTTCCACAACCACACACCCCTCAAGGATTCGAAGTATTTTGGGCCCACTCTCAAATTTAATGCAGTATTTCTGCCCCACGCTTAACCGATTCAATCATGGAATACTACTGCTCCACTAATCACCTTAGAGCCCATGATCGACATGTGCCGCTACCCTTGTGGAAGCGTAGTTTGGATATCCTTTGCTGCTTATTCGCTTTGCCGGTGCTTTTGCTTTGCACGCTCATGATGTCAGTAATCACCCGGATCGTTTCTCCCGGACCTATCCTATTTCGGCAAAAACGCATTGGTCTGAATGGCCAGACCTTCAAGATCTACAAATTCCGAAGCATGCGGGTGAATGCCGAAACGACCAACCATCAGAATCATTTTAAGGAATTGGTCAGCACAAGTGCTCCCATGGTCAAACTTGATGCTAAAGGCGACTCTCGCCTGCTGCCGGGCGCGTGGCTTTTACGCGCTTCGGGCTTGGACGAATTGCCGCAGATCATCAATGTGCTAAAAGGGGAAATGAGTTTGGTCGGTCCACGTCCGTGCCTGCCCTCTGAAGCCGATCTATATCAACCATGGCAGAGGCAGCGATTCAATGCTTTGCCCGGCCTTACGGGCCTCTGGCAGGTTTCGGGAAAAAACCGGACAACCTTTGATGAAATGATCCGCCTGGACATCCGCTACTCCCAAAATATGTCGCTGTGGCTCGACCTCAAAATTATTGTCCTGACCATTCCAGCTTTGCTGATTCAGCTTTATGACACACGGGTTGGCCGTCGGTCGGCAGCGGTCAGCCTCCATACTGCAGCTCCATTTTCGATGTCACAAAATCGAGCTTCCGCGAACATCCCTTGAATCTGGATGTTGCATTTTGGTGAGTCTCAAGTTGGGAATGGCTGCCGTTGGGTGAAGTTCAGTCAGTCTGCCATGCAAGCAGGCTGAGCCGAACCTGAATGCGCCCGAACCCCTTGTTAATATTCTGTTTCCGCTGATATCTAAATCACCTAAACCATGAGCAAAGTGCTGAACGTTGGCGTCGTCGGTTGCGGCTACTGGGGGCCAAACCTGATCCGGAATTTTCGATCCCTCCCTGATTGCCGGATGCGGACCATCTGCGATGCCAGCGAAGCAAGACTCCGGCACCTCAAGACGCTGTATCCGGAGGTGGAAGCCGAGACCAAGTTCGAAAACCTCCTAAACGATACGACGCTTGATGCCATCGTGATTGCGACGCCAGTCCGTCACCATTTCCCCATGGCCAAGTCGAGCTTGCTGGCTGGCAAGCACACCTTCATTGAGAAACCCCTCGCCGCCTCCGTCGCCCAGTGTGAGGAGCTTGTTGACCTCGCCAAGAAACAGGGGCTGATCCTGATGGTGGGCCACACCTTCCTTTACTCACCGGCCGTGCGCAAAATGAAGGAGATTGTCGACAAGGGAGACATCGGCGAAATTCGATACATCTCGGCCCGCCGCCTGAACTTGGGCCTCTTCCAGAAGGATATCAATGTGGCCTGGGATCTCGCCCCGCACGACATCTCAATCATCCTGCACATCATGAACGAGACGCCTTTGCGCGTGAATTGCCAGGGCACAGCTCACGTGACTCCGGGCATCGAAGATGTCACATCGATGAGCCTCTCCTTCACCCGGGAAAAGTCCGCCATCATCCAAAGCAGCTGGCTCGACCCGAAGAAAATCCGTGAGATGACCATTGTCGGCAGTGAACGCATGATCGTTTACGATGACGTGGCGCCCCAGGAGAAGATCAAGATCTTCGACGTGCGTGTCGAACGTCCACCCCACTACGATACCTTCGCAGAGTTCCATTACGCCTATCACTACGGCGACATGTATAGCCCCTACATCAAGCAGGACGAACCCCTGAAAACGGAGTGCCAGCACTTCCTTGATTGCATCAGATCCGGCAACACTCCCATCACGGATGGACGACGCGGCCTTGAGATCGTTCGCATCCTCGAGGCCTCATCGCAGTCGCTCAAACTTCATGGCGCACCGATCGAGTTGCCCAGTGCGGCCAAATCATCCGCTGGTTCCTCCTCCAGCCGCTCTCCGGTGACTGACAGCAGCGGTTCCCGTTCGCCCCTAGCCGTCGGTGCTATCAAGCCAATCGGCGACAGTGCGAACAAGGCAGGCTGAAAATCGCCAGGTCCACCTGCTTTCCCATGTCGCCTCCCTCCCAGCCCAACCAGCAGATTGCCGCCAGCGTCAAGCTTGGCCAGGGCGTCAAGATCTTCGGTTTCGTCAACCTCTATGGTTGTGAGATCGGGGACGAATCCAAGATCGGCACCTTCGTGGAAATCCAGAAGGGCGCCAGGATCGGAAGACGCTGCAAGATCTCCAGCCACACCTTTATCTGCGAAGGCGTGACCATCGAGGACGAGGTTTTTGTCGGCCACAGTGTGACCTTCACCAACGACATGTTCCCTCGCGCAGCCAACGCCGACGGCAGTCTCCAGACGGAGGCCGACTGGAAATGCCTGCCCACCGTGGTCAAGCGCGGCGCCTCCATCGGCTCCGGCGCTACGCTGCTGTGTGGAATCACGATCGGCGAGGGTGCAGTCGTCGGAGCCGGTGCGGTTGTGACCAAGAATGTCGCGCCGAAGACCATCGTGGCCGGCAACCCCGCCAAGGTCCTCCGCTCGCTCTGAGCGCACCACACCCGTGTGACCCGAGTTGAAAATTTCTGGTCCCTGTTCGCTAGACGCTCCACCTTTTTCCCACCGTCCTCCAGCCTCCCATCTCCTTACTCCCACCGTTTACCGTCCATTGTAGCCCCGCCTCCGGTCTCCCTTCTCTGCCCTGCCTCCTCCCTTCTCCTTTCTCCTTTCTCCTGTCTCCTGTCTCCTGCGCGCCACGCTCGCCCTCCTCAGGTTTCCGTTCTCCACCCCTCCGTCCTCCGCCCTTGTTACTTGATACTTGTTTCTTGTCACTTACCTCCCGTCCTCCGTTCTCCCTAGTTCCTAGTCGCTAGTCACTAATCGCTAGACCCTAGAACCTAGTCCCTAGTCCCTGGTCCCGAGTCCTTCCTCCCTTCTCCTTTCTCCTCATCCGCAATGTCCCAGTCCAAAATCCCGTTTCTCGACCTGAAAGCCCACCACGATCCGATACGCCAGGAAGTCATGGCGGCGATGAACGAGGTTATTGACGCAAACGCCTTCGCCGGCGGTCCCTTCGTCGCTCGCTTTGAGGAGGCCTACGCCAAGTTCTGCGACGCCAAGTTCTGCATCGGCGTTGGCAATGGCACGGACTCGCTCTGGTTCTCACTCCTTGCCCTGGGCGTCGGTCCCGGCGATGAGGTCATCACCGTGCCCATGACCTTCATGGCCACCGCCGAGGCGATCACCTATGCCGGCGCCAAGCCCGTCTTCGTGGATATTGATCCGCAGACCTACACGATCGATCCCACCCAGATCGAGGCCGCCATCACTCCCCGCACCAAGGCCATCATGCCGGTGCATCTCTTTGGGCAGTGCGCCGACATGGACCCTATCATGGCAATTGCGAAGAAGCACAATCTCTTCGTGGTGGAGGATGCCGCCCAGGCTCAGGGCACCACCTATCGCGGCCGCAAGGCTGGCACCATTGGCCACGCCGCCTCTTTCAGTTTCTATCCCGGCAAGAACCTTGGCGCCTGGGGCGAAGCAGGAGCCGTCACCACCAACGACGCCGCTCTTCGCGAAAAGGTGGCCATGTTCCGCGAGCACGGCCAAAAGAAGAAATATTACCACGATGTCGTGGGCTGGAACGGCCGCATGGACGGTCTTCAGGCCGCGGTCCTTAGCGTGAAGCTCAAGTATCTTGAACAGGCCAACAATCAGCGCCGGCGGGCTGCCGCCCTTTACAATCAACTGCTCGCGGGGACCCCGGGGGTCACCCTGCCGAGCGAGGCGGCATACGGCCAGTCCATCTACCACATCTACGCCGTGCGTGCTGCCCATCGCGATCGCCTGATCCAACTGCTCGGCGAACGTGGCGTCGCCACCGGCATTCACTATCCGGTCCCGGTCCATCTGCAGCAGGCTTACGCCAATCTTGGCTACCGCCGTGGCAACTTTCCTGTCAGCGAAGCCTGCGCCGACAGCTTCCTGTCCCTGCCCATGTTTCCCGAGCTGACGAACCAGCAGATCGAAATCGTGGTCCGGGAGTTCAAGGACTGCCTGCGCCTTGTCGCTGGCGGGGCTGCCTGATCGCGGCCAGCCTGCTTGTGCAATGTGATACCGGTCTCGAGCACCTCTCCTGCTCCGGGCACGCCCGGTATCAACCAGCTGGATCCCCGGAAGCATGCCGCGTGGGACGATAACGTGCGCACCTTGGAAGGTGCGACATTCTTCCACTCGGCGGCCTGGGCCCGAGTGCTGCAGGAGGCCTACGGCTACCAGCCGCACTACCTCACTAAGAGCGATGCGACGGGAAAATTGACCGCCCTCCTGCCCCTGATGGAGGTATCCAGCTGGCTGACGGGAAAACGCGGCGTTGGCCTCCCTTTCACCGACCTAGTGGAGCCACTTTGCTCCGATCCCGCAAACTTCCGCGAGCTGATCGACGCAGCCCTGGCCTTGGGCCGCGCGCGCGGATGGAAATACCTCGAGTGCCGGGGCGGAAAATCTTGGCAGCCCGAAGCTCCGGCCTCGACCAGTTTCCTGCGCCATACACTGACCTTGAACGTCGGCGAAGCCACCCTGCTGGCTGGGTTTGACGATTCTGTGCGTCGCGCCATGCGCAAGGCCGAGCGCAGCGGCGTGAAAGTGGAGTTCTCCCGCTCCCCTGAGGCGATGAATGCCTTTTATGGGCTCATGTGCCAGACCCGCCGCCGTCATGGCGTGCCGCCCCAGCCCTATCGCTTTTTCACGAACATCCAGCGTTATATCTTGGCTGAGCGGGAGCAGGGCTGGATCGTGCTCGGCCGGGATGCGAGCGGACTGCCCGTAGCCGGCGCGATCTTCCTGCATTTCAACCGGCGGGCCATCTACAAATTCGGCGCCTCCGATGAGAACCGACAGGAGCTGCGAGCCAACAATCTGGTTTTCTGGCGGAGCATCCAGCATTATGCCAACGCAGGCTTTCTCGAAATGGATTTCGGCCGCACCTCCCTCGGCAACGAAGGACTGCGAAAATTCAAACTTGGTTGGGGCACGCGGGAAGAGTCGGTCGAATACACCCGGTTTGATTTTCGGACATCTGGCCATGTTACGGCCAAGGATGAAGCCCAGGGCTGGCATAACCAAATTTTCCGAAACCTGCCCCTGCCTCTGTCGCGCCTGGCCGGCCGCTTCCTTTACCGCCACATTGCCTAGGCGCGGCAAGCCGCGCCGTAGGCGGGAGGAGGAATCACGGAGAAAGGAGCATGGAAGACGGAATCCTTTGTCCCTTGTCTCTGGTCCTTGGTCCTTTGTTCCGCCCTCCGTCCACTGTCCACCGTCCGACCCGTTGTCCGTAGTCAGTGGTCAGTAGTCCGATCTCCGAACTCCGATCTCCTGTCTCCGTCCTCCCTCCTCCCTTCTCCTTTCTCCTGCGCACCACGCGCGCCCGCCTCCGGTTTCCGATTTCAGGTTTCAGCTTTCAAGTTTCAGTCCTCCGCCCTTGTTACTTGATACTTGTTCCTTGTTACTTCGCTTCACACTTCTGCCTTAGTCCATGGTCCCTCGTCCCCGGTCCTTTGTTCCGCCCTCCGCCCTACCCTCCTCCGGTCTCCGGTCTCCCTAGTCCGTAGTGACTAGTCACTTGATGCTAGTCGCTAGTCCCTGGTCCTTGGTCCTTCCTCCCTGCTCCCTTCTCCCGGCGCGCCCCGCCGCGCCTCCGATTCCCATGGACGACCCCTCGTTTGGCCCCTTAACTTTCCCCATCTCTTTCCCGCGACATCCGGATTCCACGAATGGCCACTCCCACCACCAATCCCACCGCCACATTCAAGATCAGCGACCTCTACTACGTCCTGTTCCGTCACAAGTGGAAGATCATCATCTGCACCATGCTCGGCTTGGGAGCAGCCGCCGCGGTTTATAAGCTCAAACCGCCCCCCTACCAATCACGCGCCAATCTCTTGATCCGCTTCGTTATCAGCGAGGGGCGCTCGATGGATCCCGGGGCCAACGACACGATCACCATGTCCCCGGATGGCCGCGGCGCCACGGTCCTGAATTCCGAGCTCCAGATCTTTACCAGCCGGGATCTGGCCGAGACCGTCGCCCGCAATGTCGGTCCGGATAAAGTGCTAACTGGCATCAGTGATTCCAAATCTCTCGCTGAAGCCACAAGCGTTGTTCGCGCTGGATTATTTGCGGAGACTCCTCGCAACAGCAGCACGATTGAGGCCTACGTCACTCACCCCAATGCCGAAATGGCGCAGGCCATCATGCGGGAGTACGTCAACGCTTACCTCAAACGTCACCAGGAAATCCACCGCGCCGCCGGCATGGTCGGCGAATTTCTGGCCCAGGAGACCGACCAGTTGCGGGCCCGGCTTACGCAGACTGAGGAACAGCTCCGGGCGGTGAATGCCAAGGCCGGGGTCGTTTCCCTGGAGGCCTCGAAGCAGGCCTATGCCGACCAGATGAACCGCATTCGCGACGCCATTTTCACCGCCCAGGCGGAACTCGCTGGCCGGATCTCCGTGTATGAGCAGATGACAAAACTCCTCCAGCCCGCCGCCGCGGAGGCCACCGCGACCGAGCCGGCCCCTGTGCCGCCCGCACAGATTGAGGCCTATCAGCGCGTCCTGGCCCAGATCAGCCAGTTGCGGGGCCGGGAGGCCGAGCTGTTGAACTATTTTAAGGAGGGCTCCGCGCGCATTCAGGAAGTGCGGGCCCAGGTGGCCGAGGCCGAGGCTTCACGCCAGCAGCTGATTGCCGCCCACCCCGGGCTCGCGCGCGTGAACACCGCCGTGGTGGTGGCGGCGGGCAACCGCCCCGGCGGCTACGATCCCGTGACGGAAGGCGCCCAGATCACCGCTCTGCAAGCGAGACTCAAAGCCCTCAACGCGCAGATGGAGCAGGTTCGAGCCGAGGCGGCCAACCTCGACCAACTGGAAGTATCCATCCTCGAACTGCGTCGCCGCAAGGAACTCGAGGAAACCAATTACCGCCGCTATGCCGCGAGCCTGGAGCAACAGCGCATCAAGGAAGCCATGGGCGACGGCAAGGTTTCGAATATCAGCATCGTGCAGTCCGCCACCCCGGCGGCGCAAGACTGGATGCCACTGCGCAAGCTCACCGCCGGCATCGCCGCCGCTGGTTTGATTCTGGGTCTGGCTTGGGCCTTCCTCATCGAGATGTTCCTCGATCACTCCATCCGGCGCCCGGGCGAGGTGGAACGCACCCTGCGCGCCCCCCTCTTCATCGCCATTCCCCGGCTCAAGACCGCCCTTGCCGCAGGTAAAAGCCGGCGAAAACTGTTGCCGGCTGCGGGCAGCAAGCCGGTGGGCGACGCCGACCAAAACGCCGCCGGGTCGGGGAATGGGATGTCTTTGGCCACAACCGAGCTGGAACCCTTCCATCAAACCCTGCGCGACCGCTTGATCAGCTACTTCGAGAGCATCAACCTCCGGCACAAACCCAAGCTGATCGCCGTGACTGGACTGGGGCGCAGCTCGGGCGTCACCACCACCGCCTCCGGCTTGGCCCGTTCCTTGTCCGAGACCGGCGAGGGCAACGTCCTCCTCGTGGACATGACCCAGGGCCAGGGCTCCGCCCAGCACTTCCAGCGCGGCACCCAGATCGGCTTGGACCAGCTGCTCGACACCCGCAACTCGGCATTTGTCCGCGACAACCTCTACGTCGTCAGCGAAAGTTCCGGCGGCGAGCGTCTCGCCAAGGGCCTCCCCCAGCGTTTCAACCAGCTCGTGCCGAAGCTCAAGGCCAGCGACTTCGACTACATCATTTTCGACATGCCGCCGGTGAACCAGATCAGTATCACCCCCCGCCTCGCCCAGTTCATGGATATGACCCTCCTCGTGGTAGAATCCGAAAAAACCGACCGCCATGTCGCGGAACGCGCCGCGGAGCTTCTGACCCAAGCCAAGACCAATGTCGGCGTCGTGCTCAACAAAAACAATCCCTACGTTCCCGCCCGACTGCAACAGGACAGCAATTTTTTCCTGGGCGCATGATGCGAGCTCCACGCGGCGGCTCATTCGCGGCATCTCCACGCATACAGGGAGCCGCCGGTAGCGATGTTCTCGCTGGCGCTGGAACCATGGGCGGGATCATCCTACTGGCCATTCCCCAACACCAGACTGGTATGATCCTAGGCCGCCTCGTTCACCCGCCGAGAAAACGCTTCACCGCCGCTGCCCGCAGCTGACAAACATCGCCAACGGAAACCTCTCACCCAGTCCGAATTCTGACCGATGCTGCATCGCCGACTCTACTACCTCCTGAAGCCTTTTCTTCCCTGGAGCCTGCGCATGGGCTTTCGCCGGATTCTCGCGCGGCGCCTGCGCCGCATCCATTCCGCGGTCTGGCCGATCCAGGCCAACGCCGCCACCAAACCGACCGGCTGGCCCGGCTGGCCCGAAAACAGTCAGTTTGCCTTCGTGATCACCCACGATGTGGAAGGCCCCGAAGGGCTCGCGAAATGCCGGCAGCTCGCGGAGCTTGAGATGGAGATGGGTGTTCGCTCCTGTTTCAACTTCATCCCGGAGGGGCCGTATGCCGTGCCGCCGGAATTGCGCGCCTGGCTGGTTGGGAACGGCTTCGAAGTCGGGGTCCATGACCTCCGGCACGACGGTCACCTGTATGATTCGCGCCGCGGGTTCGAGGAGCAGGCCGTCCGGATCAACCATCACCTGCAGGACTGGGGGGCCTCGGGGTTTCGCGCCGGGTTCATGCTGCGAAACCTCGAGTGGTTGCACGACCTCAAGATCGAATACGACTCCTCCACCTTCGACACGGATCCCTTCGAACCCCAGTCTTCGGGCGCCGGCACCATTTTCCCGTTTTGGGTCTCAGCTCCGCCGCCGCGCACCGTGTCCGCCAACGGGAGATACCTCACGCCGCCACCAAATACCTCGGGCTACATCGAGCTGCCCTACACCCTCCCGCAGGACTCGACCCTGTTCCTGCTGCTTCGTGAAACCTCGCCCGAGATCTGGTTGCGCAAGCTGGACTGGGTTGCCGGCCACGGGGGCATGGCACTCGTCAATGTCCATCCCGACTATGTCCGTTTCGACGGTGAGGCCGCGAGCCCGCGCACCTTTCCGGTGTCCTATTACCGCGAACTGCTCGCGCATGTCCGCCGCCAGCACACCGGCAGATACTGGCAGGCCCTGCCCGGCCAGGTGTCGCGCTTCGCCCGCGGCCTGAGCCCGCTCCCCGCCCTGCCGCGCCCGCGCAGGATCTGCATGATCAGCCATTCGTTCTACGAAAGCGACAACCGCGTGACCCGCTATGCGGAGGCCCTCGCGGCTCGCGGCGACCATGTTGACATTCTCGCCCTCCGCCGGTCCGCCGATCTGCCCCGCCAGGAAACGATTCAAAATGTGTGCGTGCATCGCCTGCAGGACCGCTTTGGCAAAAACGAGCAGTCGAAGCTGTCCTACCTGTGGCCGCTGCTGCGCTTCCTCCTCGCCTCCTTCTGGTGGCTGACGCGCAGCCACGCCCGCCGGCGCTACGACCTGATCCACGTCCACAACATCCCCGACTTCCTGATCTTCGCGGCCTTGTATCCGAAGATGACCGGCACGCCCGTCATCCTCGACATCCACGACATCGTGCCGGAATTTTTCACCAGCAAGTTCGGCCAGCGCGCGTCCGGGGTTTCCTTCACCTTGCTCAAGCTGATGGAGCGCTGCTCCGCCGCCCTGGCAAACCATGTGATCATCGCCAATCATCTTTGGCTCGACACCTACACCGGGCGCACCGGCACCCGGGATCGCAGCACCGCGTTCATCAACTACGTTGATTCCCAGGTTTTCGTTCCCGCTCCCGCCCCGCGCGACGACGGGAAAAAAGTGGTGATTTTCCCGGGCGGACTGCAATGGCACCAGGGCCTGGACATTGCCATCCGTGCGTTTCCGGCGGTGCGCGCGGCCGTGCCCGGGGCGGAATTCCACATCTACGGCGACGGCAACGCCAAGGAATCCCTCGTCGCCCTGACCCGCGATCTCGGCCTCGACGGTTGCGTCCGCTTTTTCGAACCGACCAATGTCCGCAAGGTCGCCGCCATCATGGCCCGGGCGGACCTCGGCGTCGTGCCGAAGCGCGCCGACTCCTTTGGCAACGAGGCCTACAGCACCAAGATCATGGAATTCATGTCGGTCGGCGTTCCCGCCGTGGTGTCCAGCACCAAGATTGACCGGTATTACTTCGACGACACGGTGGTGCGCTTCTTCCCCTCCGGCAATGTCGAGGCCCTCGTCGCGGCCCTGATCAGCCTGTTGAGCGATGCGGAGCTGCACCGGCGGCAGGCGGCCGCCGGACTGGAGTATGCCCGGCTGAACTGTTGGGAAACCCGCAAGCATGACTATCTCGGCCTGGTTGATCGCCTGAGTCCCTTCTGCTGAAAGACGGCCCCGGCCCATGCGAAACAGCAATCCAGTCCGCCATGCCCGACCGCTCCTCCCTGCTCCGGCGCCGGCGCCCGTTGCCGAATCGGACCTCCGGCTTCCGAAACCCCGCCTCCCCCGGTTCTGATTTCCCGTGCGCCTCGACCGCCTGATCTCCCTCGGCCTCGTCGATCCGGTTCTCCGGCTGAAGGGCGCACCCGCCCCAGCAACCGCAGGCCGCGCCGCGGTCAGCCGCCTGCCCGTCCTCATGTATCACCGGATTGCCGATGATCCTGAGCCGGGCATCTCGCCTTATTACCGCGTGTGCGCTTCGCCGCGGCGCTTTGCCGAGCAGATGCAATGGCTGGCCGACTTGGGCTATCGGGGCGTGACGCTCAGCGAGGGGTTGCAAGCACTGAAGACACAGGGCGAAGGGGACAAGGTGCAGGGTATGAAAGAGGAAGTAAGATTCGCGAACGGTGCCGGCACCCAGTCTCCGGCCTCCGGTCTCCAGCCTCCAGCCTCAGGCGCCCCTTCTCCTTTCTCCGCTGCCCTTTCTCCCCCAACTTCTCAAAAGTTGGTCGCCATTACCTTCGACGACGGTTTCCGCGATTTTCACACGGCCGCCTATCCCGTCCTCGCGCGCCACGGGTTCACGGCGACCATGTATCTGCCCACGGCCTATGTCGGTGAGACCCGGCTGAGTTTCAAGTCCCACGAGTGCCTGACCTGGCCCGAGGTGCGGGAACTGCGGCGGGCCGGCATCGAATTCGGGTCGCACACGGTCAGCCACCCGATTCTCGTTCGCCTGGGCTGGCCCGAGATCGGACGCGAACTGCACGACTCCCGGCAAATGATCGAACAGCATCTCGGCGCCAGCGTCACCAGCTTTGCCTACCCCTACGCGTTTCCCTCGGCCGACCGGGACTTCACCGCCCGCCTGCGCGAAATGATCGGAGAGGCCGGTTACGCCACCTGCGCCACCACCGAAATCGGCACGGTGACCGCGGGCGACGATCCGCTGCAGCTGCGCCGGCTGCCGGCCAACGGCTGCGACGACTTCCCGCTGCTCCGGGCCAAGGTCTCCGGCGCCTACGACTGGCTTCATTCTGTCCAGAGCGTCTTCAAGCGGCTCAAACCCCGTCCGGCGCGCCCCGCCGCCTAATGGTGGATTGCATCCCATGCGACACGGCATTTTGAATGCGTCCCGCCCGGGCCTTCCTCCGGATCGCGCGCCCATCTCCTGACCATCGCACCCGCCCCATGAACGGACACCCGCAATACATCGTGATCACCCCCGTGAGGAACGAGGAGGGAAATTTCCCGCACACCATCGTCTCGTTCGAGCGGCAGACAGTCCGTCCCGCCCTCTGGGTGATCGTGGACGACGGTTCGACGGATCGCACCGCAGCGATTATCGACGAGGCGGTCGCACGCCACGACTGGATCAAGGTGGTGCACCGCCCGGACCGGGGCTTCCGGCAGCCCGGCACGGGCGTGGTGCAGGCGTTCAACGACGGTTTCGCCCTGGTGGGGGCACGGGCTTGGGACTATCTGGTTAAGTTCGACGGCGACCTTGCCTTCGAACCGGATTATTTCGCCAGCTGCTTCGCCCATTTCGACCGGGACAGCCGCCTCGGCATCGGCGGCGGCCTCATCTGCCAGAACACCCCGGCGGGGCTGGTCGGCGAGACCCTGGGCGATCCGGCCTTCCATGTGCGCGGCGCCACCAAGATCTACCGGCGGGCCTGCTGGGAGCAGATCGGCGGCCTGCACATGGCCCCGGGTTGGGACACCCTCGATGAATTGAAGGCCAACCAGCAGGGCTGGGTCACCCGGACCTTCCCCGAATTGAAGATTCACCAGCTCAAGGACACCGGCTCGGCCGACGGCCGCTGGCGCAACCTGGTGAAGAACGGCCTGGCCAACCACATCACCGGCTACCACCCGCTCTTCATGCTGGCCAAATGCGCCAAGCGCACCTTCGCCCCGCCCTACTTGGTGGCCTCCGCCGGGCTGGGCTGGGGCTACTTCAAAGGCTGGCTGCAACGCGTGCCCCGCGTGCCCGATCCTGATCTGATCCGCTACGTCCGGGGCCAGCAATTGCGCAAGCTGAGCGGCCGGAGCAGCATCTGGTAATCCACCTCCGCGCCCCCATGTGCCCCCTGTCCCGGATACCATGTCCTCAAACTGCCGGCACCAGGCCGGATTGAGCATCCATGTCGTCACCCGACGTATCCATCATCATCGTCAACTGGAACTCCAAGGACTACCTGCGCGCCTGCCTGCAATCCTTGGGCCGACACCACCCGCCCGGGCTGAAGCTTGAGATCATCGTGGTGGACGGCGCCTCCTTCGATGGCTGCGACCGTATGCTGGCGGCCGAATTTCCCGAAGTGCGGTTCATCCAAAGCCGGGAAAACATCGGCTTTGCCCGGGCCAACAACCTCGGTGCCCGCCACGCCGGCGGACGCAACCTCCTGCTCCTGAATCCCGACACGGAATTCATCGAGGATTCTCTCTCCCTCCTGGGGGCCCGGCTCGAATCCCTGCCCAAAGCCGGTGCGGTCGGGTGCCGTCTGCTGAACACGGACCGCTCGCTGCAGACCACCAGCATCCTGAATTTCCCGACGATATTGAACCGCGTGCTGGATTCCGAATACCTGCGCCGGAGGTATCCGGATTCCTCGCTCTGGGGCAACGCCGCGCTCTTTCGCCAGGGCACAACCCCGGTGGCAGTCGAGGCCCTGTCCGGTGCCTGCATCCTGATCCGGAAGGACTGCTTCGATCTGATCGGCGGGTTCACGGAATCCTACTTCATGTATGGCGAGGATGTGGACCTGGGCTACAAGCTCAGGAAGGCCGGCTGGCTGGCCTATTACATTCCGGAGGCGCAGCTGGTCCATCATGGTGGCGGCAGTTCGCGCCAGACCGTCAGCAATTTTTCCACGGTCATGATGCGCGTGTCGTGCCATCATTTCATGCGGCTCCACCGGGGCCTGGCTGCCGCCACGGCCTACCGAATCGCCATGGGAGGCTCCGCCCTGCTCCGGCTTCTGCTGATCATTCCCTTGCTGCCTTTTGGCAACCAGTTTGTGCGCCACGGCCGGGCCTCGCTCGGCAAGTGGCTTGCCGTTCTGCGCTGGTCGGTGGGAGGTAAACCGGGCAGGACCTGACCCGCGCAGCATGAATCTCCTCGGGTTCCTCATTCTGACGGTCG
Source organism: Oleiharenicola lentus (assembly GCF_004118375.1). Classification (NCBI taxonomy): domain Bacteria; kingdom Pseudomonadati; phylum Verrucomicrobiota; class Opitutia; order Opitutales; family Opitutaceae; genus Oleiharenicola; species Oleiharenicola lentus. The sequence continues at coordinate 188,463 of NZ_SDHX01000002.1, forward strand.
TGCTTTACCTGGTGCTCTCCGGCTCCCGCAGCCGTGCAGCCATAGGCATGGTAGCCGGAATTCTCTACTTAACTCAAAATCAGCAATTCAATGTTGCTGGGTTCAATATCTTCACCTTCCGGATCGTAGAGTTGGCTGGTTTCCTGAGGGTGGTTACTCGCCGCGAATTTGCCTTCTCTTACTTAACTCGTATCGACAAGGCGCTGATCATTTTCATAATATATACCGTTGTTGTCTTTATTGTGCGAGGCGGCGATGGCATCGCATACCGTATTGGCTGGGGAACAGATGCATTTCTATGCTACTTTTCTTTTAGAGGATTGATTCAAAATCGCGATGACATCTATCAATTACTAAAATCAACAGCTCTGCTGATTATTCCATTCGCGATTTTATCGCTGATAGAAAGCATTTATAAATTCAATATTTTCTCGTTAATCGGAGCACGATCCGGCGGATCTGACATGATTCGGGGCGATAGACTAAGGGCTATCGGGAGCTTTCGGCATCCAAGTCTGATGGGGACATTTGGTGCATGTATGTTGCCAACCTATATCGCTTTTATTCGCAACCAGAGTATTCGGAACAGTGGAATCCTAGGCACTATAGCTTGCTTGATGATTGTATACGCATCCAATTCTGGTGGTCCATTGAGTTGTGTAGGAGTTGCGTTTGTAGGCTGGATATTCTGGATATTGAGATCCCAACTTCGTGCGGTTAAGATTATCGCCTTTTTGCTGCTGGTAATCGTCGGCTCCCTGATGAAGGCTCCTATCTGGTATATTCCCGCAAAAATCAGTTCGATAAGCGGTGGTGATGGTTGGCATCGATCCCATTTAATGGAGCAGGCGTTTAAGCATATAGAAAGTTGGTGGCTTGCCGGAATGCCTACAGTAGAGACTCAGACTTGGTTTGCGTATTACATACACGCTACAGGAAGTGCCGACATAACAAATCAATATATATCATACGGTATTGCGGCCGGACTTGGATCGATGATTCTATTCTTTCTCTTACTAATTAAGTCATTCAATTCACTCGGTACTGCGCTAAATAAATTTCCGGAAAGCGATAATATGCCAATACATGATCAACATTTAGGTTGGGCACTTGGTGTCACAATTGTTGTGCACATGTTCAATTGGATAGGGATATCATACTTCGACCAAACGTATGGAGTTTGGTATATGCAATTAGCATTGATTTCGGCATTTCAATTGCCTGCCACTGCCAGGCCCAATTAATCCATGAAAAATCCTTCAGGCATTGATATACAGATAATTACAACAATTAAGGAATTAGAATCTATAAAGTTGTTCTGGCTAAGAAACCAATGGCACCCAAATGCCGATTTCGACTTCTATAATTTAATTATTAGAAGCAGACGAGAAATTATCAGCCCTTGTATTTTTGTTATTAGGAAGAACGAGGAAATCATTTCGCTGATTGTGGGCCGAATCGAGAATTCAATTAGGAAGATCTCATTAGGATATCTCAAGATTGGGTCAGTCAAATTGAAGCAACTGGTTCTAATAGATGGCGGCGCACTGGGTGAATTGACTAAAGATGCTTGGGCCGGACTTTTCCCGATAATCGATGATTTCATTCTCAACCGGAGTCTAGATTGTGCACAGTTTTCTCAAATTAGGGCAGATTCCATTGTTATTGAGCAGGGTAAATTGGCAATCGGCGGTGTCCGATATGGCATGCTCAATAAATTGAGCAAACATTGGCAGTTAAAACTACCTATTTCAGCAGAAGAGTTTCTTAAATCTCGAAGTCGAAAACATCGTCATTGGATTAAACGTCTTTCAACAATACTAGACAGGGATTTCCCATCCCTATGGGAAATAAAAACATTCCAATCATACGAAAGTGCAGATGAATTTTGCTCGGAAGCCGAGAAGGTTGCATCTACGACTTATCACCGTAAATTAGGTGCGGGGTTTCGTGGATCTCAAGAGACACTCCAGCGGCTGAAAGTTGAGGCGGCTCGCGGTGGTCTACGAGGTTACATATTATATATTGAAGGGAAACCATGCGCGTTTTGGCATTGTCATCAATATGGCGATATTCTCCACATGGCTTCAACTGGTTACATTGATAAATATCGAAAATACGAACTTGGCACCGTGCTACTTGTTCGGGTTTTTTCTGATCACTGCGGACAAAAATCAGTGACTGTAGATTTCGGGTTGGGCGAGGCATCATACAAAGAACGCTTCGGAAACGAATTCTACGAAGTAACTAATATGATACTGTATGCACGAAATCTGCGAGGATCCTTAATCTGCATGATTTTTACCGTGCATAAATTCATTAACGCCGTAGCACGAACACTAATCCAGGCAACTGGTAGTATGGATCGCTTGCGAACGTTGTTTCGTCGCAAGCTTATCAATTCAAATCCTAATTCAGAATCCAAAGAGCCAAATTCATAGATAATATTCATCCAAAGTGTTCAAAAGTATACTCCTGAAGCGACTAAAGTGTTTAGAGTGCTCTATATTCCATGCATGAAATTTTGATGATCACCTTCAAGCGGGCAGTCTTCACCCGTGTGGCCCTCGGACGCCTGCTTGAATCCTGCGATGATCAGATGCGCGTGTGGGTCTGGCACAATGGCGACCATGCCGAGACCCTTGAGGTGGTGCGGTCCTTCCAGGGGCATCCCCGCTTCCACAAACTGCATGTCAGCCCGGAAAACGTGAAACTGCGCGCCCCGACCAATTGGTTCTGGGCCAATTCGGAAGGCGAATACCTGTCTAAGGTGGACGACGACTGCCTCCTGCCCGACGGCTGGGGCGCCACGCTGCGGAGCGCCCTCGCGGCGGAGCCCAAGCTGGGCGTGATCGGCTGCTGGCGTTTTTACGACGAGGATTTCATGCCCGAAGTAGCCGGCAAAAAGATCCGGACCTTTGCCGGCGGCCACCGCATCATGACCCACGGCTTCGTGCAGGGCAGCGGGCATGTGCTCAAGCGGGAGATTTACCGGCAGCTCGGTCCCATCCGCGAAGGGGAATCCTTCACGGGCTATTGCATCCGCGCGGCCTACCATGGCTGGATCAACGGCTGGTATTTCCCCTTCATCCACGAAGACCACATGGACGACGCCCGCTCTCCCCACTACCCCATCAAGACCGATGCGGATTTCCAAAAAAACCTTTCCCTCAGCCAGATCAATTTTGGCGTGAAGTCCCTCCACGATTGGCAAAGGTTCGGCCGAGTTCTCGCCCGCCACCTCCAAGCCGACATCATTGATCCGCGGGATCACTTTGGCTGGCGAGGTTGGCTCAACAAAATCGGCAACCTTTTCTCAAGGAAGCGTAACTTCCTAGAAGAGCATGCCCATCTAATCCAACCCGTAACGCCTCCCGGTCAATTATCCTCGATAGGAGGACGACAACCTCGTTGAACCGATAAATTCGAGGTGCATTCCGGAATCGACCATTCACTCATAAAGAACCGGAGCGAATGACTTCAACAAGGCCCGCTAGATAGCCTTACTATCTACTCCAGCCTTCGCCAAATAACGCTATAGTCATATTGCTCATCATTTGGTGCAATATTCACGTTCTATTCAAGAGCCCCAATTTATGGTCCCTTGTCTAAGTTCAGGCATAACCTAACTGCATACAGTCTAGATATATCATGACCACCAAAGAAGTCGCATTGCTTCAACGTTATCTGCTAAAAGCTGACTCCTACTTGGAGTATGGTAGCGGGCGTTCTACTGCTCTCGCCTCCTCCATTTCATCTATCCGTCATATTGTATCGGTCGAATCTGATGTGAAATTTGTAGAAGAGCATGTGGCAATCCATCCTGAGGTTAAACAGGCTATTGCCGATGACCGCTTGCGTTTCGACTTTGTCAACATTGGCCCCACCGGATTATGGGGACACCCGACGGACAAGTCTAAGCGACATATGTGGCCTTCTTACCCATTGGGTTGCTTGCAGGAACGCCGTTGGAATCTTGTCTTAGTGGACGGACGTTTCAGGGTAGCATGTTGCCTTGCCGCTGCCTTGGAGTTGCCTCCGGAGAGCATAATTCTCTTACATGACTTCTACCGCCCAGAATACCATTTCGTCCTCAAATTCATGGAGCAGGTAACGCGGGAAGATAATTTAGTGCAACTTCGGCTTCGTGCGAACGCCAATCGAGCTGCTGTTCAGTCCGCAATTGGCAACTATCAATACATTCCAGGTGATTGCACCAAATCTCGGGTAATTTTTAGAAAAATTAAACAGAAACTAGGAATGAAAGACTACCAGAATGCGCCAACACGAGAGTCTCAGCAAGGTTGAGAACCTACGCTAGCGCGGTGGCTATTCACCGTTCAGATAGACCGGTAATTAGGGATTTCCACAAGGGGCGATCAAGCGAACGCGTCGCAACTACGACAATCACTAACGCAATACTGGTAGCGGCAGCTAAAGAAATATACGCATTTGAGAAATACTGCCATAGGCCCGCCAACTTGATCAAATATTGGCTACCGAACACTATACCTGCAGTCAGAAATGATGGAAGTACGGCTCTTGCTACAGTAATCAGGGACAAGTTCGTTACCCGTTTAATTTGTAACAACATGATGGGAGTCAAAAAACCGCAGAATACTACAACCCTTGCGAAAGAAATTCCCATCATTCGGACAGAATCATTCGCTTCGTGTAACAGAGTAGCGACCGCAGTGATTGCCAAAGCGTTGGCGACCGCACCCGCCCAAGTCATTATCGATACGATTCCTGGCTGAGAGACCGCCTGTAAGGTTGGGCCAACAAATAGAATTATGGCCTTTGCCATGCCGACTATGGCTAGCATTGCCATCACCCCTTCTGCTTCTCCCCATTCCGGACCAAAGACACTTAACACCAGCGATCCTGCGCCAGCCAAAAACGCTAGTCCAGGAAACGATCCAAGGCTGTTGAGTTTGACGCCAAAAACAAAATTTCGATTTAGTTCCGCGTGATCGTGTTGCAGTCGGGAAAAATGCGAGAGAGAGACGGACTGAAGTGCTCGCGGAAACAAGCTTAGATTCAGTTCGACCAGTCGTTCAGCCAATCTGTAGAGCCCAAGGGCTGTAGGGCCCAGAAAAAGGCCTATGGCGATACTGTCGAATTGGTTTTGAAAAAACGTCCCAAACTGCCCCACGACGGCTTTGCCAGCGAAATTGAATAGCTCGCAGACCGATGCCCACGAAAACGACATCCTTGGCCGCCAGTCGCTTTGCCCCCAAAGCAAGAGCACACTGACTAATTCGCGAACCAGATGTTGTGCAACCAGCGCCCACACCCCAAAACCCAAAAAAGCAAGAGTCAGACCTAGCACTCCGCCGATCATCACCGCTATCGTGGAACGGATTGCCAAGGCGCGAAAAGCCATATTCCGGTTCATCACAGCTACCTGAACTACGGTCAGTCCTTGGATGGGAAGAAGCAGTGCAAGCCAACCCAAAATCGGCTGCACCTCCGGAGCCTTGGCAAGTGCAGCAAATAAACCACTGCCAAACCATATCAGCAGCATCAACGCGCTTGATAGAGCAAGATTGAGCCAGAATACCGAGTTTAAGTGATGATCATTAATTCGCTGATTCTGCACCAAAGCGGAATTAAACCCCATCCCGGCGATGATTTCAAAAAATGTAACCGTCAGGTAAGCCAGTGCTACGGTGCCAAACGCCTCAGGCCCCAATAAACCGGCCAACAAAAACGTAACTACGGCCGACATGCCCTGATTAGTTACTCTGGCCGCTGCCGACCATTTCGCAGCATGGAGCATCTCCGCTTTAGTTTGGCTTTTGGGTGAAATTTTGAGGCTCACAATTTTTCGCGCTGCTATGAAATGGTCCAAGTGTGAGTTGGAAGCAGGATGCAAAACCCGAGACCTGTCTGCATGGCCATAAAAAAGTAGAGATCCACGGAGCATTCCGGAAATGGAGGCAGGACTATCATTCCTGCGAGCCATGGACCATGCCCCTCATCCAACGCGGAGCTGATAGCTCCGCCTCCAACCAAACTGAAGCAGCCTTGGCGTTGGACCTTCCGGGAATAAAATGCCTGAGCACTCTTGTTTTTCAACGCCTGCTCCTCTTAACATCCGCACATTCATCATGCGTGTCCTCTTCCTCGGTATTGCCGTCAGTTCGTCCAACCGGGGGGTGCTGGCCCTCGGCTCATCTCTCATCGGCCTGACACGCCAATCGGTCCCGACGGCGGAAATCGGCCTTTTGATCGGCCACAACCGGACCGAGGTTGTTCCGTTCCGCGTGGGTGAAACGCAGCTCCTGGTTCCGGTCATACCCTGCCGGCTTTCACCCCGCTCCTCGCCCAAGGATCACCTGCTGTGGATCATGCTGGTGGCCCTAGCCTACAGATTGACCCCCTCGGCCGCTCTGCGGCGGCGGCTGGCCGGGCTGGCCCCCTGGGTCGAGGCCATCAGCCGGGCGGATATGGTCGGGGACATCCGCGGCGGCGACAGTTTCAGCGACATTTACGGCCTCAGCCGTTTCCTGCACGGCTTTTTCTTGCAGGCCGTGGTGCTTCTGGTTCGCGGCGACATCGCGCAGATGCCCCAGACCTACGGCCCTTACAAGAGCGGCCTCGCCCGCGCGCTCGCCCGTTTTCTCCTGCTCAGGTCCGGCACAATCATTGCGCGTGATCTCGCCAGCCGGCAAGTGGCCCAGACATTGGTCGGTACCCGGAAAAAAATCCTGCTCAGCCCGGATGTGGCTTTCTCCCTGCAACCGATCCCTCCGCAGGCCATCCACCTTGATCCTCCGCAAGCGGAAGGCGGTGCGGGCAAAATCATCGGCATCAATGTCAACGGCCTGATGTTCAATGGCGGTTACAACCGCAAAAACATGTTCGGCCTGAAACTCGACTACCAGGCCCTCCTTCCGGAACTCATTCGGACCCTGCTTGACCGGCACCCCGGGGAAATCTGGCTTATCCCCCACACCTTCGCCCTCCCGGGCAGCCCCGAGAGCGATCCGGAAGCCTCCCGTCTGGTGCGCGAGTCCCTCCCCCCCGAGGCGCAGGCCCGGGTCAGAATCGTGACCGGCGACTACGACCAACACGAGATCAAGGCCGTCATCGGAAAATGCTCCTTCCTCATCGGTTCGCGCATGCACGCCTGCATCGCAGCCCTCTCTCAAGGAATTCCCTGCGTGGGGGTGGCTTACAGCATGAAATTCCGGGGAGTGTTTGAATCGGTCGGCATGCAGGACTGGATTGTGGATGGCCGTGACCATACCCACGGTGACGCGATCAACCGAATTTTGGCTCTCCACCAGCAATGCGACGTGGTGCGCGAGGATCTGAACCGCCGCGCGAACGAAACCAGGATAGAATTACGCCGAGTATTCGATGAACTCCTGAAATCAGGAAATCCGTCTTAGCGATAGCTCTAAGCAGGAAAGAGCCGCCGAAAGCGGGACTTTGACAATTTCCTACAACATACGTTTGGCAGCATCAGGATCATTCATAAAAGACTCTTTGCGCGTGCTATTTGCGGCAGAATCTATCATCGTGTTTGAGGAGTAACTTTAAGCGAATCCATACTGTCAACATTCGCGGTTTCCATACCAAAGACAGCAGAACCACAGCAACTTTTCACCATGAATACGAAATGCCCACCACTGGCAAAGATGATAAAGATTTGGCTTAGGCTGCTCTTGATGAGCAGTGTCATTTTATGTGGAACCTCCGCTTTTGCTGCAACATTTTACGTTTCACCAACTGGAAATAACTCTAACTCTGGATCAGCTGGAGCACCTTGGCAGACCCTAAATTATGCACTCGGCTCTTCTTTATTGAAGGCAGGTGACGTTATCGAGCTCTCGCCTGGTCTCCATACGATCGGCGGTTCTTCAAGCAAGAATGGAACAGATGGCTCACCTATTGCCATTCGGGGAGCAGGCAAAGGCTCCACAATTCTCACAGGCAAATTAACCCTACGGAATAGCTACTACACAATAACTGGGATAACTTTTGATCAAACAGTTCTAGAGCTCACTACAGCGGGGTGCAGCTATGTCATTATACAAGACTGTGAATTCATGCGTGGCGTGGCTGGTGTTAACATGAAGTCTGCGAGTAATGACACGTCGTCGCGCCCGAGCAATATTACAATTAAACGGTGCGAGTTCCATCATCCAATTGGCAATGGAATGATTTCCCTCACTGGCAACAATCACACCGTGGAAGAAAATATACTCAGAGATAGCAGCGGTAACGATGCGATGCGTATTTTTGGTAATAACCACGTTATCAGAAATAACCAATTCATAAGGATTGTGGCGGCAAACACCCCAGGTTTTACCGGCAGATCGACATCCAATTTAAATGTCGCACTAGGCTCTAAGTCACTTCTCGTTAGTAGTGGTCTAAGGTTTTCACGTTATGACCAAGTTACAGTGTTCTCAGAGAGTGACCCAACTAAGGCAATGACCGGCTTTGTTACTGCGTATACAGGTTCATCGCTTGATGTTGAGGTTTCAAAAATTACGGGCTCAGGTTCTGCAGCTGATTGGATTATTATCCTAGGTTCTGACAACAGTAACACAAATCACGCAGATATAATGCAAACTTTCGTCAATTCCTACGGCGAACCCACTACGAACCTTTTGTTTGAAGGAAATTATGCAGAGGATTGCACGTCGCAATGGGGCAACCTTGATCACAACCCCGAGAACAATCTAAGCGGAAATTGGATTTTACGGAACAATCTATTCGTCAGAAGCCGAATAACATTAAATAACTACCTGCCTAACATAAACATATACAATAATACTTTTTATGATTCTGGCGGTTATACGACAGGACTCGCTGGAAAATATTCAACAACTCGAGGTGCGGCAAACAACATGCGAGTTTTCAATAATCTATTTATTCGAGTCTCGGGCATTTCGACTGGCGACGGAGCCTATGCTTTTAACGCCTCAACTACCGGATCTACAGCTGATTACAATATAATCACAAGTCTATCTGACGGGGCATTCAATAACCTAAATGCCGGTGCAAACAGCATAAATGGTGGAATTGCCCCATCTTCTATATTTGAAAATTTTACGGCTGGAAATTTCCAACTGAAAATTGGTAGCCCAGCGCTTGATAGCGGCACGGATCTTTCATCTGGATTAACCGGCTTTACTAGCTCTAAGAATGGATCACCAAGACCACAGCGGAGTGGATGGGACATAGGTGCATTTGAGCTACCAGCAGATTTTGCGGGAACGAGCCCAGGTATTGCAAGCCATCCCACCAATGCCACCGCAACCACCGGCACAAACGCGACCTTCACCGTGATCGCAAGCGGCACTGCTCCGCTCAACTATCGGTGGAGAAAGAATGGCGTTGATCTGTCCAACGGCGGCAACATCGCCGGTGCAACCGCCGATACGTTGACTCTCACCAACGTCTCTTCCAGCGATGCAGCTACCTACACGGTCGTGGTCAATAATGCCGCTGGGCCGGCAATCACAAGCAACGGCGCTATTCTCACTGTATCGGCACTCACCTTTCCCCCGAGCATTGTCAACCAACCGGCGAACAATATCACCACCCCGGCGGGCAACACGGTGAACTTCACAGTCGGCGCCTCAGGCACTGCCCCGCTGACCTACCAATGGAAAAGGAACGGCGTGGATCTCGCCAACGGCGGCAACATCTCTGGCGCCAACACTGCCACCCTCACCCTCGCCAGCGTAGTCATCGGCGACAGCGCAACCTATTCGGTAGTCGTCAACAATGCTGTGGGGCCGGCCGTCACCAGCGGTGGCGCCACCTTGACCGTAACCCCGGTCCTCTTTCCTCCGGCGATCGTCACCCAGCCCGTCGACGTCACCACCTTGGCGGGTAATCCGGCCACCTTCACAGTAGTCGCTACCGGCACAGGCCCGCTCACCTACCAGTGGAAAAAAAATGGTATCAACCTCAGCAACGTTGGCAATGTCTCAGGTGCGACTGCGAATACCCTAACCCTCGCTAGCGTTTCGATCTCGGACAGTGCCACCTACACTGTATCCGTTAATAATGACGTGGGGCCGGCAGTGACGAGCAACAGTGCCGGTCTATCTGTAACGGCGCTGCCCGTTGCCCCCGGGATCGCCACCCAACCCAGCAATGCTATCGTCCCCCCTGGCAGCACTGCCCAGTTCACCGTGGGCGCAACTGGCACCGCACCCCTGACTTACCAGTGGAAAAAAGGCGGCGTTAACCTCACCGATGGTGGTAACATCTCCGGTGCCACTTCCGCCACGCTTGCGGTGTCCAGTGTGAGCGCGGCCGATGTGGGCAACTACTCGGTTGTCGTAAACAATGCGGTCGGACCGGCAATCACTAGCAACAGTGCTTCCCTCGCGATGGCTACGGTCGCGCCTATCATCACCCAGCATCCGGTGAACCAAGTCGTGACATCAGGTGCCACAGTAAGCTTTCTAGTTGCGGCCACTGGCGTGCCAGTGCCAACCACCTTTCAGTGGCGCAAGAATGGCGCCAATATTACAGATGGGGGCAACGTCTCCGGCTCCTCTTCCAACCGCCTGACCTTGGCCAATGTGTCTGTAGGCGACGCTGCTAGCTATTCAGTCGTGGTAGAAAACGGGACTGCCCCCGCTGCGACAAGCAGCAATGCCACTCTGACGATCAATACCGCTCCAGTGATCACGCTTCAACCAGATGACCAAACCGTTGCCGCTGGATCCACAGTCACCTTCGTAAGCGACGCCACAGGATCACCTACACCGACTTTCAGGTGGCAAAAGGATGGGGTTCCCCTGTCAGACGGGGGCAAAATCTCGGGCGCCTCAACGTCCATTCTCGTGTTGACCAATGTCGCTGAAGCCGATGTTGGAAACTATCTTGTCGTCGCCACAAATGCAGGTGGAACATCCATATCCGAGGATGCTTTTCTCGGAGTTCAAATTCCACCAATCATCACGGTCCAGCCAAGCAGCCTAACGGTAGTGCAGGGCACAAGTGCTTCTTTCAGTGTAGCAGCCGAGGGCACACCTACACCAACTATTCAATGGAAGAAAGGTGGCGTGCCGCTCACAAATGGTGGCAACGTCGTCGGGAGCAATCTTACTACTTTAACCCTATTGAGCACGTCGGCTGCGGATGCCGGCGAATACACGGCAACTTTGAAAAACTCGCTCGATGAGGTCACTACGCTTAAAGCCGTTCTGACTGTTACCGCACCTCCTCTGGTCAACCAGGCACCGGTTTTCACTACGCAGCCGGTCTCGCAAAATGCCCTTGTCGGACAGAAAATTACTCTTAGCGCACATGCGGCAGCTTTGCCGGAAGCGACCTACCAATGGAAGAAAAACGGTATAGAGCTCATCGACGGCGACCACATCGGAGGCGCACAGACTAACACGCTTATTTTGGACGGCGTCGCGATTGCCGACTCCGGAGAATACTTGGTTGTCGCGAAAAACTCCATCAGCGAAACCGTTAGTGCAACCGCCGTGCTTTCGGTCTTTGTGAATTCATTGCCCAAGATCACTTCGCAACCGACCAACCAAACGGCCAATCTCGGCAATGCCGTGTTTTTCTCGGCCGGGGTCGAGGGATTTCCCACCCCCAGCTTTCAGTGGCGCAAGAACGGTGTCAACCTGGCGAACACCGGCAACATCCAGGGCGCCAACAGCCGCACGCTGACCATCTCTCCGGTCGCGCTGACGGATGCCGCCGACTACTCGCTGGTGATCTCGAACCGTCTGGGCTCCGCCACCAGCAATGCCGCCACCCTCACTGTCACCACCTCGCCGGTGATCGGCGGACCCTCCATCACCAATCAGCCGCCGCCCGCCACGGTCGTGAACCCGGGAACCATTCTCCAGCTGAGCGTGACCGTGGCCGGTGAGCCCACCCCCACCCTGCAGTGGCGCAAAAACGGGGACAACCTGACCAACACCGGCATCATCTCCGGCACGACCACCTCAACCTTGGTGCTGAACGGCGTGACGGCCGCCGACGCCGGCGACTATTCGGTGGTGGCTTCGAACACCCATGGCACGGTCGTCAGCGACAACTACAAGATCACCGTGCTGACCACCAGCGTCGCCAACCAGACCGTCACCACCGGGAAGGATGTCGCCCTGTTTGCCTCCAACGCCAGCGGAGCGGTGCGCTGGCAGATTTCTTCCGATGCCGGCGCCACCTGGTCCGATCTGGCCAATGACTCCACCTACAGCGGCGTCACCAGCAACACGCTGCACATCGAGAATGCATCATCCGCGATGAACAGCCTGCTCTACCGGCTGATCAAGGATGCCGGCGGTCCGGCCGACGTGCTGTTCTCCGCCAAGCTGAATGTCGCGCCGGCCTTCCTCCCGTTCCCGGTGGGCATCAGCGCCGACAGTTCGGGCCTTCTCCACGTGGCCGACGCTTCGAGCGACATCATCGCCACCATCAACGTCTCGTCGCAGGTATCGACCCTGGCGGGCACCGCCGGCCAGACCGGCACGGCCGACGGCACCGGCCCGGCCGCCCGCTTCAACGACCCCACGGGCCTGGCCGCCTCGACCGGTGGATCAGTCGCCGTGGCGGACAAGGCCAACGGCACGATCAGGCTTATAAGCCCCGCCGGCGTGGTCACCACCCTCGCGGGCTCGACCACGTTGCGCGGCAATGTCGATGGCACCGGCTCGGCCGCCACCTTCTCCTCGCCCGCCGGCATCGCCCGCGACTCCGCCGGCAATTACTATGTGGCGGATGCCATGAACCACACGATCCGCAAGGTGACCGCCGCCGGTGTGGTCACCACCCTCGCCGGCTCCGCCGGAATCCCGGGCAGCAGCGACGGCACCGGCCCGGCCGCGCGCTTCAACAATCCCTCCGGCATCGAGACCGACTCGGCCGGAAACCTGTTCGTGGCCGACACCACCAACAACCTCATCAGGAAGGTGACGCCCGCCGGCGTGGTCACCACCCTGGCCGGTCTCGCCGGCGTAACCGGCACCAGCGACGGCACCGGGAGCTTCGCCCTGTTCAACCAGCCCGGCGGCGTCGCCACCGACAATACGGGCAATGTCTATGTGGCTGACACCGGCAACTCCACCATCCGCCGCATCACCTCGGCCGGTCTGGTGACCACGATCGCCGGTCTGTCCGGCATTGCCGGCCACAAAGACGGCTCCGGCATCGAGGCCTGGTTCAACCAACCGCGCGATCTCACCGTTAGCGCCGCCGGTTTCCTCTACGTGGCCGACACGGGCAATGCCGCGATCCGGCGAATCGATACCACCGGCTTGGTCACGACCTTGATTTTGAGCGAACCTCCCGCCAGCAATCCGACTCCGACCAACCCGTTGCCGGAAACGCCGCCCTTGCCGACCACTCCAACGCTGCCCACCTTGCCGACTTCGCCCACCCCGCCCACTTCCAGTGGCGGTGGCGGCGGCGGTGCCCCGAGTGCTGAATTCCTCGCCGCCCTGCTGACCGTTTGGCTGACGCGCCGGTTTACGTCTAGAAAAGCCTGAGCAGGGATATTTCTCAATCCCACCGACCGAGGCCCGGTTGGTGGGATTTTTTTGGTCCCGCAGGCCGGTCCCAAATCACAGCGCCGCGTGGGCTAGTCACCGGTTCGGATGCAGGACCGGAAATTGTCCCAACCTCGCGCCGCAATCCCGCCGGAAGGGCCGAGCGGACCCGTAGCCTGCAGGTTCCGCGTAAGCGTCCGCATGTCGGAGCATGTGATCCTCTCCGGCAAAGCCGGCCCGGCTTATGACGCCGGTCGAAGCCCCGCTTTCATTTTCTAGCTGACCGGCCCCAAATTGACTGGCAAACCCACGGCCTCTTCAAAATCATTACTCATCCATGAAACTTGCGATCGTCGGTCTCGGTTATGTCGGCCTGCCTCTCTCCCTCCAGTTCGCCCGTTGCCAAGCCAACGTGCTTGGCCTCGACATCGACCGGGCCAAGGTGGACTCGCTGAATGCCGGCCGGAGCTACATCAAGCACATCACCGATGCCGCCATCCGGGAGCAGATCGACGCCAAGAATTTTTCCGCCAGCACTGACTTCTCCCGTGTCAAGGAAGTCTCCGCGATTATCATCTGCGTCCCCACGCCGCTGAACAAAAACCGAGAACCCGACATCTCCTACATCACCGAAACGGGCAAAGCGATCGCCCCCCACCTGCAGAAGGGCACGGTCGTGGTGCTGGAATCGACCACTTATCCCGGCACGACCGACGAGGACCTGCGCAAGGTGATCGAATCAACCTCAGGTCTTAAAGCCGGCACCGACTTCCATCTCGCCTTTTCACCCGAGCGCGAAGATCCGGGTAATCCGCAGAGTGTCGTCGCCACGATCCCCAAGATTGTCGGCGGCTACACGCCGGCCTGCCTGGAGAAGGCCGTGGCTCTTTACAGCATCGCCATTAGGACTCTCGTGCCGGTCTCGTCCTGCCGCGTGGCCGAAGCCGCCAAGCTGCTGGAGAACACCTTCCGCGGTGTAAACATCGCCCTCGTGAATGAACTGAAGGTCGTTTACGCCGCCATGGGCATTGATGTCTGGGAGGTGATCAACGCCGCCAAAACGAAACCTTTCGGCTTCATGGCCTTTTACCCGGGCCCCGGCTTGGGCGGCCACTGCATCCCCATCGATCCATTCTACCTCACTTGGAAGGCCCGCGAATACGGACAGCACACCCGCTTCATCGAGTTGTCGGGTGAGGTCAACACCGCCATGCCCGAGTATGTCATCCATCGCGTGGCGGAGGCGTTGAATGAGCATCGCAAGCCCGTCAAGGGTAGCAAAGTCCTCATCCTAGGACTGGCCTACAAGCCAAACGTCGATGACGACCGCGAATCGCCGAGCTACATTTTGATGGAAATGCTCAAGCACCGCGGTGCCGAGGTTTCCTACCACGATCCTTATGTTCCCGTCATCCGACCCACGCGTGAGCATCCGCAATGGGCGGGCACCAAATCCGTAAGCTGGAACAAGGAGACCGTCTCCGCCTTCGATCTGGTCCTCATCGCGACCAATCATGCCTCCGTCAACTATCAGGATCTCGCCAACTGGGCTACATGCATCGTGGACAGCCGCAACGCGATGAGCACCCTCAAAACCAAGCCCGGACAAGTTTGGAAGGCCTGAACCACGCACCATTCATCGCTGTGCTTTCGGGGCACGAGTGAAGTGCCCATCGCCGTCAATCTTATCCCTTGGAGTGCCGGTCTCCGCACCGGCCGCTTGCTGATCGCCCCATCCCGGTGGGTCCGGAGACTGACCTCCACCTCGCAGCCTAACTGCAGGCCAACAGCCCCTCCTCCGTTCTCCCTTTTCCCTGCGCTCCGTTCCCAGTCCCAACTTTGTGCCTTTTTTTGTGGAGATCAGCCTGTCTGCCGGAGATCGCAGTTAGGTCGCTAATTTCTAGTCGCTAGATGCTGGCTGCTAAGCTCTAATCCCTTGCCGCTAGCTTTCTAGGCGCTGGGGTCTAGGTTCTAGCGACAAGGTTTCCGTCCTCCGTCCTCCGTCCTCCGCCCTCCGTCCTCCGATCTCAGGTTTGAAGTTTCCTTCCTCCTTCCTCCTTCCTCCTTTGCCTACGTTTTGGACATCGTCCAAGAACGTCGGACAAACACATTTCCGGCGAGCACGCCGGAACAGTGCCTTCTCCCGCCCTACCCTAGCACGCTGCACAAGCCCCATGAACACTTTCCTCGCACGTCCGCTCGTGCTTTTGCTGGCGCTAGGGCTCCTGTCCACAGCCAAATCCCAGAACGTTATTCTCGCCCCCGAAGCGGAGGCCTTGCTGACGCCCGTTCAACGCAAAGCAGCCCCGCCTCCACCGTTGAGCCGGCCGCCGGCCGGAACCGAAACGCCCTTTCAACTGGGCGGGATCTTTGTGCTGCACCCACGCCTTGGCTTCAGTCAGATGCGAGCCGATGGGTTGCCCCTCCTTGGGCAGGCTACACGCGGAGAGAGCGACATCAGCAGCCTTTCCGCCGGACTGACGTTGGATGCAGGCGAAAACTGGTCGCTGGATTACAGCCCTTCCCGGGTCAATTACTCCAATAATGCGTTGGCGGACTCCACCCAGCATTCCGCACGCCTCCGTGGCGTACTGAATTGGCAAGACTGGTCTTTCAACTTCAACCAGAGCTACAATAAATCCAATCAGATCATCGTCGAGACCGCCCAACAAACGGATCGCAAAACCCTCTCCACCCAACTGGGTGGCTCCTACCGTTTCAGCCCCAAGCTCCAGGTCAGCCTGTCGGGCGGCTGGAATGACCGGACCAGCAGCCTGACGCCGGACCAGCGGACTTACTCGGCCCAGGGCGCGTTGAACTATCTCCTGAGTGACCAAGTAAGTCTGAGCCTGAACCCGGCCTATGCTTACACGGTAGTGGACGCCGCGCCCGACTACGCCAGCGAATCGTTGAGTGCGCTCATCAGCTGGCAGCCGGCGGAAAAGCTCAGCTTGAGCCTGGGCGCAGGCTTCGACTCCCGCAGCACGCAAGCTTCCTCCGGCCTCGATCAAACCACCCCGCTGCTGAATTTCGCCCTGAGTTATACTCCTTTTGAAACCACCAGCCTGAGCATCACCTACGCCCGTAGCGCCGGAGCCTCGTTTTTTACTTCGCAGGCCACGGACAACCGGAATCTGAGCATCAGTCTGAGCCAGCGCTTGCTGGGCCGGTTCTATTTTTCCGCCACCAACGCCAAGAACCGGCGAACCTATGAATCGTTGGTGAGCACCCTGGCCGTGAACCGTGAGGATAAGATCGAGGCGCTAAGTTTCCGTTTGTCCACCCGCTTACTCGAGCGCCTCAGCGTTTCCTTGCTGCATCAGGAAAGCAAAAATCGATCGAACCTGGCCGCCTTAAGCTACACCAGCCGTCAAACGGGTATTGAGCTCAGTTACGCGTATTGAGCCACGCGCACAGCGCGCGTGGCCCGGAGAAGCACTGTTGCCCACTGCTGTGGGCACATGTGTTTGTCCGACGTTCTTGGACTGCGTCCAAAACGTAGGCAAAGGAGAAGGGAGAAAGGAGAACGGAGTTCGGCAATGTTACTTCGCCGCCACAAGGGCACCCGCTGCCGTCACCCCTCCTCACGTTGTCACTTAATCCGGGGCCAAGTCTTCTGCTTGGCCATCTCCGAGCTCTCGCACTCCGTCCATAGTTAAAACCTTTTCGTGTTTTCCGTGTTTTTCGTGGTTCATGGTTCGGAGTTAGAAGATTGCTCGCCTGTTCCTAGTCGCTAGTCCCTTATCCTGGCGCGCCGCGCGCCCCATTCCGTGTCTTCCGTGGGCCAATGGTCAGGGTTCGGGTATCACCGTTTGTCATCGCGAGAGGGCGCGAAGCGCGCCGTGGCGATCCCACTGTATCGACAAGCTCAAGGTCACGAGCCTGCCGATGGCTGGATTGCTTCGTCTCCCGCACAAGCGGGATCCTCGCAATGACAGTCGTAACTTCTTTGGGTAATTCTCAATAAATAGAACAAGTCGGCACGCTGCCGCTAGCCTGCCCCCGGTGAAGCAAATTTTGCGGGACCGGACCCACTGCGAAAGAATGTAGCTTGAGTCCTCGGCCGCTTCCGGCGATTCACTTTTCGTCTTCCCACTCAATGCCTTTCTGTTTTTCAATTTTCCAACGGGCTGAGATCCTGTCCCGCATGGCCCAATTCGCTCGTTGAGCATGGACTTCGCCTGGAATGAAATGAAAGTGGAAGAATTCGCGGCCTTTGTTGGCCTATTGGGACCACGTCCGATCCGATGCGGTGAAATTTATTGGGGCGAAGTGCGTCGCTACTTTTACCGCCCCCTGCAGCCGTTGCATATTTTTGATCGAGCGAAAATATGTCGGCCGATCGGGGCGGCATGGGGTGGAGCGCAATATGCTGTATCAGAGGGACCGGACGCCAACTCGTGGCTAAACTGGCTGGCCTTCGATCAAACCCAGAACTACTCCGTTGCAACCCTTGACAAAAACCGCCGCCGCCAGGTTCGGCTGGCCGCGGCGGACTTCGAAATCCGCCGGCTGACCGATCCGGAGTTGTTTAAACGGGAGGCGCACCCGGTTTACTTGTCCTTTCAAAACCGCACCGGCTACAGGGTCGGCTCCGAACGGCGCGATCCCGCAGCTTTTGCGCGGTGGGCCGACCAAGTTTTTGCTTCACCCAACGTTCTGGTTCTCGGCGGCTATCGGGAAGGTGTGCTGGGTGGCGTGAGTCTGACTTACAAATTCGGCCACACGGTATTCTACGCCACTTTCTTTTGTGACGACGAATCCCTGCGGCGCTACCTCTCCGACCTCATGCTGCATACGGTGCGCGAGTCTGCGGCCGCGGACCCCGCAGTGCGTTACGTTTACGCCGGCATGTTCAAGGGCATTCGCGGTCTGGATGATTTCTACCTGCACCGGGGCGCCCGGTTGTTTCGCCAGCCAGCCCGACTCGAGCTGAATCCAATCACAAGGTTCCTGTTAAAATCTTTTCTGCCGGCGCAATACAACCGCCTCACCGGCCATCTGACGCCCGAACAACTGGCCCAGGCCGGGGTCCCGACTGCGCCTGGCCCGTGATGGAGGCAGTAGGCGGGAGAAGGGAGCATAGAGGCAGCAGGCTGGAGGCGGAAATTGGAGACTGAAGACGGGAGGCGGGATCACGGGACAACCTGTGGTGCTAGCGAATCGGAGCCGTCGTCCGTCCTTTGCTCTCTGACGTCTGATTCTGAAACCTTGGCATTTTGCATGTCATTGCGAGTATCCCGCGATTGCGGGAGACGAACCAATCCAGCTGGATCGCCACGGCCCGTTTTGCAGGCCTGCTAATGACAAGTCAGTGGGGATCGTTGTGAGGCATTCGATGCATGCCACACCCCGCCCTGCGGGCACCCCTCTCCAGAGGGGATCTTCGGCGGCGTGGCTTGAGGTCCCCTCTGGAGAGGGGTGGCGCGCAGCGCCGGGGTGTGGTGGCAACGTTGCCAGCTTGTCATTCGACAGAACCATCGAAGACAACCGGCTTCGTCCGCCCTTTCGCGATGACAAAAAATCTAACCCGGATGTTTCACCCCAATGAAAAACGTTGAATCAGAAATCTCCTTTTTGCCTTCGGCCAAAGCGACTTGGTCGCGGTTCACCCTGACATAGTCGGCCCGACCGGGAGCAAACGAGCGCGCACGTCCGACCGTCCACCGTTGTCCACTCTCCAGTCTCCGGCCTCCGGTCTCCTGAAAAACAAACGCCGCCGACGCTGCAGCATCGGCGGCGCGTTTTTCTGCGCAGCTTCACTCGCTCAACCGGTCCTCAGGCATTGGTCCAGGCGACGATCCGCGCGCCGGTATGACCGGGGCGGTCCGTCGCCGTGGCTTGGATCGTCACCGTCGCCCCGGCGGGGACCACGGCAGTGGCCGCATAGCTCCATCGGCCGCCGCTGAGGACCGCCGGCCCCTGCTCGAGGATCGCGTCGGTCGCATCGCGGATCTCGAGGCTCACCGCCTGCACCGCCACGTCGTCCTGGGCTTCCATCCGGATGACATCCCCCGCCTGCCCGTGGTAGTCAGCGAGATCAATCGCCGTCACCTCGGGCGGGTTCAGGTAGTCGCCCATGATCAGGGCGAACAGCGGGACGGACCGCGCCCGGGCGAGGGCCTCGTAGTCCAGCCGTTGCACCGGATCGGCCAGCACCGTCTTGGCGTAGGCCGCGGCGGCGCGGAACCGGTCCCGCACCGCCTGCTGCCCGGCGCTCGGGGGCCCGCTGAATTCGGGCCGGCGACCGAGCACCGTCCGGTCGCCGTATTTCCGATACACCCAGTTGTCGATGCGCCCGCTGATGCCTTTGAGCGCGCTGTTGAGGGAGAGCTTAGCCATGGCGGCGCCCTCCCTTGGTCGTGGCCACGGCCCCCTGCCGCACATCCTTTCTGTATCCCTTCTGCATCCTTGCTGGACGCTTCTGGCACCGGCCGGGACGCGTCCGCAGCAGGCCGAGGCAGAAGCCGGCCAGCCCCCCGAGCTTGCGCACGGGACTCAGCGCCGGGTTCAGCGCCGCGGCCCCGGAGGCCAGCGCGCCAAGCACCAGCTTCGTTTGCTTCAGTCGTTTTTGGTTCATGTCTTTCTCCTTTGCATTGGGTTTTGACCGGTCCCGGAATCGCGAAATGCGACCCTTCGCCGGCCGCCCCCAGCATAGCGCAGGGCACGCATCCCGCGTTAATGCATAGCCGTGATGCTCAACATCACCGGGCGTGATGGCGCTCCGCGCATCGCGCGGAGCGCCGGGAGCAGGGAGGAAGAAGAAGGGAGCAGCACTGTTGCCCACCACTGTGGGCACATGTGTTTGTCCGACGTTCTTGGACTGCGTCCAAAACCTAGGCAAAGGAGGCCGGAGGCGGGAGATTGGAGTTCCGACTTCAGCCTTCAGGTTTCAGGCTTCCGTTCTCCCTATACCCTTCTCCTTTCTCCCTCGCGCCACGCGCGCCCTCCTCCCTGCTCCTTTCTCCTTTATCCTTTATCCCGCCAACGGTGGCTGGCAATGCGGCGGAGGGTGGACAGGAACAACTCCAGCGCCGGGGTAAGCGGAGGGCGCCAGCAGGCGCTGATCGGCACGGGCTCAAAATGCTCAAGCGGCAGGCTGCGCAGCCCAACCGGTCTGACCTCCTCCGGCAGGATGAGGCCCAACCCCACGCCGAGCCCCTGGCGCACCAGCGCGTGCATCAGCGCCGCTGAATCGGCCCGGAGGCGGGTGCTCCAGGTCACCTGCAGAGCGCGGAGTCCACGTTGGAAAACCGCCGGCAGCGGATCGTCAGGCGGTGGGCCGATCAGGCAATGGGTCGGCCGGGCCTGTTGCCAGAACCAGCCCGCGCTCTTGATCGGACAGGCGGCGCGGACCCAGAGTCCGAGACAGGGCCGGACGAGTATCTGGGAGCGCCAGCCCGGCGGCCGGTAGTGTCCGGTGGTCACGATCAACTGCACTTCACGGTCGGCCTGCCAAGCACCCAGCTGACTCGGCGTGCCGTTGTGGAGCTCGAATCGGGTGGCGGGAAAGCGTTTCGCAACGGGGGCCAGCACCGCGGACAGCCACGCTTCCCCCAAGAGACTGTCGGCGGCGAGGTGCAGGACCTCCGCCGGTTCCGCCTGCAATTCCTGCCAAAGCGCCGGCAGTCTCGCGAAAAAAGGTTGGGTATGGTTCTGCAGCAGCCGCCCATGGGCCGTGAGCCGAAAAGGCCGGCGTTCGAAGAGCTTCCGGCCGATTTGCCGTTCGAGGGCGGCGATCTGGTTGCTGATGGCGGGTTGCCCGATGCCATAGGACAGATTCCGCGCCGCAGCACTGATGCCCCGATACCGCGCCACCGCCTGGAAGAGCTCCAGCTGGTGGGGGTTGAAACAGTGAGCGGTTGAGGATTTCCCGGGCATCGCACGGCCCGTGCGCCTAACCAGACACGATCCACCGCCTCCGGCTCCCCCGCGACGGAACCCTCCCGCGGTTTTTACCGGTTAGTTAACCCGCCTGTTTCACACCCGGAGGTGAGAAATAGGCGCCCGATCGGGCCGACATTGTCGGGGCTAACCGCGACGAAGTCGCTTTTGCCAAAGGCAAAACGGATAATTCTGATTCAAAGTCTTTTTATTGGTGAAATATTCTGGTTAAGCCCGCGCAGGCCGGAGGGTGTAGACCGGAGGGCGGAGGCCGGAGGCGGGAGAATGGAGAAGGGGGAAAGGAGAAGGGACAACCTGTGGTGCAAGCGAATCGGGGCTGGCGTCTAGGGTCTAGGGTCCGCCACTCAGCGACCCTTGTTACTAGATACTTTCCCCTTGTTACTTCCTTTCGATCTCCCGTCTCCCTCCTCCCTTCTCCTGCGCGCACCGCGCCACCGTCCACCGTCCGACCGTCCACGCCGCTTAGCGAGTTTAAGTTCGGAGTTGAAGTTGAAGTGTAGCGATACGACCGAGAATCTTGCTTTGGTTGTCCGTTGTCCAATCTCCGGCCTCCGATCTCCGGTTTCAGGTTTCAGGTTTCCGATCTCCGTTCTCCGATCTCCGGACTCCCTTCTCCCTTTTCCCTGCTACTTTCTCCCGGCGCGCCGCGCGCTTCGCGCGGCGCCATTCCTGATTGTCGAAGGCCCCGAATCCTGTACAACTGGCCTTATCTGCATGTCTTCCGTAACCCCGCCCCTCGATGAACGCTCCGGACTGCGGCGTTTTGTCATCGCCGCCCTCATCCTGTTGGCGGTCTTCGCCCTGCCGCTCTTCCACGTCGTCCGCTTTTCCCTCCAGAGCGACCTTTACTCGTTCATCGTCATCGTGCCGTTCGTCAGCGCCTACCTGGTCTGGATTGAGCGGACCCGGCTCACCCCGGCGGGCACCCCCGTGAACCGACGGTGGGCCGCCGCCCTCGCGGTCATGGGTCTGGCTCTGGCGACCCTGGCCCTGGTGATTCAGCAGGGAGGAGGCAAACATGCCGGCGTCGATGCCCTGGCCTTTTCCATGTATGCCTTGGTGGGGCTGTTGGGCGCCGCGGCCTGTTTCTTTCTGGGTCGCGCCACCCTCAAGGTCATCGGTTTTCCGCTCGCGTTCCTCGTCTTCCTGGCCCCCTTCCCCGTCGCGGTGGAAGTGGGCATTGAAACCGTGCTGCAGCATGGCTCCTCCTGGACCGCCCACCGCTTCTTGGATCTGGCGGGTATGCCGGTGTTTCGCGAGGGCACGTATTTTCAACTCCCCGGTTTTGCGATGCAGGTGGCGCCCGAGTGCAGCGGCATCCGCTCCACCCTGGCGCTCTTTCTCACCAGCCTGGTGGCGGGCCGGATGTTCCTCCGCTCGCCCTCAAACCAGCTGATCCTCGCGGCCGTGGTCCTGCCCCTCGCCCTCGTGCGCAACGGATTCCGCGTGTTTGTCATCGGCGAACTCTGCGTGAAGATCGGTCCCCACATGATCCACTCCTGGATTCACCGCCAGGGCGGACCGCTTTTCTTTACCCTCTCCCTCATTCCGTTTTCCCTGATCCTTTTTCTGCTCCTGCGCCGCGACCGCCGCGCCATACCTTCCGCCCCATGACCGCACTCCGCCGTTCCCTGCCCTGGTTAGTTGCAACCGCCGGCCTTGCCCTGCTGCTGGCGGGTTGCTCGCCCGCCGGAAAGCAGGAAAAACTCATGGCCGGCGCCGACCGGCATTTCGACGCCCACGACTTTGATCGCGCCGAGGTGGAATATCTCAACTTGCTCAAGGCCGACCCACAGAGCGGCCGCGCCATTGCCCGGTTGGGCCTGATCTACTCCGCCCAAGGCCGCAGCAGCCGCGCCGTCGCTTTCCTCATGCGGGGTCGTGAGCTCCAACCGAACGATCTGGCGGTGCGTCTGCGGGTCGGCCAGCTTAACTTGGTTACGGGCAAACCGACCGAGGCCCGCGCGGAAGCCAATTTCATCTTGGATCGCCAACCGCAGGACGCAGAAGCCCCGTCTTTGCTGGTCGCCACACTAACCAAACCGGAAGAGGCCGAAACCCTTCGTCAGCGCCTGCTGCGCCTGCCCGCGCCAGCCCCGGACCGCGCGCCGGTGCTGACCGCCCTCGCCACCCTGGAACTTCGCCTTGGGAAACCGGCCGAAGCCGAGGCGTTTCTCGCTCGCGCCAAGGCGGCCGATCCGGCTTTTGCCAACCTCTACAACCTCCTGGCCGCGCTTGCCCTGGCCCGCAAGGATCTCTCCGCGGCGGACGCTGCCTTCAAGGAAGCAGCCCGACTCTCCCCGCCCCGATCTCCCCAACACCTCCAATACGCCCAGTTCAAAGTCCGCTCAGGCGACCTGCCGGGAGGCATAAAACTCCTGGAGCAAATCACCACCAAGACACCGGATTATCTGCCTGCTTGGCTTGCGTTGGCGGAGATCAGCCTGATGCAAAACAAGCTGGACGACTGCGCCGCCCAGCTTGAGCGGGTGCTTGGCCGCGATGCCCAGAATCTTGAGGCCTCGATTCTTCAGGGGCGTCTGCTCGCGCTGAAGGGCGACCCGGCCAAGACCATCGCCCACTACGAACGACTGGCCGGGCAGTATCCCCGCCTCCCGCTGATCCAGCAGGAGCTAGGTCGTGCCTATGCCGTAAGCGGTGAGGCCACCAAGGCGATCAACACGCTCAACCAAGCCCTGGCGCTGGCCCCGAATTCACCCGAAATTGCCCTGATGCTGGCCCAGCTCCAAAACCGCAAAGGCGACCGCAACGGCGCCATAGCGCTACTGCGCCGCACCGTGGAGCAACGGCCCAACTTTACCCCGGCTTTGGTGCTGCTTGCGGACATCTATCGCGCCCAAGGCAACCTGGACGAGTCCCTGAGCATTTATCAGCAGCTGGAAAAGCAGGCTCCCGAAAACGCTCCGCTCACCCTGGCCTTGGGTCAGGTGCTGACCCAGCAACGCCGGATTCCGGAAGCCCGCGCCGCCTTCGAGAAAGCCTTTGCGCTGACCCCCGACAGTCCCGCCCCGCTCGAGCAACTCGTAAACCTGCGTCTGCTGGAAAGAAAGTTCCCCGAAGCCATTGCGTTGGTGAACACGGAGGTCGCCAAAAATCCCACCCTCGCAGGCAACGGCCAGCTGCTGCAGGCCAAGATCCAGCTGGCCCAAAACAACCAGAGCGCCGCCGAAACGCACCTGAAGCAGGCCATTGAGCTCATGCCCGAGTCGCCGACGGCCTATTTCCTTCTCGCCGGGATTCTCAGCCGCACCAACCGGCAAGAAGAGGCCCTCCAACAGCTCAACGAGGTCCTGACGCGCAATCCCAAGGAGGTGACCGCCCTGATGCTGGCCAGCGTGATCCAGGACCAGAAGGGCAACTACCCGGCCGCCCGCGAAGGTTACGAAAAGCTGCTGGCGATCAATCCGCAGTCGGTGATAGCACTCAACAACCTGGCCTACCTGCTCTCGGAACGATTCAAGGAATGGGACAAAGCCTACGACTATGCCCAGCGCTCCCGGCAGCTGGCACCGGACAATCCACATAACGCCGACACTCTCGGCTGGATTTTGGTCCGCCGGAAGCAATACCTCCGCGCCCGAGGCCTGCTGGAAGATGCCGTCGCCAAGCTCCCGGAAGACGCCGAGGTCCGGTTCCACCTCGGGTTGGCCTGCTACCTGATGGGCGACGAACCCGCGGCCCGCACCGCGTTGGAACTGGCGCTCAAACAGCATCCGGCCGACGCAGCCTGGAAACCCGCCGCGCAGAAAGCCCTGGCCCTGCTCTCTCTCAACCCCGAGGCCGTCACCGCCGCGGACCGGCCGCGCCTGGACCAAGCCTTGGCGGAAAAACCCGATGACCCCGTCGCCCTGATCCGCCTCGCCGCCCTGCTGGAACGCGAGGGCAAAATCGACCAGGCGGTGGCGACCCTGGAGACCTCCCTCAAGACCCATGACCAAAGCGCCGGCACCCTCATGTTGCTCGCCCGCCTGGAAAGCCGCCGACAGAATGCGGCCAAGGCGATGGAACATGCTCGGGAGGCCCGCAAACTGGCGCCCGATGATCCCGAGGTGGCGCGTTCCCTGGCGCGCTTCGCGTTTCAGAACCGGGATTTCACCTGGGCCGCGAGCCTCCTGCAGGAGGCCGCTCGGCGCATAACCGATTCCCCGGATCTCCTCTACGAGCTCGGTCTGGCCGAATACAGTGTCGGCCGGGTGACGGAAGCCCGGGAGGCCCTACGCAAGGCTCTCGACCTCGCGGCCCAAAGCCCGCTCAACCTCTTTGCCCAGAAAGCGGAGGCCACCCGCTGGTTGGAATTTATCACCCGCACCGACCCGGCCGTGGCCGCGCGCGAGCAGTCCTCGATTGACGCCGCCTTGTCCAACGAGCCTCGGTTCGCCCCAGCATTGGCGGCCCGGGCGGCGCTGCAACTCAGCCGGGGGGAAATCGCGGCGGCCCGCGAAACCTGTCAGACCCTCCTCACGATCTATCCGGATTTTGTTCCCGCCCAACACCAGCTCGTGATCATGGGGGCGAATTTACGGGAATACAACCAGCCCCTCTTCGATCTGGCCCTGAAAATCCGCCCGCAATTTCCCCGCGATCCGGCGGTGGCCAAGACCCTGGGCCTCCAATCCTGCCTGAAGAAGGAATATGCCCGCGCCGTGCCGCTGTTGAAGGAAACGGTGGCGGCGAATCCGGCCGACGCCGTCGCCTGGTATTTTCTGGCCCAGGCCCAACGCGGGCTGAATTCCGCAGACTTTACTGCCTCGCTGGAGAAAGCACTCTCCTCCGGCCTCTCGGAACCCAGCCTGCTCACCGAAGCCCGCAAGCTCCAGGCCCAGGGCAAGTAGTCGAGTCGCCCCCGCCCACGCCAAGACTGTAGCCCGCCTGTTTCACACCTCTAGGGTGTGAAGAAGGCGGGTTAGAGCGGTTTTGTAGCCGCGATTGAGTCCCGCATCCGCGGGACGAAAGCGTGGTGAATGGACAGCCAGGTCGTCGCTGCGCTGCTACGAAGCGACGGCTTGATTTAACCCGCCCTAACCCGGATATTTCACCCCAAGAAAAGACGTTGAATCAGAAATATCCGTTTTGCCTCCGGCAAAGTGACATCGTCGCGGTTAGCCCCGACAAAGTCGGCCCGACAGGGCGCATCTTTTCTCACCTCTGGGTGTGAAATATGCGGGCTAACGCGATCTGAACGATTCTGTGGCCGGATCTAAAAAAGTAGGACGTAGATTCGCTGCTCTAAGAATGACACATCTCGAAACTTATTTCCCAAGGCTGTCATCCAGCAGCGCAGCGAAGGATCCAGTTTCCGCGCATGGAGAGCGACTAGAGCAGTTTAAATAGAAGTGTAGCCGCTTTGGAGCGCAGCGACAAAGTGGTCGTCCCCTGACCACGCTTTCGCCTGCGGCTCAAGCGCGGCTACGCCTTTTATGAAAAAAGCTCTAGGGTTCACCCTATTGACTGTAAGAAACACTCCAGTCCGCGTTGCTGTTTTCAACTTAAACTTCGCCCTTAAACTGGCTTCGAAGAAGCCATCCGTGCCCCGAAACCTGTAAGCCCGGGCAATATTTCGTCGGATAATCTTACAAATCATCCCGCCCATCGGATGCATACAGAATAATATGAAATTCAAAATGATCATTTATCATTCTCTATCTGATTCTTACATTACTTCACCACACATTAAACCCAACTTGGCCCGGCCATTGCTTACTCAATGGAGTCAGAAGTAACTTAATCAGTAAACACTACACCTATGAAACTGAACTCACTCCTTAGCTCCCTCGTTCTCGGAGCTACTTTGTCCACTGGCAGCGTTCTCGCCAACACTGTCGTAGTTGACACTACCCCATTCTCCTACGGAAACGGTGGAGAATTTCTGGCTCAGACCAGCAATCATGGTGATTTTCTCACCTTCTGCGTCGAGAAGAACGTATTTTTCACCGAAGGGGCGAATTATTATTACAATATCGACGAAAATACCGTGCTTTCTCAAGGTGATGTAATTTCCAAGGGCACCGCTTACCTCTTTAATGCCTTCAGCCGAGGCACTTTGGCGGGCTATTTTGGACCAAACCGCCTTGCTAATGCCGGCCTGCTCCAAAATGCGTTTTGGATGCTCGAAGGTGATTTAACCTATGATAACAGCAATCCTTACATTGCGCTGGTCGAGGGGATCTATGGACCGAATGTTATGTCCGATGTAGGCTCTTCTAATGTCAAAGTCGTCAACATTTGGAATAATTATAATGCCCAGACCGGCGTATATTCCGGCGACAAGCAGTCGATGCTTATCAGAATTCCCGACTCCGGCATGACCGCCCTCCTGCTCGGCCTCGGTCTCCTCAGCCTCGTTGCTTTCCGCCGCAAGCTCTGAGTCGCTACTCCTTCCGTAGTGTTTAAGACCACGCTCCCTCGGGAGCGTGGTTCTTTTTTGCCCCCTGCTCGTCAAGCACCGTAAGCACTCAGCTGACCGTAGCAGCCGACTTGAGGAGGCTGGAAGCAACTAGCCCGCATATTTCACACCCAAAAATGAGAAATATGCGCCCTGTCGGGCCGACTATGTCGGGGCTAACCGCGACCAAGTCGCTTTTGCCGAAGGCAAAACGGATATTTCTGATTCAACGTCTTTCAGTCGTGTGAAATATCTGGGCTAGCCCGCATATTTCACACCCAAAAATGAGAAATATGCGCCCTGTCGGGCCGACTATGTCGGGCTAACCGCGACCAAGTCGCTCCACCCGAAGGGCGGACGGACCATTGGCTGATTGGATAGCTCACCCGTGTGAATGTCCGGGATAGAGCCTAGTGACTAGAAACTAGCGCCTAGCCCCCTTGCTTTCATTTCGTGTGTTTGGTGTGTTTCGTGGTGACCCCTGAATGGTTTGCCATGACTCTTTCCCTGGCCCTTAGAATAACCGAGCTGAACCTACCCGCCGCCATCCCCTCATGAGCCTGGAAATCATCCTCGATTATGTCGGCGTCCTGCTGGCCGGCCTGCTGGGCTGCGCGGCCCTCCTCCGGGCCAACGGCTCCGCGGATCGCTGGGCTTTTGCCGTCGGCATGCTGCTCCTGGCCGCGGAACGGCTCTGCGCCGGCCTCGCGGTCCAGCGCGCCGACCTCCCGCCGGAAGTTTTCAAGTGGCAGGTGTGGCGCCTGCACCTGGTGGCGTTGCTCCCGGCCCCCTGGCTCGCCTTCAGTCTCACCTACGCCCGGGGCAACGCCCGCGAATTCCTCCGCAAATGGCGCTTCGGCCTGCTCGCCGCCGCGCTGCTGCCCCCGGTGGTGGCGCTGGCTCTGCGCCAGGACCTCATCATCTCCAGCCACGCCCTGGGCGACAGCCAGACCCTGTTGCTGCGGCTGGGCCTCGCCGGAACCGCAATGCAGCTGGCCCTGCTGGCCGCCGCCATCCTCATCCTGGCCAACCTTGAGCACACCTTCCGCTCGGCCATGGGCACGGTCCGCTGGCGGGTCAAATTCATGCTCATGGGCGTGGCCGTCATCTTCCTCGTGCGGCTGTTTACCACGAGCCAGCATCTCCTCTTCCGCAGTCTCGACCCCCGATGGGACGTACTCAACGCCGGTGCCCTCCTCGTGGGCATGACCCTAATGGTCCGCTCCCTCCTGCGCACGGGCCGCTTCCACCTCGACATCCATCCGTCCCACTCGGTGCTGCACGGCTCGATGACGGTGGTCCTGGTGGGCGTCTATCTCCTGCTCGTGGGCGTGCTGGCCCGGATCGTGTCCACTCTGGGCGGCGATGCCTCGTTCACGCTGAAGTCCCTCATCGTGCTGCTGCTGCTCGTGCTGCTCGGCATCCTGCTGCAATCCGACCGGCTCCGCATGTATCTGGGCCGCTTCGTCAGCCGCCACTTCCAGCGCCCGGAACACGACTACCGCACCGTCTGGCGCAAGTTCACCGAGGGCACGGCCTCCCGGGTGGAACCGGCGGAATACAACCGGGCCGTTGTGAAACTGGTCGCCGAGATCTTCCAGTCGCTCTCGGTCTCCCTGTGGGTGGTGGACGAACGGCAGGAATTCCTCCGCCTCGGGGCCTCGACCAGCCTCGACGAACACCTGGTGCGCGAGATCCAGCCGACCGCCACCGAGTCCGCCGTGATTCTGGAACAAATGCGCACCCATCCGGCCCCGGCCGACTTTGAAAAGGAGCCCGGGGCCTGGGCCGGGGTGCTGCGCCGTTGCCATCCGGATGAATTTCACAAGGGCGGCACCCGGGTGTGCGTGCCGGTGATGTCCGGCCGCGAGGTGCTGGCCCTGCTCGTGCTCGGCGACCGGGTGGGCGGCACGGCCTTCACGCTCCAGGATCTTGATCTGATGAAATCTATCGGCGACCAGGTCGCCTCCGGCCTGCTCAACGTCCGCCTCTCGCAGCGCCTGCTGCAGGCCCGCGAGCACGAGGCTTTCCAGACCATGGCGACGTTTTTCGTCCACGACCTCAAGAACGCCGCCTCCACCCTCAACCTGATGCTGCAAAACCTGCCCGACCACTTCGATGATCCGGAGTTTCGCCAGGATGCGCTCCGCGGGGTCGGCAAGTCGGTGGCGCACATCAACCACCTCATCAGCCGCCTCACGCAGCTGCGCTCCGAGCTGAAGATCACCCCGGTCGCCTCGGACCTGAACGATCTGGTGCGCGGCATCCTCGGCTCCTTCGCCGCGGAAAAGGAATTCGTGGTCGAGCCCCGGCTCGAGGATCTGCCCGCGCTGCCCCTCGATCGCGACCAGTTCGGCAAGGTCATCACCAATCTCGTGCTCAACACCCGCGAGGCCGGCGCCACCCGCCTGACGCTGTCCACGCGCCGCGCCGGCGCCTGGGCGGTGCTGGAAACCGCCGACAACGGCGGCGGCATCCCGCCGGAATTCCTGAGCCGCTCGCTGTTCCGGCCGTTTCAATCGACCAAGAAAAACGGGCTGGGCATCGGCATGTTCCAAAGCAAAATGATCATCGAGGCGCATGGCGGGCGGATTTCGGTTGAAAGCACCGTTGGCCAAGGCACGTCTTTCCGCATCTTTCTCCCGCTGACACCCCTGACCTGATGAAACCCACACTGCTGATCGTCGATGACGACGAGGAAATCCGCACGCAGATGAAATGGGCGCTGACCCGTGACTACGAGATCGTCCAGGCGGGAGACCGGGCGGGCGCGCTGGAAGCCGCCCGCACCGCGCGGCCCGCGGTCGTGCTGCTGGATCTCGGTCTGCCCCCGCATCCCAACTCGCCCGACGAGGGCCTCGCCACGCTGACAGAACTGCTCGCCGCCGACCCGCAGACGAAGGTCGTGATCATCTCCGGCCAGGGGGAAAAATCCAACGCCCTGCGCGCCGTGGGCGCAGGCGCCTATGATTTCCTCGGCAAACCGGTGGAAATGGAGGAGCTGAAGCTCCTCCTGAAACGCTGCTTCCACGTCGCGCTGCTCGAGCGCGAATACCGCGAGATCCAGCAGAAGATCCTCGGCGAATCCTTCGACGGCATCCTGGGCGGCAGCACGCGCATGCAGGCCACGTTCGAAGCCATCCGCAAGGTGGCGACCGTGGACGCCCCGGTCTTGATCCTCGGCGAAAGCGGCACCGGCAAGGAGATGACCGCCCGCTCCATCCACCAGCGGAGCGCGCGGCGCAACGGTCCGTTCGTCGCGATCAATTGCAGCGCGATTCCCGAGTCGCTGATGGAAAGCGAACTATTCGGCCACGAAAAAGGCGCCTTCACCGGCGCCCATGCCCAGCGCAAGGGCCGCATCGAGAGCGCGCACGGCGGCACCCTCTTCCTCGACGAAATCGGCGAAATCCCGCCCCCCATCCAGGTGAAGCTCCTCCGCTTCCTGCAGGAGCGTGTCATCGAGCGCGTGGGCGGCCGGCAGGAAATCTCGGTGGACACCCGCGTCCTCGCCGCCACCCACGTGGACCTGAAGAAGGGCATGGCCACCGGCTCGTTCCGCGAGGACTTGTTCTACCGCCTGGCCGTCGTGCAGATCGTACTGCCGCCGCTGCGTGAACGCGAAAATGACATCGTCCTCCTCGCCAACGCGTTTCTCCAGCAGTCCGCCAAGGAGACCAGCAAGAACGGTCTGGCCTTCTCCCCCGAGGCCACCCGCGCCATCCTGCGGCATGCCTGGCCGGGCAACGTGCGCGAACTCCAGAACCGGGTCCGCCGCGCCGTCATCATGGGCGGCACGAAACGTCTCACCGCCCAGGATCTGGAACTTGAAGCCGCCGCCCCCAACGGCTCGACCCTGAAAGAAGCCCGCGAAGCCCTGGAGCGGGAGATGCTCCAGCAATCACTCCGCCGTCATGCCGGCAAAATCACCGCCGCCGCCAACGAGCTCGGCATCAGCCGCCCCACCTTCTATGAGCTGATGGACAAGCTCGGCATCCAGAAACCCGAGAAGCCGGAGTGACGCGGGCGCGTCGCGCGACGCGCGACACGCGGGAGAAAAGACAAAGGAGGAGGGAGAAAGGAGTTTAATCCCTCGAAACTTGTCATCCTGAGTGTAGTGAAGGATCCAAAATGATGTCCGCGGGCGGTCATGCTGCTGGATCCTTCTCCCGCAGGCGCGGGATCAGGATGACGGCATGAAAGCTCGATAATAACCGCACCTGGAAAAGCTCCGTTCAAGTCCTCAGCATCTCCGAACCAACTGGACGCAAACGCGCACGTACCGCGCCACCGTCCACCGTCCGACCGTCCACCGCTATCCGGTCTCCCGTCTCCGGTCTCCAATCTCCGGCCTCTCTTCTCCCGGCGCCCCGCAATCCGGCGTCGTGGGGCCGAAAGCGTGGTCGCAGGCCCTGCTGTCAGCCTGAGCCATGCGATCCAGCAGCATAATCGTCTGCGTACATCCGGGTGGATCCTTCACTTCGTTCAGGATGACAGTTTTCGTAGGTGCGATATCATTTCGCTCAAGCCGGGCGGAAACTGCGCCGTTGTTTCAGGCATGAACTCGCCCTACCCCTTCTTCGGCTCGGCGACCGGTGCGGCGGTGCGCCGGCCGCGCGACATCACGTGGGATCGCATCCTCTTCCAGCCGCCGGTGCTCAATCCGCGCATGGTGTTCGATCCGCTCCCCTTCCGCACGCAAACCCTGCCCCGCCCGCAACGCAGCCGGTCTCCGTTTCATCGCTGAGACCTGCGCATTTCCGCTTTCTTGAAAAACCCGGCCCTGATCAGCCGGGTTTTTTATTGTCCGCTTCAGCGCAGGCGAAAATCCGGACACAAAAAAGGCAGCCTGACGGCTGCCTGGGATAAGCATGGAATGAAGCGCTTACTCTACCGGACTCACGCATACGATACGACTCCTGGGTGCAACCGAGGGAACAAAATGGTGGAGCGCGTTGCTCCCCAACGCGCTGAGGATGTCCGCTGCGCTGCCAGCGCCCTGAGGAGCAGGTCGCTCCACCTCAACGGCATGATCCCGAGTTCAGTCGTTCCACTCCATCGCAGCGACGGGAGCCGCGGCGCCGATCACGGGTTTCTGGATCGCAGCGGACGGTTCGGTCGCCCGCACGGGGGCGGACTTGACCGGACTGACCACCGCCGTCTCCTCGGCCACCTCGGCGTAGCCCTGCACCATGCGGATCAGGTCGTTGACCGCAGCTTTGACCTGGGCCGACTGGGCCTTCATGTCCTCGGCGGAGCTGGCGGATTGCTGCGCCAGCGCGGCGTTGGACTGGGTGATCTTGTCCATGCCGGCGACGGCCTGGTTGAGCTGGCCGATGCCTTCGCTCTGCTCGGTGGAGGCCTGGGCAATGCCGCCGACCATCTCGTCGAGCTGACGGATGCGCTCGACGATCTTGTCGAGGCTGGCGGCGACCTGCGCACTGATCGTGGCACCCTGCTCGCTCTTGGCGGAGGCGTCGGCGATCTTGGCGGCGGTTTCCTTGGCAGCCTGCGCGCTGCGCTGGGCGAGGTTGCGGACCTCCTCGGCCACGACCGCGAAACCGGCACCGGCCTCGCCGGCGCGGGCGGCCTCGACGGCGGCGTTGAGCGCGAGGATGTTCGTCTGGAAGGCGATTTCGTCGATCGTCTTGATGATCTTGGAAATTTCGGAGCTGGAGGACTTGATGGCGGTCATCGCCTCGCGCATCGCGGTCATGTCGCGGGTGCCGGCATCGGCGGTGGCCCGGGCCTCGGCCGCGAGGCCCTTGGCCGCCTGCGCGCTCTCCGAGTTGCGGGAGGTCATGCTGGCCATCTCGTGCAGGGAGGCGCTGCTCTCCTCGAGCGAGGCGGCCTGGCGGCTGGCGCCGTCGGCCATCGACTGGCTGGCGGTGGACACCTGGAGCGCGGCGGTATGGGTCTGGGCGGACTCAACCGCGAGCTGCTTGGCGATCTTGAAGATCGGGCGCGTGATGCCGCGAATGATCAGCCAGGCGACCACGAGGCCGAGCACGCCGGCACCGATGGTGCAGCTCAGCACGATCATCTCGCTGCGCGCCTGGTCGGTCGAGCCGCTCTGACCGAGCTGGCTCTGGAAATTGGTCACGGCTTGGCGCAGGCGCACCAGGGCGGCGGTGAACTGCGGGGCGATGGCCTCGAGTTCCTCCTCCAGGATCTTGTTGCGCTGCTGCTTGAGCGTAGTGATCTGCTCCAGCCCGGCGGTGTAGGCGGCGGTGGCGGCCGCGGTCTTCACGAGCAGGGCATCCTTCGCCGCGTCCTTCAGCGTCTCGTCGAGTTTCACGAGTTCGGCCTGGTCCTTCTGCAGCTGTTGGACCGCATCGGCCACCAGTTTGATGTGCTTCTTGGCCGCCTCGGCATACTCCGGCTTGGAGGTGAGCAGGTAGGAATTAACGTCGCTGCTGGACTCGAAAAAGCTCTTGAGCGCGCTGGAAACCTGGAACGCCCCGTTCATGTCGCCGTTGTTGCGGGCGCCGGTCAGGATGGTCTCCAAGCCCTTGGAAATCTCCTGCCCCTCCGGAGTCAGCTTTTCGCGAACGATGACATCCATCTGGGCGGTGACGGTCACGACGCTCTGGAAAGACGCGTCATACTTGCCCAGCAGCGTGACCGCCTCGCGGAGTTCGCCGGCGCGGGCCGGGTCGGTGATGGACTTGAGGGCCGCCTCAATCTGCCCGTCGAGCGCGGCCTTGGCCTGCCGGTAGGCATCGGTCTTGGCGGCGGCGCCGCTGGCCAGGAATTCGTTCACGCTGAGCTTCACGCCCAGCATAGCCGACTCGACCCCGGCGACGTTGTTGGTCTCGGCGGTGCTGCCGGCGTAGAGCGTGAGCCGGCGACCCGAGGAACCCAGGGCCAGCCAGGCCGTCGTGGCGACCGCCGCGAGCAGGACCAGAACCAGACTGAAACCGAGCGCGATGCGTCGGCCGATGGTGAGTGAACTGAATTGCATGACAGAGTGGGGAGAGGTGAAAGCGGGGAACGGAGGGGAAAATCAGCCCTTGTGGGTGAACTGGATCGGGATGTTCACGCGCATGGCGACGGCCTCGCCGCCCTGCTTCGCCGGCTTGAACTTCCACTTGGCCAGTGCATCCATCGCGGGCTGCGAGAAAGCCTCGTGGGTGGTCTTGACCACCTTGGGCTCCTGGACGTTGCCCTTCTCGTCGATGAGGATGCTGACCGTCACAACGCCGGAAATGCCGTCGCGACGAAGGTCCTCAGGGAACACAGGGGGCACGGTGCGCACGGGAACGGGCGGCTCGTCGGCGGCAAGCCCCACGATTTGACCGAATCCCAGCGTGATGATGATGAGTAGGATTAATTTGGTTTTCATGACTGCACCGTCACGCTTCGTCACAAATTCCCTGCAATTGAGCCCATTGGTGAGTTTTTGACGCCCCGTTTGCACGGACCGGCCGATCACCGGCAAAAATGGCTTAACATTCTTTCAGAAAATCCGATACGATTGGATTAGACTGATGCCGGCCTCCCCCACTCCTCACGCGCCGCGTTTCGGGCGCACGGAAAAATTTCTGCACTGGACCAGCCGTGCTGCCACCGTGGCGGTGCTGGCCTGCGGTTTGACCGCGCTGGCCGGGTGGTGGACGGGCCTGCCCCTCCTTGCCGCCCTGCACCCGGGCTGGCCGCCGTTGCAACCGGTCAACGCGCTCGGCTTCGTCCTTTGTGCGATCAGCCTGATGCTCCAGGGGTCCAGACACCCGGCTTCCCGCCGGACCGCGCTGGCGCTGGGCGGAGTGGTGCTGGCCGCCGGCCTGGTCGGTTTCATATCGGAGTATCGGGGTGCGGGCGCCCAATGGCAGGATTGGATCTCAACCGCGCTCACCGGAAACGCCGGACTCGCCCCCGCCCCGCAGCCGGGCATCACCCCGCATGCGGTGCTGGTGTTGTCGGCCCTGGCGGTGCTCAAGCTGGAGCAGTCGCGCCGCGTCTGGCTGAGTCCATCCGCGCTGTTCGGCATGATTCTGATGACGCTCGGCCTGCTGGGTGGCATCACCCGCCTCAGCATGACGCCCGATGTCGCCCCGGGCCTCTCCGGTTTCGGTTCCCTCGCCACTTTCTTCCTCGGGCTCGCCTTCTCCACGGTGCATCTCGACTCGGGCCTGGTGCGGGCGCTCAAGTCCGACAGTGCCACGGGAATCGTGGGCCGCCGTCTGCTGATCCTGGCCGGCGTGTTGCCGCCGGTGCTCTACCTCATCCAGCTGCGGGTCGAGGGCGGCGTGGCGGGCGACAGCCTGGAACGCGTGGCCCTCATCACCGGGGCCTTCGCCTTCGCCTCGATCGCCGTGCTGGTGTTCTCGCTGCACCGCCTCGAACAGCTGGACGTCGAGAAAACCCACGCCGAGCAGGAACGCGACCGGCTCCTCCAACGCGTGCAGCACCAGGCCGCCTCGCTGCAGCAGGAGGTCGCCACCCGCACGAAGGAGCTCAAGCTGCTCAACGACCGGCACCGGCTGGCCCTGCGCAGCTCGAACTACGGCGTCTGGGACTGGGACGTTCTCCGCCGGGAAATGGTGTGGGACGCGGCCATGCTCGACATCTTCGGTCTGGCGCCGGCGGCGTTCTCCGGCACCGAGGAGGACTGGTTCCGGCGCATCCATCCCGACGATCTCCCGGTGGTCCGCCAGCTCGACTGGAACGCGCTGGAGCCGGATGAGGCGCTGATTTTCGAATATCGCATCATGCGCCCCGATGGCACCCTCCGCCATCTGCGCGCCCAGGGCCAGCCTCAGTTCACCCCCGAGGGCCGCATCGGCCGCATCGTGGGCCTCGTGCGCGACCAGACCCAGGAAAAGGAACGTGAACGCGAGCTGAACACGCTGACCGAGCGGCTGCAGTTTGTCGTGTCGGCCGCGGGTTACGGCGTCTGGGAATATGATTTTCGCGCCGACCGCCTCTACTGGGACGACCACCTGCTCAAGATCCACGGGCTGCAACGCGGCGATGTCAGCGGCGGCATCGACGGCTGGCGCCAGCGGGTGCACCCGGAGGACTGGGCCGATGTGCAGCACCACCTCAACGAGGTCATGGTGGGCCGCCGCGAGCAGTTCGAACCCGAATACCGCGTTATCCGCCCCGACGGGGTCGTGCGCTACATGCAGATGCGCAGCTACCTGATCCGCGACGGCGAGGGCACGCCCACACGGCTCGTCGGCCTGAACCGCGATGTTACTTCCGCCCGCGAGCTGCGGGAGCAGCTCCGCATCTCCGAGGAGCGCTGGCGCCTCGTCGTCAGCAGCAACAACGACGCCGTCTGGGACTGGGATGTCGTCAACAACCATGTCTATCGCGACAAGCGCTACGCCGAGATGCTGGGCCTGAACCCCGCCGGTCTTTCAGTCTCGGGCCAGGAATGGAGCTCGCGGGTGCATCCCGACGACATGCCCGCGGCCAGTGTCGCGCTCCAGACCCACCTCGACGGCCGCTCACCCTATTACCAGTGCGAGTTCCGCATGCGGCACCACGACGGCC
This sequence comes from Oleiharenicola lentus, assembly GCF_004118375.1. Lineage (NCBI taxonomy): Bacteria > Pseudomonadati > Verrucomicrobiota > Opitutia > Opitutales > Opitutaceae > Oleiharenicola > Oleiharenicola lentus. The sequence goes on from NZ_SDHX01000002.1 coordinate 225,762, forward strand.
ATTGGATGTGGATGATGGACCGCGGCAAGGTCGTGGCCCGCGACAGCCACGGCAAGCCGTTGCGCATGGTCGGCACGCAGACGGACATCACCACCCGCAAAACCCTCGAGGAGAAGCTCCGGCACAACGAGCAGCTCTCGCTCCAGCTCAACCGGCTGGCCCAGATCGGCGCCTGGGAGGAGGACACGGTCACAGGCCGCATCACGTGGGCGCCCGAGGTTTACCGCATCCACGAAGTGGAGCTGGGGTTCATCCCCACGGCGGAATCCATCCAGCCCTTCTATCCCCCGGAATCGCGCGTGGTGCTCGACGAGGCCTTCCGGCGCGCGCGCCTCGACGGCACGCCGTTCGACCTCGAGCTACCCTTCATCAGCGCCCGCGGCAACCAGCTCTGGATCCGCATCCTAGGTCAGGCCGAGCAGAACCAGGGGCAGGTCGTGCGGCTCTTCGGCGGGTTTCAGGACATCACCGCCCGCCGCGACGCCGAGGAGATGCGCCGCCAGCTCGAAAGCCAGCTGTTCCAGGCGCAAAAGATGGAGACGCTCGGCACCCTCGCCGGCGGCATCGCCCATGACTTCAACAACCTGCTCACCGGCATCCTCGGTTACCAGGATCTCGCCTTCGACGGCCTGCCGGAGGGACACGAGTCGCGGCCGTACCTCGAGGCCTCCCGCGAAGCGAGTCTGCGCGCCCGGGAGCTGGTGGACCAAATTCTCACCTTCAGCCGGCAATCGTCCGCGAAAAAAATCCCGGTGGATCTCAAGGCGATCGCCGAGGATGCGCGACGTTTCCTGCGGGCCACCGTGCCGGCCACGATCCGCATCGAGCTCACGGCGACCGAGGAGTGTCCGCCGGTGCTGGCCGACGCCAGCCAGATCCACCAGGTGCTGCTCAACCTCGGCAGCAACGCGGCCCACGCCATGCACCAGACGGGCGGCGTGATGCGGCTCACGCTCTCGCCGGTCACCATCGCCGAGTCCACCACCTTCAACCAGCTTGCCCCCGGGCGCTATGTACGGGTGGATTTCAGCGACACCGGCTGCGGCATCGATGAGGCGACACGCAAGCGCATCTTCGACCCGTTCTTCACGACCAAAGAGGTGGGCCAAGGCACCGGCCTCGGCCTTTCGATGGTGCACGGCATCATCCAGGCCCACCAGGGCGACATCACCGTGGAAAGCGAGGAGGGCCGCGGCACCACGTTCACCCTTTTCCTCCCCGCGGCCGAGGTGCAGGAGGCCGCCATCGCGCCGGCCCAGCCCTCCACGCCGCGCGGCCAGGGCGAACTCGTCGCCATTGTGGACGACGAGGATCTCGTCCGCAGCTTTGCCCAGATCTCCCTTGAGCGCGCCGGCTACCGCGTGGTCTCCTTCGACCGGGCCTCCACCTGCCTGGAGGAAATCCGCGGCCACATCGGCGATTTCGCCGTGCTGCTGACCGACCAGACCATGCCGGGCATGAACGGAATCGAGCTGGCAGCGGAAATCCGCTCCATCGCCCCCACCCTGCCCGTGATCATCATGTCGGGCTACTACTCGCGCATCGCCCCCGAGATGCTCCAACAGATGGGGTTTGTCTCCCTGATCTCGAAACCCTTCACCAACGAGGAACTCGCCTCGGCCGTCCACCGCAGCGTGGAGGACAGCCGACAGCAGATCGGCTGACGGCGGCGCTCGCGACTAAGCCCGCCCGAGTTTGGCTTTGTTGTAGCGGCGGTCTGTGACCGCCGGTTCACGCCTTTGCCGATGGCAAAACGGATATTTCTGATTCAACACCTTTCGTTGGGGTGAAATATCCGGGTTAGAGCGGGCATCCCAGGTTAACAATAAAAAGGCCGGGCTCCCTGAGGGAAGCCCGGCCGGAAGTTCAGGTGCGGCGGTTTACTGCTGGAGCAGCTGGAGCACGCTACGCGGGGTCTGGTTGGCCTGGGCCAGCATCGCCGTGCCGGACTGGACGAGGATGTTGTATTTGGCGAACTGCGTGGATTCCTCGGCCACGTCCACGTCGCGGATGCGCGAGATGGCGGAACCCAGGTTCTCGAACTCGATCTGCAGCGTGGTGGCCGCCAGCTCGAGGCGCGACTGGGAGGCGCCGAGGGAGGCGCGCTCGGTGGCGACGTGCTGGATGGCGTCGGTGATCGCCTCGATCGCATCGGTGTCGGTCAGGCTCAGCGAGTAGGCGCCGGAGCCGTCCTGGTCGATGATCTCGAGCATGTCGCCGGTGCGCAGGTTGGAGTCGCCGATGGTCATCTCCTGGCCCACGGCCTGGCCGATGGTCACGGTGAGACCGGTCGCGGTGGAACCGAAGAGCGCGATGCCGTTGAAGGCGCCGAGCGGGGCGTCGATGTCGGCGGTGCCGCCGATGTCGGCGCTCGTGCCACCGATGGTGGCGCGGAGCTGGTCCTGCAGGGCGGTGAACTCCTGCGAGTACAGGTCGATGTCGGTCGAGTTCTTCGTCACGTCCTTGGCGAGGATCGCGAGCTCGCTCATGCGCGAGAGGATCTTCGTCATGCCGGACATGAAGCCGTCGGCCGTCTGCACATAGGAAACGGCGTTCTGGACGTTGGTGATGGCCGCTTTGACGCGGCGGCCCTGCGCGTCCAGTTTCTCGGACACGGCGAGGCCGGCGGCGTCGTCGGACGGGTTGACGATTTTGGAACCGGACGAGAGGCGGGACAGGGAACGTCCAAGCATCTCCTGGGAGGCATTGAGGTTACGGGCGGCCGCGATGGCCTGGATGTTGGTATTGATGACGCTCATGGTGGTGGCGTGGTTGACTGTGGTTTAAGCCGCCGCGCCGTTGCGGCGACTGGCAGGTTTGACGCCATCCATGGGAGGTGAACCCGGGCCGGAATCCTTGGCCCGAGTGATTTTGGGAAGTGAAGGCAGCACCTGCCCGGAGGCGGGCATGGCGGCGGCCTGGTTGCTGGCCACGATCGCGGTGTGGACCTCCTTGCGGAAGATCGGCACGTCACGCGGGGCGATGATGCCGATCTTGACCACATCGCCTTCGATGCGGTTGATGCGGATCTCGATGCCGTCGCCGATGACGATCGCTTCGTTGACCTTGCGGGATAAGACGAGCATGGGAAGGGCTCCGGTTAGGCGGTCGCGCGGGTCTGCGTGGACGGCTCCACCAGCGGCCAATGGGCGCTGTAGTGGGAATAGTTGGCGATCACCAGCTGGCGGGCGATGCGCGTGCGGCGGTTCATCACGATGGGACCGACGAGATTGACCTTCGCCTCGAGCGGGTTCTGGTGCTGGAGGGTGACGATGTTGAGGAGCATGGCCTCGCTCGCATCCTTCAGGTCGAGCGCCTCGGCGTCGGCGTCGAACAGCTCGGGCGCGTAGCCGGGGACGAGACCGCCCGGCTCGATCACGATGAAGTGAACCGCCTCGCTGCCGCGGTGTAGCTTCAGCCAGAGGAACGGCAGGTGGTCGGGCATGTAGAGGAGTTCGGCGCGGGTGTAATCCTTGAAGCCGATCAAGCCCTGCGGGAGCTCGAAGTGGTTGGCGACGGGCGGCAGGGGAATGTCGGCGATGGGCGGGGCGGACAGGACTTTCATGGGCGGAGGTGGTGCGGGGTGAGTTTAACGGATGTAATCGAGGAGGGAGATTTTCATGATGCTCGCGGAGGACTGGAGCGCGGCCTGGTAGGCGAGCTGGGCCTGGTTGAGCCGGACGATGGCGTCGGGCAGGTCGACGTTGGTCTCGCGGCCGAGGAGCTCGACGATGCTGTCACCGCGACCCTGCTGCTGGGCGCGGTTGACCTCGATGCGGGTCTGGACGGCGCCGTTGGCGGCGAGGGCCGTGACGAGCACGTTCTCCCCGTTGATAAGACTGCTCTGGGCGGTCGCGAGGGCGGCGCCGTCGTTGGACGCCAGCGCATCGCGCAGGCTCACGAGCTGGTTGAGGAGATCTCGAATGGCGAGGTTGGTGTCGGGATTGGAACCAGGGGCGACGCTGGCCACCTCGGAAAGGGGGATGCTCGCCAAGCTGTTGTTGCCATCGTAGGTCACGGCGGTGACGTTGCCGTTGGCATCGCGGGTGGCGGAATACGCCGGGGCATCGACGGCCGTGCCGGCGAAGAGATAGTCGTTGCCAAGGCGGGTGTTGCCGACCTGCAGGAGCTGTTCGATGAGCTGGTTGACCTCGGCGGAATACGCCCCCAAGGCCTCGGGGCCGCTGGGCGCACGGCCCAGGGTGGCCAGCTCGGTGGCGCGGTCGGAAATTTCCTTCACATCGCGGAGGCCGGCAAAGGTCGCCTGGCTGATCTCGATGGCCCGGGCGGCGTTCTCGTCGAACTGGTCCACGCGGCGCAGCTCGCTCTGGTGGTTGAGCACGCGGGCGGAGGCCGCGGGATCCTCGTCGGCCGAGAGAATGCGCTGACCGGTCGCGACCTGCGTCTGGAGCTTGGAGGTCTGCGTGCCGAGCAGCTGGATCTGGCGGACAACCGTGTCGTGAATGGTGTTGGTGGCGATGCGCATGGCGGGGATCAGCGACCGAGCTGGGTGACGATGGTTTCGAGCAGATCGTCCACGATGGAGAAGACGCGGGAGGAAGCCTGGAAGGCGCGCTGGAACTTCACGAGGTCGGCCATCTCCTCGTCGAGCGAAACACCGCTCACGGTGTCGCGCTGGTTGCGCACGAGCTGCTGGATCTTGTCCTGGTCCTCGGCGCGGGCGGTGGCGGTGGACAGGGCCTGCGCGAGGTCGCTCACGGAGCGGGAGTAGAACTGGCCGAGCGTGCCGTCGATGAGGTCGCCGGAGCCGGTCGAGAAGGAACGGGTGGCGAGCTGGGCAACCGCGATGGCGATCGAGTTGTCGCCGGCCGCGCCGCTGCTGCCGGTCACGAGCGTGGCGCCGGTCAGGCCGCTTTCCAGCGAGATGGTGGCGGCGGTGAGGCCCGCGGGGTCGAAGAAGTCGGCACCGGCCGTGCTGCTCGGGTTGTAGGCGGCGTTGACCGCGGTCACGAGCTGCTCCGCAAAAGTGTCGAGACTGTCCCGCAGGGTCTGCACGGCGCCGTCGCGCACGGCAAGGGCGCCGTGGATCGCGCCGGAACTCAGGGCGATGGCGGTGGCGGGCGAGCCGCCGGTGAGGCCGGTACCCGTGAAGGCCACGCTGCCGTTCACGGTCTCGCCGTTCAGGAGCACGATGTCGGCGTTGCCGGCGTCCTTGACGGAAAGGCTGATCTGGCCGTTGCCGAGATCGGTCACGTTTACCGGCAGAATGGCGGCGAGTTCCTCGAGGCGGGCCTGACGCTGGTCGCGCAGGTCCACGGCGACGCCCGGACGGTTGACCTCGAAGCGGCCGATCTGCGTGTTCAGCTCGGCGATCGTGCTGATCAGGCGGTTGACCTCGGAGACATCGGCGGTGATCTCGGTGCCGAGATCGGTCTGCACCTGGGCGAGCCGGGTGTCGGTCTCGCGCATGGTGTCGGTGAGGATGCGGGCCTGCTGGAGGAGGGCCTCGCGCGTGCCCATGTCGGTGGGCCGGGCGGCGAGACTCTGGAAGGCGTTGAAAAACTGGTCGAGCGAGGCGGCGAGGCCGCCCGTGGCGGTGCCGCTGGCGGAAATCGCCTGGCCGAGACCGGCCTGGGCGCGCTGAAGGGCCTGCTCCTGCGCCTCAAACGAACCGCTGAGACCAATCTCGCGGAGCAGCTGCCGGTCGAGGAGCTGGTCGCGCATCTGCTGGACCGCGAGCACCTCGAGGCCGAAGCTCTGCACGCCCTGCGCCGTCTCCACCGTGCCGCGGTCCCCGTAAAGCACGCGCTGGCGCGCGTAGTTCGGGTTGTTGACGTTGGCGAGGTTGCGTCCGCTGGTCTCGATGGCCCGGCTGTGCGCGTTGAGCGCCATCGTGGTCGAGTTGAGGGTGGTGAAGAGACCGGACATGGGATTTTGGATTTACGATTTAAGACTTACGATTGGGTGGAGTCGCGTGGGAGATGGCTGGTTGGTTCAATCGTAATTCGTAATTCTGACTTCGTAATTCAACCCGCGGCCTGGAGGGCGCCGGTGGTGCGGGCGGCGGTGGTGAGCGTGCGGCGGCCGGCGGCCGAATAGGTGTGCTGGAACGCATCCGGGCGCAGCGTGCGCATCAGCTCCTGCTGGGCCTCGACGGTGCGGGCGAGCAGCGTGTGGTTCTGGCGGGTGAGCCGGCGCACGCGGTGGATCAGGACGTTGACCTCGGCGATGAGCGCCTCAAGGAGCGGGCGGGCCTCCGCGGCGATGAAGGGCAGCAGCGAACGCAGCGTGGCGCGGGCGGGCTGCCCCTGGGAGAGGGCGAACTCGGCCACGATCTGCTCGCGGCGCTGGCGGTGCTCCGACATCGCGCGGGTGTGAGCCTCGATCTCGCCGCTGAGGCGCAGCACGCTCTCGGTGTCGCGGGTGAACAGGCTCTGCTGCTGCTGCTCGAAAAGGTTCAGGAGGCCGCCGAAGCCGGCGATCTCGGTGCGGAGGGATTCCGCGATGATGGTCCAGGGTTCGCTCATGAGGTTCCTTTCGGCGCCACGTCGGCGCGCGGAGTGAGTTGCTGCTGCAGCATGCCGGAGAGGCCGAGGCCGCCACCTTCGCTGAGCTTGTTGGCGATCACGTCGGTGAGCAGGTAGCCGTAAACGTTGCCCGAGGGGCCTTCGCCGGCGATCTTGCCGACGCTTTCCTGCAGCATCTGGCGGAGGATGATGGCCTCGAACTGGCCGGCGGCCGCGCGAACCTGGTCGGCCTGCGGCAGATTGCGGAGGGCCTGGGGCTTGCCGGCGACGGCGAGGCTCGCGGCGGCGGAAGCGGTGGCGTTGACGGGGGTGACGCTCATGGCTCAGTTGATGATCAGCTCGGCCTGGAGGGCGCCGGAGCGTTTGAGGGACTGGAAGATCGCCATCATGTCGCGGGTGGACACGCCGAGGGAATTGAGCGCGGCGGCAAGCCGCTCGATGCTCGGGGGATCGTTGAGGATGGTGAAGCCGCCCTTGCCCTCGTTGACCGCGGTCTGCGTGCTGGGCACGGCGACGGTCTGGCCGCCGGGCGCGAACGCGTTGGGCTGGCTGACGCCGACGTTGGAGGTGACGGTGATCGTCAGGGAGCCGTGGGCGATGGCGACCTGCGAGAGGCGGACGGTGGAGGTGGCCACAATGGTGCCGGTGCGCTCGTTGATCACGATGCGGGCGAGCGTGTCGGGCTGCACTTCGACGGTGCCGAGGTCGGCGAGGAAGGCGACATCGCGGCCACGATATTCCTCGGGCAGCGCGACCTTGATCGTGGCGGCATCGACGGCGTGGGCCGAACCGGCGTAACGGGCGTTGATGGCCTCGGCCATGCGGGCCGCGGAGGTGAAATCGGGATTGTGCAGCAGGAGGCGGAGGGTGTCGTCCTGCACGAAGGTCGCGACGATCTCACGCTCGACGATGGCGCCGTTGCTGATGCTGCCGACCGTCGGGTGATTCTTCTGCACGGTGGCGCCGCCGGCACCACCGGCACCGCCGAGGAAGCCGCCGATGGCGACCGGACCCTGGGCCACGGCATAGACGCGGCCGTCGGCACCGAGCAGCGGAGTCTGGAGGAGCACGCCGCCCTGGAGGCTCTTGGCGTCGCCCATGGCCGCGACGGTCACGTCGATGCGGGCACCGGGCTTGAGGAAGGCGCTGATGTCGGCCGTGAGCATGACGGCGGCCACGTTCTTGGCCTTGATGTCGGTGGATTCCACCGTGAGGCCGTGGCGCTGGAGAATGTTCGAAACCGCGCGCAGCGTGGAGGCGGCGTTGCTGTCGCCGTCGCCCGCGAGGCCGACCACGAGACCGTAGCCGACCAGCTGGTTGTCACGACCGCCCTCGACGAGGGTCAGATCCTTGACGCGCGAGGCGTGGACCGCGCCGGTCGAAAGGACCGCGAGGCAGAGAGCGAGCAGACGGGGCAACATCCGTGTCATGGCGTCGGTGTGGGTTAGAACGGGCGGAGCTTCTCGTAGAGCTTCGAGAGCCAGCCGCGCTTCTGGGCCTCGGTCAGGGTGCCCTCGCTGAGGAACTCGACGCGGGCATCGGCCACGTTGCTGGAGAGCACCGTGTTGGCGGCGGAGACATCGTGCGCGCGAACCACGCCGCGGAGGACCACATGCTGGGTCTCGCCGGAGAAGGTGACCATGCGGGCGCCCTCGATCACGAGGTTGCCGTTCGGCAGCACGTCGGTGACGAGCACGGCCGCGCGGGCGGTGAGGGTCTGGGAATTGTTCACCTGGCCGCCGCCGCTGTAGGAGGACTTGCCGCTGGCGCTGCTGGAAGGCAGCTCGCCCTTGTGGGTGAACCGGCCGGAAACGGCGGCGCTGTAGATGAACTGGCCGATCGCGTCCTCCAGGCTGGAGTCGCGGTTGGCGGACTTGGTCTGCGCGCTGCTGGCGGTGGCGGACTCGGCCACGACGACCGTGAGAATGTCGCCCACGCGGGAGGCGCGGCGGTCCGAGGTCATGCCGCGCTGCGATTCGGCCGGCCACAGCGAACCGGCCTGCGCGGCGAGCGCGCAGCCGAGGGCGGCGGAGAGGCAGAGGGCCTTAGAAGCGGACTTGGACACGGTTTTCATCGACGACAAAGGCGGTGAAGTCCTTGCGGGATTCGAGATTGCGGAGCGTGACGGCCTCACCCTGGGCGCCGCTCTGGAGCGCGAGCGCCTTCATGGTGATGGAGAGCGTGCCCTCGGCGGCGCTGACCTCGACCATGTCGCCCTTCTTGACGAGCGGACGGCGGGCGATGTCGCGCCAGGTGACGGTGCGGCCGGAGTTGACGGCGCGGGCAAAGATGAAGGTCTGGTCGCCAACGGCGGCCGGCAGGGCGTCGCGATCGCGGAACAGGTCCACGCGGCGGGCCTCGAGCAGGGCGGGGTCAAAGGTGGCGCCGTGCGTGAGGGGCTGGCGGGCGACCCAGGCATCGCGCCAGTGCGAGGCGCGGAGCGTGATGGTGGCCTCGGTGGCCGGGTTGCCGTCGGCGAGGATGCGGCAGCGCAGCAGCATGGCGGAGGCGGCGACGGAAGGATACTCGGTGATGATCACCTGCCAGTCGCGGGCGACGAGCTGCGGCGGCGTCCACACGCGGAGCAGTTCGAGCTGCAGGTCGCCCTCGAGGTTGAAATGCGCGGTGAGCTCGCGGGTGAGCGAGGAGACAAAGGCGTCCTGCGTGAGCGGACCGGCGACCGAGGCGGCGACGTCGGCGGACAACGGGCGGGCGGCGAGGAGCAGGAGGAAGAGGGGCAGCAGGCGGCGCATGGGGCTCAGCGTTTGAGGTTGGCGACGTTCTGGAGCATTTCGTCGGAGGCCTGGATGGACTTGGAATTCACCTCGTAGGCGCGCTGGGCGACGATGAGGTTCACCATCTCCTCGACGATGTTGACGTTGGAGGCCTCGACGTAGCCCTGGATGGTGCGGGCGAAGCCGTTTTCACCGGGGTTGCCGGCCTCGGGCGTGCCGGAGGCGGCGGTCTCCTCATACAGGTTGCCGCCGAGCGAGCGGAGGCCGGCGGGATTGGAGAAGCGGGTGAGCGTGAGACGGAAGGTCTGGCTGCCGGAGGCGGTCTGCACCGTGACGCTGCCATCCTCGGAGATGGCCACGTTGGTGGCGCCGGCGGGGACGGGCTGGAAGCCGCTGAGCACAGGCAGGCCGTCGATGGTCACGACCTGGCCCTGGGCGTTGAGCTTGAAGGAGCCGTCGCGGGTGTAGGCGAGCGTGCCATCGGGGCGCTGGACCTCGAAGAAGCCGTCGCCCTGGAGCGCGACGTCGAGATTCTCGCCGGTGCTGGTGAGCTGGCCCTGGGTGAAGACCTTGGAGGTGGCGGCGACGCGCGCGCCGTTGCCGACCTCGATGCCGGTGGGGATGATGTTGCCGCCGCCGGAGTCGGCGCCCGAGGCGCGGGGCTTCTGGTAGAGCAGATCCTGGAACTCGATCTTGCTGCGCTTGAAGCCGGGGGTGTTCACGTTCGCCAGGTTGTTGGCGATCGTGTTGAGGTTGAGCTGCTGGGCCTCCATGCCGGTGGCGGCGGAGTAGAGCGAGAGGTTCATGCGCGAGCGGGGTTGAAAACCATCCGCACCACGACTGGGGCCGGCCCGGCCCCATACCGGGCGCGGCCATGCAGTCGTGATTGCGGTTGTCTGTATGGGGAAGTGGCGAAAGACAGGGACGACAGGACCACGGACAACAGACCACGGACTTCGCCGGAGGCGGCGGTCGCGGTGTGGCAGTCTGTGTGGTTCGAGGTCATTGGGTCAGTGGTCGGTGCGGCGCAGCCGCGCTCAGCCGAGCGCCTGCAGGGCTTTTTCCATCTGCTGGTCGATGGTGGTGATCATCTTCTGGTTGGCCTCGTAGGCGCGGGAGATGAGCACGAGGTCCACCATTTCGCGAAGGGGCTGGACGTTGCTCTGCTCAAGGTAGCCTTGCATCAGCTCGGGCTCCTCGACCTCCTGCATGCCGGAACCCGGCGTGGCGAGGAACATGCCGCCGGAGGTGGGCATCAGCGCGGCGGTGTTGGCGAACTTCTGGATCGAGAGCTTGCCCAGCGACACGCTGCCCTGGAAGACCGTGCCGTCCTGGTTGACGACGATGTTGCCGCCGCCGGGCAGCAGCACGAAGGGGTCGCCGTTGGTGTTGAGCACCTCGAGACCGCTGGAGGTCACCAGGGTGCGGTCGGGGCGCAGGCGGAACTCGCCGCTGCGGGTGTAGGCCTTGCCGCCGTCGGGCGTCTGGATCTCGAAGAAGCCCTCGCCCTGGATGGCGATGTCGAGCTCGCGGCGCGTGGGCATGGTCTCGCCGGAGATGAAATTGATGCCGTTGGAAGTCTTGGGGAAGACAGCCGCCACACCGGCCCCCTCACCGTTCTTGCCCTGCCGGCCGGGGCGGACCTCGCCGGCGGTCTCGGTGCTGAATTGGATGGTGCGCTTCCGGTAACCGGTCGTCTGGGCCGAGGTGATGTTTTGGGAAACATTGTCCTGCCAACGCTCGAGAGCGGCGAGGGAGGCGGCACTTTGGTAGAGACCGATGTTCATGTTGCCGGCCCTTGAGCAACGCCGATGCCAAGGCCAGTACACCCCACCTTTATAGCTTCCCCTCCAGCGACTTAAAAATTTATCAGTTTCGAAGCCTCCGGCCCAATTTCAGCCCCTCCCCCGCCCCGGCAAAACTTGCCCGCCTGTCGTGAGCCCCCCTTCGCCCGCGTCAGGCATATCCCCCCAGCCGCTTACCCATGCCACACGCCCACTAGTCCGGACAGCACTGGACGGCAACCCCAGGTTAAGGCAAACCACCGGGATGGGGGCACCCCGGCTCCATGGATAGCCCGGCTCAGCCGCCGGCGGGATAGAGACACTCGACCTCGACCTTCTCGCCGCAGGCGCAGGTGACGATGATGCGGACGATCTTGTCGCCTTCCTTCACGACATCCACAACGGGACCCTCGGCGGCTGGGCGCACGGCGCCGTTGGCGGGGGCGGCCTTGTGCACGTGGGGCGGGCGCAGGGAGGAATCCTGGTGCGGACGACGGCCGGAAAGAAAGGGTTTCATGGTCAGGGAGTGAGGACGGCGACGGGCTTGGCGGCGGCCTCGCCGGGAGTGGTGAGCGGCTCGAGTTTTGCCCGGTTCTTGGAACTGAGCGCAAGGCTGAGCGTGATACGCTGGTTGGCCTCGGCGGCCGGATCTTCCTTGGGCAGGGGACGGGTGGCGGCGTAGCCCGTGACCCGCTCGATCAGCTCGGGCTCGACGGCGTAAAGCACGAGCTTGCGCCGGGCGGCGTTGGCGCGGTCGGAGGAAAGCTCCCAGTCGGTGTAGCCCTCGTCGGGCAACTTGAGCCCGGCCTTGGTGTGGCCGTCGATGGTCACGCGGAAATGATGCCGGTCGATGAGCCAGGCGAGGGACTGGATCATGTTGATGCCCCAGTCGGTGAACTCGGCGCTGTTTTCCTTGAAAAGCGGATTGGAGGAGCGGTCGAAGAGCGTGAGGCGCAGGCCGTCGGAAGTGACCTGGATATCAATCGGCTTCTGGTCGAGCGTCTGGTCAAGGTGCAGCAGGCGGTAGAAATCCGCGGCCACGGAGTTGAGGAAGCTGAGCTCGATCTGCTTGTTTTTGTCGGCGGCTTTGTCCTTGCCGCTGGAATCCTCGGAGCTGGAGCTGTTCTCGCTGCTCTGTTTGTTGAAAGGCATGACGCCGGAGTGGTCCTCCATCGGCGAGCTGAAGGGACTCTGGAAATACTTGGAGGTGGCGATCAGGATTTTTTTGTCCTGGGCGGAGATCCACAGCACGAGGAAAAGCGCCATCATCGCGGTCATGAAGTCCGCGAAAGCCACCTTCCATGCACCACCGCCGCCGGCTGCCATAATAAGAGTTTAAGTTGAAAGTTTAAGTTTAAGAGTGGTGCCGGGTGCCAAGGCGAAAGCTGGTCTCTTAAACTTCAACTTTTCGCTTCGACTGGCGCTGCGCCTATTTGCCGGTGCCGAGACCCTTGACGGCGGCCTCCAGCTCCTCGGCGCCGGGTTGGACGGCCGAGTCGAGGGAGCGACGGGCCACCTCAATCGCGGTGAGCGGGGCGAGGCCCTTGGCGAAGCCGGCGACCGCGTGCATGATGCAGTTGAAGCAGAGCATGTCGGAGGCGTTGTTGGAGCGGACCCGGCCGGCGATCGGGTTGACAAAACCGTAGGCGCAGAAAATGCCCAACATCGTGCCGGTGAGCGCAGCGGCGACCTTCTCGCCGACGACCTCGGGGCCCTCGGCGATGGCGGACATGGTGTTGATGATGCCGAGCACGGCGGCCACGATGCCGATGGCGGGGAGCGAGTCGCCGATCATCTGCATGGCATGCACGGGGTGCTCCATCTCGATCTCCTTGGCCTTCAGCTCGGCGGCCATGAGGTCCTCGAGCTGGTCGGGCTTGATCTTGCCGTCGATGACGGGCTTAAGGCCGTTGACGATGAACTTCCGGCGCTCCGGGTGATTGAGCACGCTGGGATAGCGTTTGAAAAGGGCGCTTTGCGTCGGGTCCATGACGTGCTCCTCGAGCGCGATGAGCCCGTTGCGGCGGCCGGTCATGAAAAGTTCATACAGCAGCTTCAGGATGTCGAAGAACTCGGCCTTGCCGGGGGTCTTGCCGAACATCGCCCCCTGCACCTTGTGGATGATCTCCTTGATGACATGCATCGGCGTCGCGATGATCAGCACGCCGGCGGCGATGCCCAGGATCACGATGAACTCCGAGAGATGCAGCAGCACCCCGGGGTGTCCTCCGGCATACATGAAACCGCCAATGGTGGCGGCAAAAACGACGGCTGCTCCGATGAGTATCAGCATGGCGGGGCCGCGCAACGCGGAGACGAGGGACCATGGACCAGGGACCACGGACCGATAAGGTATCCGGGATGAGGGTCAGCAATGGTCGGGTGGTTGATCATGGGATGTGTTCTTTGGTCTTTCGTCTCTGGTCTTTGGTCTGCGCGCCGGCGGGCCGCTCACTTGTTGCGGGCGCGCCCGAGGAAACCGCGCAGGCCCAGGATGGTCTGCGAGTGGATCTGGCAAATGCGGGATTCCGTCAGGCCAAAGACTTCGGCGATTTCGGCGAGACGCATGTTTTCAAAGTAATACATGGCGAGTATCTTCCGGGGTATATCGGGCAGATCGGCCATCCTTTGAGTGAGAAGTTTTAACAACTCCTCCTTCTCGAGGTTCTCGCGGCCGGTCACGTCGTTGTCGTCGGCCAGAAACTCGTGCAGCGAAGCGCCTTCCGAATCTTCGCCGGCGGCGTGCGAATCGAGGGCCACAAAGGTCACCGGACGCGATTCGTCGAGCCACTTGCGGTATTCGGCCTGGGAAACGCCCAATTCCTCGCAGATCTCGTCCTCGGTGGCCGTGCGGCCGATGCGCTGCTCGAGGTCGTTGATGGACTCCTTCATCTTGCGGGCGCGGGCGCGCGTGCGGCGCGGGCACCAGTCAAGGCGGCGGAGTTCGTCGAGCACGGCGCCGCGGATGCGGGTGGCCGCGTAGCCGGCGAAGGTGTTGCCCTGCTCCGGATTGTATTTGCGGACAGCGGCGATGAGGCCGGTGACGCCGACACTGTAGAGGTCGTCGGCATCGATGTGTGGCGGGAGGGTGAGCTTGATGCGGTCCACGACATTGCGGACCAACGGGAGGAAGCGCTCGATCAAATCCTTTTCATCGATGGCTCCGGAGGAAACGCCCTGATAGACACGCCAGGCGGCGCTCGCGGGCTTTGCATCCATGCCGCAGTCTTTTTCTTTGAGGACGGCAGCGGTTTTCATGATTCAGGTGTGGTTGTAGGTTGGGTTGCAGAAAGTTTACTTGGCCTTGGCGGCGGAGGCGGCCGCCTGGGCGGCGACCGCGGCACGCTGGCGGGCGACGACCGTGTCGCGGAGACCCGCGAGCACGATGGTCCAGAACCAGCGGAAAAGAACGGCGCCGGCCAGACAGCCGACGGCCGCGTCGAGAAACACTCGGTCGGGCGCATGATTGAGCGCCCAGCTCGTGACGAGGCCGACGAGGAAGCCCATGAGGCCGCCGCTGAGAAAAACGAATTTCATGCGGCATCCTCCCCGGAGTCATCAGAACCGTCGGCGGCAGATTCATCGCCCACGGGCAGGGTGCGGCGGGTGAGCGCCTCGAAGACCTCCTCGTCGCACTCACCGGTCAGCGAAGAGCCGGTGGAGAGGAAGAGCGGCTCGAGACCGCCGTCGATGAGGTAGTCCCAGAGGCGGCCCCACTGCGACAGTTCGTCGAGATGGGTGAAGACGACGTGCGTGGCGCCCAGCTCGCGACCGCGGGCGTAGCCGGCGCGGAGCGCGGCGTGGCCATAGGCGGCGTTGAGCACGAGCACGCGCTCGGTGATCTGCTCGCGGTCGAGAAAGGCCGCGAGCGGCGCGTTGGCCTCGGGATCGCGGAGCGAGAGCGCGGGCAGGTCGAAATAGACGAAGCCGCCGGGCGTGGCCGGACGGGTCGAGGCCGGGAAGTGGGCAACCGGCACGCCCAGCGCCTCGCAGAAGACGGGCAGCGGACCGCGCGACATCGGCTGGTCAAACTCGGCGGTCACGACGTGGCCGATCCGCGCGCGGCGCGAGACCTCGGCGCCGAGCCACTTGCAAAGCGCGGTGGTGCGGCCGGTGCCGGCGGGACCGAAAAAGGCCGCGCGGGTGAGCGGTGCCGCCTGCCGGCGGTTGCCCGCGACGCGCCGCAGGTAACGGCCGGTCTCGACCAGCGCACGGTGCAGCGGCATTTCCTGGAGCGAGGCCCAGACGGGAGATTTTTCCAGACGCACCATGATGGCCTCGGAGAAGCCGGAGCGGCGCAGCAGTGGCGCGAGTTCCGGGCGGGCGTTCGGGGAAAGCGAGGTGATGAGCCGGCGCGGCGACTGGACCACGGCGCGGGGCGCGGGCGCGGGTTCGGGAGCGACCGGGGAAGCGACTTCGTCGCTCGTCGCGAGCAGGCTCGCTCCCACCGGGGAGGCGGCCGCAACGGCCACCGGCGCATCCATCGCCGCGATGACCTCGATCTTGGGCGAGGCCCAGAGACCGCGGAGGCCCGTCGGCTCGACCGTGCGCACCGAAAGCACGCGGGCGTGTTCGCCGAGCCGCTCGCGAATAACCGAGGCGGCCTCGTGCGCGTTGTTGACGGTGAACTTGTAGCAGGGGGAAGACATCGGGGTTTCGATTTTTGATTCTCGAGTTTCGATCAGGCGGCCGCCTTAAGGGGCAGCTGCTGCAGGTGCGCGGGAAGGGTGACGATGCCGGCATTCTCGATCTCGGTGGCGGTCGGCAGCTCCTGGTAGGCGAGCACCGTGAGGCGCGGGAACGAGGGCTCGAGGAAGCGGCGCACCGGAAGCCGGTTCTCGGTCGAGACGACCAGCACGGCGGGCGAACCCGAGGCGGTGAGCTGGCCGGTCTTGCGGTTCAGCTCCTCGATGAGGTGGCGGCCGGTGGCCGGATCAAGGGCGAGCCCCACGTCGGTGGCGGAGCGATGGACCTTGGTGCCGAGGATCTGCTCGAAGCGCGGGTCGAGCGTGATGGCCCGCAGGGCGCCGGGCCGGCTCTCCAACTCCGGTACGAAGTAGAGCCCGAGGCGGCGGCGCACGAGTTCGCTGAGATCGTCGGGATTCTTGGAGAGAGACGCGAAGTCGGCGATGCCCTCGAGGATGACCGGGAGATTGATGATCGCGATGCCCTCGCGCAGGAGGTTCTGCAGCACGCGCTGGATGATGCCGAGGTTGACCAGGTCGGGCAGCAACTCGGCGATAAGCGCGGAGTGCGAGCCCTTCAGGTGGTCCACCAGCGCAGAGACATCCTGGCGGCCGATGAGCAGGTGGGCGTTGGCCTTGAGCGTCTCGGAGAGGTGCGTGATGAGGACCGAGGACGGGTCCACGACGGTGTAATTGTTCAGCTCGGCGGTCTTGCGCTCGCCCTCGTCGATCCAGGTGGCGTCGAGGTTGAAGACCGGCTCGCGCGTGGGCTGGCCACGGAGCTTGATGGTGCTGCCGGCGACGTTCATCGCGAGCAGGCGGCCGGGGAGAATGGTGCCGCGGGCGACGGGTTTGCCGCGGAGCAGGAAGCGGTAGTCGTTGGCCTCGAGCTCGAGGTTGTCGCGCACGGAGACCGGCGGCACGACGATGCCCTTCTCACGGGCCAGGGTCTTGCGGACGCCGGTGACGCGGGCGAGCAGGTCGCCGCCGTTGCGGGCCTCGGCGAGCGGGAGCAGGCCGTAGCCGATTTCGATCGAGAAGGTGTCCACTTCGGTGAGCTTGCGCACGTCCTCGGTGGGAGGAGCGATCGGAGCGGCGGGCGCGCCGGCTTCACCGGGTTTGCCGGTGGCGGACGCAGCGCCCTTGGCGCCGGGCTTGGCGGCCGAGGTCTCGGTAACCGCTTCCCCACCCTCGGTATCCTTGAAAGACCGGGCGGCGAACATGGCCAGGCCGGCGAGGCCCATGAAGGGAATCAGCGGCATGCCGGGCATGAGGCCGAAGACCGCCATGCAGCCGGCGGCGAGCTTCAGCGCGCGGGGATAGCGGGCGATCTGGCCGGCGACCTGGGCACCGATGTTGTTGTTGTCCGAAGCGCGGGTGACGAGGAGACCGGCGCCGATGGAGATGATGAGCGCGGGGATCTGCGAAACGAGGCCGTCACCGATGGAGAGGAGGGTGAACTTCTGCAGCGACTCGCCGAGTGACATGTCCATCTGCAGCACGCCGATGGCGAAACCGCCGAGCACGTTGACAAGGGTGATGAGGATGCCGGCGACGGCGTCGCCGCGCACGAACTTCGAGGCGCCGTCCATCGCGCCGTAGAAGTCGGCCTCTTTCTGCACCTTCAGGCGGCGGGCGGTGGCGGAAACCTCGTCGATGATGCCGGCGTTCAGTTCGGCATCGATGGCCATCTGTTTGCCGGGGAGGGCGTCGAGGGTGAAGCGTGCGCTCACCTCGGCGATGCGGCCGGCACCCTTCGTGATCACCACAAAGTTGATCAGCACGAGGATGATGAAGACCACGGCGCCGACGATGTAGTTGCCCTGGATGACGAAGTGGCCGAACGACTCGATGATCTCGCCGGCATAACCGGTGGAGAGAATCTGGCGGGTGGAGCTGATGTTCAGCGCGAGGCGGAAGAGGGTCAGGCCCAGCAGCATCACCGGGAAGCCGGAGAACTCGGGCGGGTCCTTCACATAGACGATGGCGAGCAGCACCAGCAGCGAGAGCCCGATGTTGAGGGCGAGCAGCACGTCGATGATGAACGGCGGCACCGGCAGCACCAGCAGGAGCACCGTGCCAAACAGGCCGACGGCGAACAGCAGGTCGGCGCGCTGCAGCAGGCGGGTGATGGAGTTGGAGCTGGAAACAGGCATCGGGGGGACGGGACTACAGACTACGGACCACGGGACCACTGACCTCAGCGAAGAGGCGGGCATGTGTGGCGGTTGTCTGATCGGCAGTCATGTAGTCTGTGGTCCGTGGTCTTGTGGTCTGCGGCGTGTATTACGCCGCGGTCTCCAACCGGCGGGTCTTGAGCTGGTGGAAGTAGAAGCGGTGCGTGCGGTAAACGACGGCCAGGATCTCGGCGACGGCCTGGTAGAGACCGGGCGGGATGGCCTCGCCAACCTCGCCCATGGCAAAGAGCAGGCGGGCAACCGGCTTGTTCTCGACCGTCGGCACGCCGTGCTGGGCGGCGAGGGCCTTGAGGCGCTGCGCAAAACGGTTCTCGCCCTTGGCGAGCACGATCGGGGCCTTGTCCACGCCGCGCTCATACTTGAGCACGACGGCAAAGTGCGTCGGGTTGGTGACGACGACGTCGGCCGTGGCGACGGAGTCGAGCATCTGCTTCTGGAGGAGGCGGCGGGCCATGCGGCGCATGGCGCCCTTCACGTGGCCGTCGCCTTCCTGGTTCTTGTGCTCATCCTTGACCTCCTGGCGGGTCATCATGAGGTCCTGGCCGGTCTTGTATTTTTCCCAGGCGTAGCTGAGCGCGGCGATGACACCCAGCGAGAGAAGCAGGCGGCTGAAGAAACTCAGCGCGGCGTTATTGAGGAAGGTGCCCAGGTAAGCGGCCTCGACCGGCGCGGAAAAGAGCGGGTCGCCCAGCAACGTGCGGGCACCGAGGAAGAGCGTGAAACCGATGGCGATGAGCTTGAGCAGGTCGAGGCCCGCGCGCACCAGCGTGGCCTTGGAGAAGATGCGGCCGAAACCGGCCACGGGGTTGAGCGACTCGAGCTTGAAGCCGATCGCCTTGGGCGAGGCGCGGAAACCGCTCTGGATGCCACCGACCAGCAACGCGGCGACCGCGCAGGCGAGCAACACCGGGAGCAGACCCTCGCCCACGGTGAGGAACACGTCGTGCAGGTAGCCGGGCACCGTGGCGAGTTCGACCGGGCTGCGGCCGAACGTGGAGAAAATGCCGACGGTATACTCGGCGACATGACGCGCCGTGCTGCTGGCCGTGAAACCCAGCACGCCCAGCGCGGCGGCGAGGCTGAACAGCACCGACATCTCCGGACTCTTCGCGAACTGGCCCTTGTCGGCCGCCTCATTCAGGCGTTTGCCTGTGGGCTGTTCGGTTTTTTGGTCTTGGTCGGTGTCGGACATCGGGAGTGTGCCTCAATTTAGCAACGCCGATGCCAAGGATTCCTCTCACGCCGCTAACCACTGGATGCCAACGATTAGAAATTTTAGTATCCGCCGGTCATTTTCCCGAATTCTTGAGCGAAAAATCGCGCGTTTTTTCCGGCAATTTTTGCCGGGAAGCCGCTTCCCGAGCGTGGCATGCGCAATCTGGGCGCTGCCCCGGGGCTAGAGCGTGGGCGAAAAAGTCTGGCTTGCGTGGACCAGCGCGCCTGGCCGCGCGGCATTTGCCTTGGAGCGCGACCAAGGTCGCTGGCCCACATGGAACTGAGCGAGCGTTATTCGAATCCGCTCTTCCCCTCCCTGCTGCTGCGCACTTTGCGACCGTCACGCGGGGACGGGTCTTCTTACCGCGCGACCAACTGCAGCATCTGCGTCGGGATTTCGCCGAATTCGACGAAAAGATACCGGGCGATCAGCGCGCCCGCCGTGGCCAGCAGGGCCAGGCCGAGAAAGGCGCGCACGGAAAAGCTGAGGATGAAGACATTCATGCGCGACACCGCGCGGCCCAACACCGAAAAGGCGAGCGTCACGAGAAAGTTGAGGGCAATGAACGGCGCGGCGATGCGCACGCCCAGTTCAATGACCCGCGACGTCGCGAGCGTCACCTGCTCCATGGCCCCCTGCCCCAGCACGGGCATGCCCGGCGCAGCGAACTCAAAGCTCCGCGCAAAGGCGGTGATCACGGTCAGGTGGGCGCCAAAGAGGAAAAACAACAACACGGCCAGGGCCATGACGAAAGCCGCCAGCGGCTCGGAGGCCACTTCCGGCGCCCCGAAACCGGGGGTGGCGGCCAGACCGATTTCGGAGGAAATCATGCGGGCCGCCATCTCGACCGCGGCAAAGGTCACCCGCACCATGAAACCCATGGCCAGTCCGAGCACGACCTCTCCGGCGGCGGCCAGCGCCAGGCCACTCAGGCTGGCGGGCATGCGGCCCTCGGGCACGATGCCGCTCACGAGAATTGTCAGGCAAAGGGCAATGGCCACCCGCACCATCGGCGGGATGCTGCGATCGTTACCCAACGACGGCAGCAACAGCACGATGCCGATGCCCCGCAGGAACACCATCAGGAAGGCGTAGAGGTAGCCGGCGGTCATGGCGGGACGTGGAACCGGGCGGGCCGCGCGGGCGGTCTCAGTGCGCGAGGCCCGGCATGCGGTTGATGACCGAGATGGCGAACTCCGTCAGCGACCGCAGCAGCCAAGGCGTGAGCAGCAGGGCGAGTCCGGCCAGGGCGATGAGTTTCGGAGCAAAGGTCAGCGTCGGCTCCTGCAGCGAAGTCACCGACTGGAGCAGGCTGGAAACCAGGCCCACGACCATGAGCGTGAGCAAGAACGGCGCCACAATGTAGAGCGCGAACATGACCGTGGTCTTGAACAGATCGATGGCGATTTCCGGATTCATGAAGGCGTCAGCTGAAGCTTTGCACGAGCGACTGCACGATCAGGCGCCAGCCGTCCACAAGGACGAACAGCAGCAGCTTGAAGGGCAGCGACACGACGTTGGGCGGCATCATCATCATGCCCAGCGCCATCAGCACGGAGGACACGAGGAAGTCGATGACGAGGAAGGGCAGAAACAGCAGGAAGCCCATCTGGAAGGCGGACTGGAGCTCGCTGAGCACAAAGGCGGGAATCACGACGCGCATCGGCAGGTCCTTGACCGGCGTCGGGCCGTAGCCGCCGAGCTGCAGGAAATACTCCAGGTTGCTGGTCCGTGTCTGCTTCAGCATGAAGTCGCGCAGCGGCGCGGCGCCCTTGTCAAAGGCCTCGGCCGAGGTGATCTGCTTGTTCATGAACGGCTGGACCGCCTCGGTGTTGATGCGGTCGAAGGTCGGCCCCATGATGAAGAAGGTCAGGAAAAGGGAGAGTCCGATGATGATCTGGTTCGACGGGGCGCTGGGCACACCGAGCGCGGTGCGCACGAAGCCCAGCACGATCACGATGCGCGTGAAGCTCGTCATCAGCAGCACCAGCGAGGGCGCCACCGACAGGAGCGTCATCATGAGCACCAGCTGCACGGCCACGCTCAGGTCGGCCGGACGGTCGGTGCCCTCGAGATTGATGTTCAGGCGCAGCGGGCTGTTTGCCGCGGTCGCGGCGGGGGCCGGGGCGGCCGGCGGGGTCGCAGTCGCCGCTTGCGCGAAAACATCCGTCGCCAGCAGCAGGCTGGCGACGAGCAGGAGCAGGAAAAGGCGGTAACGCGGCTTCATTTCCCCGGGGTCTCGGTGCCGTCCAAGGGCGTGAGCATCGCGATGCTGCCGGGGCAGACCCCGAGCAGAAACTTGCGTCCGTCGTAGTCGGCCACGACGAGATATTGGCGGGAGCCGAGCGAGCGGCTCTCCACGATATTCAGGCGCGCGGCCTGGCCGGAGACACCGGCGGCGCGGCGCTTCTGCCAGAGCCACCAGCCCGCGGCGGCGGCCACGGCGGCGGTGCCCAGCAGGAGAAAAGTGTTGGTGCGACCGGACTCCGTCGCCGAGGGCGCGCCGGCGGGCGCGGTACCGCGCGGGTAGATGACGTCGTCCTTCGACTGCGCCAGCAGCGGCAGGGCGAGGGCCAGGCCGAGAATGATCGTTGCCGCCCTCATGGCTGGCCGCTGCCGACCAACTCGGTGATCTTGATGCCGAAGTGGTCCTCGACCACGACGACCTCGCCGTAGGCGACGAGCTTGTCGTTGACGTAGAGACCGACGGGGTCGTTGGCCTGTTGCGTGAGCTGGACGACGGAGCCGGGCGACAGCTCAAGCACGTCGCGCATCGGCAGATGGCAGGAGCCAAGCTGCACGGTCACTTTGACCTTCACGTCGAGGACGATATCAAGGGTTTTTTCTTCCATGGGGAGAGGGGGCGGTGATGGGTTTGCTGTCGGCGTCGAGTTTGGCCGTGAGTTGCACGGCGACGCGGTCGGAATCGAGGCCGACGGTGCCGGCGAACTTGGGCACGCCGTTGAGCAGGACGTTGGTGCGGCGGATCTGGTCGGCCGGCATCTCGACCACGTCACCCACGCGCAGGCTGGTGATCTCGCGCAGGCTGACGGTGAAACCGTCCCATTCGGCGCGGACCGGCATGGTGATGTTGTCGTAGGACTCCTGCCAGGTGGCGCGCTTGGCGGCCGGCGCAGCGACGGTGGCGTCCTTCTGGCGGCGGGCCTGCATCTTCCGCACGAGCGGTTCGATCGTGTAATAGGGCACGCCGATCTGGATCTGCTCGGAGCAGTCGCCGAAGCTGGCCTCGAGCGTCATGGCCAGCACGACGGCGTCGCGGGGCGAGGTCTGGAGGAAGCGGCCGCTGTTCTCGTGGCCGACGATGAGCGGGGTGAGTTCCTGCTCGGCCTTCCACTGGTGGCACCACTCCTCAAGGATCATGAGCACGACATCGTCCATCAGGGCCACCTCGATCTCGGTGAGGTAGCGCTCGGACTTCACCGAGTGGCCGCGGCCGCCCAGGAGACGGTCGGCGATGGTGAGGGCAAGGCGGGGATTGATGTCGATGATGCTGACACCCGTGAGCGGCTCGGCCTTGAACAGGCAGATGTGCGTGGGGCTGGGCAGCGACTCGGTGAACTTGGCGTAATTGGCCGTGGTGAGCTTGGCCATCTTCAGGCCGAATTCCATGCGCAGGAACAACGACAGGCGCGCGCTCAGGTAACGGATGAAGTCCTCGTGCACGAGGCGCAGGCGGCGCAGCTCGAACTCCGAGAGAAAGGCCGGGTTGCGGAAGTCATAGGGCTCGACCTTGGGCGCGGGCGCGCCGGCCGCGGGGGGACGACCGTCCGCGCGGATGAGCATGCGCTTCGCCGGACCATCGGCGGCGACGCCCTGCGAAAGCAGTTTGTCGATCTCGGACTGGTCGAGAAAGTCGCTCGCGGCCTTGTTTTTGTCGTCTGCCATGGCGTGCCGGGCTTACTGGACCACGAAGTCGGAAAAATAGATCTGCTCGGCGACGCGGGAGCCGAGCGCCTGGTTGTAGGCGGCCACAAGCTTCTCGCGCAGGATGTTCTTCGCGCCGGGCTCCTCGAGGTCGGCGAGGCTGACCGAGGAAAGCACGCCGAGCGTGACATCGGTGAGCTTGGCCTTGTTCTCCTCGAAGGCGTCCTTGATCGTGTCGGGCTCGACGCCGGTGATGACGAAGCTGGTCTTGAGGTAGCGCGTGCCCATCGTGCCGGAAAGGTTCACGACGACGTTGGTGAACTCGTAGGTGTCGGTTCCGGCGGGCGCCTCCTTGCTGCCGTGGCCGCCGGAGGCTTTCTCCTTCTTGGCGGGCTTGGCCGGCTTGGCGGCGGGGGCCGGGTGCTCGCCGCTGTGAACGGCGGCGAGCCGGGCCTCGAGCTTGGGCAGCAGCACAAACTGGGCGACGGCCCAGCTGGCGGCGGGGGCCGCGATGACCGCGAGCGCCACCGGCAGCCAGGTCTTGATCGCGCCGCCCTTGGGGGCGGGCGCGGCCTCTTTCTCCGCGGCCGCCGGGGGCGTCGCGGGAGCTTCCTTGGCGTCTGCTTTGGCGGCCATGGCGCGAAATCAGTTCAGGGTTAGCTGCGCTTCAGGTTGACGATGTCCTCGAGCACGGAGTCGGAGACGGTCACAAGGCGGGAGGCCGCCTGGAAGCTGCGCTGGGTGGTGATGAGCTCGGCGAACTGCTCGGTGAGGTCCACGTTGGACTGCTCGAGCGCGCCGGACTGGATCTTGGTGCCCGCGACGGGGGCGGCCGGGACCGGCAGCGTGGCCGACACGGAGCCGAAGTCGAAAAGGTTGTTGGCCTGCTTGAGCAGCTTGGACTCGTCGTCCACGGTGATGACGCCGATCTGCTGGGAGGTGTCGTCGGGCGTGCCGTCGTTGTAGAAAGCGGTGATCGTGCCGTCGAGGCCGATGCTGATGTTGCTCACGGCGCTGAAATTCGGGACGACAATGGGGGCGTTGGAGGCGCTGAGCACGGCCTTGCCCTGGGCGTTCACGAGGGCGCCGGTGCTGTCGAAGTGGAAGGCGCCGTCGCGCGTGGCGAAGTCGTTGGCGCCGTCCTGCACGACGAAGTAGCCCTTGCCGGCGATGCCGAGGTCGGTGGCCTTGCCGGTGCTGGTGAGCGCGCCCTGCGAGTAGTGCGTGGCGATGTTGGCGAGCTGCACGCCGGAGCCGATCTGGGCGTTGCCGCTGGCGGTGCCGACCGTGTTGCTGAAGGTGTCCGAGAAGCTCGTGGACGAGCTCTTGTAGGCGGTCGTGTTGACGTTGGCGATGTTGCCGCCGATGACTTCAAGGCCCTTGCTGAAGGTGCGGAGAGCGCTGACGCCGGAGGTGAGGGTGCCGATGAGGGGCATGGTCGATTATGGGTTGGAGTTTGATTGGTGAGGATCAGGCCGCCGGAGGAAGGTCGGCCGTGGTGGACGGGTAAACGGGAGGCGTGTATTCCACGCGCTGGACGCTGGAGACCGGGTAACGGACGCCATCGATGACGAGCACCGGGCCGTCGGCCGTGCTCTCGACCGCCGAAACCTGGCCGGTGACCGGCAGGCCGTCGGCGTCCTCGACGGTGACGTTGCGGCCGAGCATGCCGCTGGCGGTGAGGGTCTGCTGGTCGGCGCGGAGGAGCGCCATCTCCTTCACCATCGAGCTGCTCTGGTCGAGGGCGGAGAACTGGGCCATCTGCGCGATGAAAGCGGTGTCTTCCATCGGCTTCATCGGGTCCTGGCTCTGGAACTGCACGGCGAGGAGCTTCATGAAGTCGTCGGAGCCGAGCGTCTTCTTGATCGAGCGCACGGTGTTTTCACCGTAGCCGAAGGTGGGGGTCTGGGCGGTGGAGGCGATGTTGGACACAGTGCTCATGATGGGTTCAGGCGAGGGCGGAGAGGCGGAGCGAGGTGGGGAGCATCACCGGGGCGCGCGGGGCGGCCGGCTCGGGGATGAAGGAATCGTTGAGCAGCGCGCGGCGGGCGAAGGCCGTGGCGCCGGACCAGGCGTCGTGGCGGGCACTGGCGTGTTCCTGCGCCTGCTGCTGGGCCTGGCGCTGCGAAGACTGGTGCTGCGCGCCGGCGTCGGCGTTCTGGCCCGGGGTGGCCGGCGAAAACACCGGGTCGAGGAAGCGCTGCAGGTGCGCGGGCGAGGCTGCGGCGACCGCCTGCCATTCCGCCGCGATGGCTTCGCGGAGGGCGGGTGAATCGGTGCGAAAATCCGTGTGTACCTGTCCGTCGCGCATTTCGACGCGCACCGCGAGATCCTCGCCGCCGAACTTCAGGCGCAGCTGCACGCTGCCGGCCCGCTGCATGCTGGCGGTGAACTGGGCTTCGGCGAGGCTGGTGACCGTGGCCACGGCGCGCTCGGCGAAATTTTGTCCCGCAGGAGCAACCGGCTCGGCCGTGATTCGCTCGGCCACCGGATGGGCCACTAGGAAATCTGCCGGCACGGGCGAAACCGAGAAAGTCTCGGCGTGGCCGGGGCGGCGGATTTCTTCAGTCGGGACAGCAATCATGTTGGCGGCCGGTTTAGCAACGGCGATGCCAGCGATTTCAGAGTCCGTCCTATCTCCCTTGTCCCCAGTGAATAGAAAGTTTCTTTCCGCCGGCTTGGTGCGCATGCCCGGAGCGGTGGTTTCGACCGCCGCGAAAGCGGCAAATTTTTCCGGAAGCTTTTCGGCAGCGCGACCGGACTCGGCGGCGACGGGCAGTTGCACCTGCACGCGCACGACCGCCTGACCGGGAATTTCGAGCTCGGCCTGCACTTCGAGCGGGGTGGATTCATCCGCCGGAAGCGAGCGGGCGGCCGGAACGGACTTCGGCGCGACGGGCAGTTCGATCCGGCACTCGATGGCGCCATCCGGCGCGAGCGTCAGGGTCGGTTGGATCGGGGCCGGAGTCAGGGCCGGGGTGGACAGCTCGGTCAGGAGCGGCTGCGCGCTCCCCTGCTCCACCCGAAGAATCCCGTCCGCGGTCGGCGTGACCGGAGCCGCAGGTTCGCTCGGACGCAAGAAAGGCACCTTGGCCTGCTCGGGCAGCGTGGTCGGAAAAGCGCGGCCCGTCGGCAACGTGAACTCCGGCACGGTGGTCAGGACCGGAGCCGGGACAGCTGCGATCGGCTCAGCCGGAGCCGGCAACGGTTGAGATTGATCGAGCGGAGCCGTCAGCCCGTCGGGCGACGGCGCCATTTCGGGCGTGGCCGGGGCGGCGGGCTTTTGACTTTGCACCGGATGCGCCGGACGCGCGTCTCCTCGGACCCCATGGGCCGGTGCCGGCAATTCGGCGGGCACGGGCTTGCCGCTCGGCGGCGTGGCGACCGTGGCATCCCCGATGGTCGGCGTGGCATCACCGGTCGGCGTCGTGGCCGGGACGGTGACCAAGGGTTGGAGCGCTTGCACGACCACGGCCGCAAAGGCCGCGGCCGCTTCGAGTTCTTCGCGCGACGGCTCGGTGGCGGGCGACGGAAAGGATTCGGCCGGGGCGGTGACCACGGGCGCACCCACCGCGAGAACCGGCGGCAGCGTTCCTGCGCCCTTGGCGCCAAGCGTGAGGGAGCCGGGCGACGCGACGACCGCGGTCGGAGTGTCGGCCAGCAGGTCGGCGAACGCTTCCCCACAATTGGAAGCGGCGACCGCGGCGGTTTCAGAGGCAGAGAGGGACGGTTGCACGCCGCCGGCCGTGATGACGGCGGGAGCGAGGAAGTTGGGCAAGGTGGAGGTCATGGGAACTTCCATCCTTGGGGCGCGGCGTTGTGCCAGCCATGGCACGCCGTGGGTTGACTGATCAGGAGGCGGACTTGGCGGCCTTCATGAGGCGGAGTTTTTCGGAGAGGGCGCCCGCGCGTTTGGCGAGCGTGCCCTCGGGCGAAGCGGTCTTGGCCATCTCCTCGAAGATGGGGGCGACGGTCTCGGACTTCATGAGGGAAAGTATTTTCACGACGGTGGTGTCGTCCATTTCGCGCAGGATGGCGACGGCGCCCCGCGGGGTGAGCGTGGCGTAGGTCTGCGCGAGGGCGCGGAGGTTCTTGGACTCGTCGGCGGCGATCTCCACGACCTTGCGCCCGATCTCGGCGCGGAGCGCCTCGATTTCGGTCCGTACCTTGGCGAGTTCCTGCTGCTCGGCCGAGAGGCGGGCGGCGCGCTGGTTGAGCTGCTCGGCCTGCTGGCGCAGGCGCGCGCGCTCCTCCTTGAGTTCGGAGGCAAGACCGTCGATCTCAATGGTCCAGAAATCCCAGCCCTGGGCCTTGTTCTGCTCCATGGGCGAAGGCGGCACGGCCGCGATCGCGGCGGCGACGATCAGCTCGGATGCGCGCCAGAACCAGCCGAGGCCCACGGCGGTGCCGAGCACGATGCCGAGGACGGAGGCGACAACGGGATGGGCGAGCTTCTTCATGAAAGGGCGGGCTGGCGGAAGGCGCGGAAGCCGGCGAGCTCATCGAGCTCCTCCTGGCCCGCACGCAGGACGGCGAGACGGTGTTTCTCCCGGGCCTTTTCCTCGAGCTTGGTGACAATCTTGAGGCGGCGGTTGGCCTCGATGTATTCGGCACGGCGCTTGTTCATGTCCTCGCGGGCCTCGATGACCTCGCGCTCGGCCTCCATGACCGACTGGCACTCGCCGCGATAGACGCGCAGCAGGGCGGCGGCCTCGGCGGCCAGGAACTGGCCCGAACGGCCGTGGAACAGCACCTCGGCGAGCTCGGCGGCGCGCTTGCGCAGCGCGGCCAGCTTTTCCTCGCTCTGGACGTAACGGTGGACGGCGGCGGCAAAAACCTCGCGGGCGCGCTGCTCCTGATGGTTGCGGAGCACGCCCACGGGCTGGAGGGGGAAGCGGAACTTCTTCATGGCGCGACGATGGTTTTGATCCGGGCGAAGCAGTCCGCCCGGTTGGTGAACTCGTTCACGCCCTGCCGCAGGAACTGCCGGAGCGGATCCTGCAGGGCGATGGCGCGGTCGAGCTGGGGGCTGGCGCCCTTCTGATAGGCGCCGATGGACACGAGGTCCTCGTTCTTGCGGTAAAGCGCCAGGTGCTCGCGCGCCGCGGCGGCGTGGGCCACCTCGTCGGGCGAACAGATGTCGCGGGTGAGGCGGCTGACGCTTTCAAGGACGTCAATCGCCGGGTAATGGTTGAAGTGCGCCAGGTGGCGCGAAAGCACGATGTGGCCGTCGAGGATACCGCGCACGGCGTCGGCCACGGGCTCGTTCATGTCGTCGCCCTCGACCAGCACGGTGTAGAGGGCGGTGATGGAACCCTTTTCGCCGGCGCCGGTGCGCTCGAGCAGGCGCGGCAGCAGCGCGAACACGGAGGGCGTGTAGCCGCGCGTGGTGGGCGGTTCGCCGACGGCGAGGCCGATTTCGCGCTGGGCCATGGCGAAGCGCGTGACCGAGTCCATCATCAGGAGCACGTTCTTGCCGGCGTCACGGTAGGACTCGGCAATCGAGGTGGCGGTGAAGGCGGCGCGCAGGCGGAGCGGCGCGGAGGTGTCGGAGGTCGCGACCACGACGACCGCGCGCTTGAGGCCTTCGGGGCCGAGGTCCTTCTCGAGGAATTCACGGACTTCGCGGCCACGCTCGCCCACGAGCGCGACGACCACGACGTCGGCGTTGCAGCCGCGGGCGATCATGCCGAGGAGCGTGGACTTGCCGACGCCGGAACCGGCGAACAGGCCGAGCCGCTGGCCGCGGCCGAGCGGAATGAAAGTGTCGATGGCGCGCACGCCGGTCGGGAGCGCGTCCTTGATGCGCTGGCGGCGCAGCGGGTGCGGCGGCTTGGTGTCGTGCTCGGAGCGGTCCACCGGCAGCAGGCCGAGATTGTCCATCGGGCGGCCGAGCGCGTCGAGCACGCGGCCGAGCAGTTCCGGACCGGGCTTGGGCAGCGGCGGCCGGTCGGCGGCGGCGACCTCGCAGCCCACGTGCAACCCGGCGGTGTCGCCGAGCGGCATGAGCAGGACGCGGTGTTCGCGGAAACCGACGACCTCGGCGCGGACCGAGTAGCCGGTGCGCGGCGACTTCACCACGCAGATTTCGCCGAGACCGACATTGGGGCCCTCGGAGTCGATAATGAGGCCCGCGATGCCCGTGACCGTGCCCACGCGCTGCACGGCCGGCGCATGCCGCACCTGGGAGCGGAGGACATCCACCATGGGAATGATCGTGGCGCTCATTCTCCGGTGAGACCGTGGGTGAGCACGGCTAGCTTGGTTTGCTGGCGGGCATCGGTCAGGCCGAAACGGCTGCGCACCAGGCAATCGCCGGGCTGCAGGTTGGCGTCGGTCTTGACCTTGAGTCCCGGGTAGCGGTTGAGCCAGCCGGGGTTGACCTGCTCGAGCAGGGCGGCGTCGCGCGGGCAGAGCGAAAGCTCCAGACCTTCCCGCTCGGGAAACAGCTGCTGCAGGGCCTCGTGACAAAGTTTCTCGACGATCTCGGCGGAGGGTTCGAAACCGGCCAGCAGGCGGTGGGCGAGGTCCACGGCGAGCGCGGGCAGCGCCTCGCGAAGCTGCGCCAGCGTGGCGGCCTCGACGCCGGCAAGCTTGCCGAGCACACCCTCGCTGAGTTCCTGCATGTCCACGCGCATCTCGACGAGCTTCTGGTCCACGGCGGCACGGGTGGCATCGACGCCCTTGTGGTAGGCGGCCTCAACCTTGGCGGCAACCTCCGCCTCGGTGAATGCGCGGCCGGCGCCGGGCAGCACGGCGCCGATCAGCGGACGGTCAAAGGCGATGAGTTTGGCGAAGGGCATGGCGGGATTCAGGCCGAAAGACGGAGGGGCGTCGCGGAGCGCGGACGGCGGCGGTTGCGACGAAGGGCGAAAGCCGGGCCGGAGCGGAACGGCGCGAGCACATTGTCCTCGCCGAAGCTGCGCATGATGCCGCGCTGCACCCACTCGGGCGCGGCGGGGCGAACCTGGAACGGTTCGCGGATGGAGCTGAAACTCTGGGACTGGATGAAGTCGTGCATGGGGTCAGGCG
Organism: Oleiharenicola lentus; assembly: GCF_004118375.1. Lineage (NCBI taxonomy): Bacteria > Pseudomonadati > Verrucomicrobiota > Opitutia > Opitutales > Opitutaceae > Oleiharenicola > Oleiharenicola lentus. The sequence continues at coordinate 255,785 of NZ_SDHX01000002.1, forward strand.
ATGACGGCGGCGGAGTCGGCGTCGATGGTGATCTGGCCCTCCTCCTCGAGGCGGCGGACGGCCTGGATGATGAGATCCTGCGCGGCCTCGACGTCCTTGAGGCGGACCGGCCCGAGCATCTCGATTTCCTCCTTGAGGCTCTCGGCGGCGCGCTTGGAGAGGCCGGCATAGACCTTGTTGCGCAAGGGCTCGCTGGCGGACTTGAGGGCGATGCCGAGGTTGCCGGAGTCGATCTCGCGCAGGACGCGCTGGAGGTCGGCGGACTGGAGGCGGTTGAGGTCCTCGAAGCTGAAGAGTTTCTTGCGGATGGCGGCGCTGAGGGAGGCGTTGCGCTCCTCCAGGCGGCCAAGCAGGGTCTTGCTGAGGTCCTTCTCCAGGCTGTTGAGCAGGCTGGCCACCGCGCGCACGCCGCCGCTGTGATGGAAGGCGGGGCGCTTCTTCGTGTCGAAGTGCTTGCCGAGACTGCGGGCGATTTTGTTCACCAGCTCGATGGAGGTGGACTCGATCGTGCCGAGCCGCTCGATGACTTCCTCGCGCAAATCGGGGCTGAGCAGCGGGAACACCTCGGCGGCCTTGGTGGGCTCGAGGTAGGAGAGAACGAACGAGATCGTCTGCGGCTGCTCGTTCTTGATGAGATTGAAAATCTGGCGCCCCTCCATGTCGCTGATGTCCTTGATGACCTCGATGGAGGTGCCGACGGCCGGGCCGACGCGGCCGACGATGGCCGAGGCGCGGTGGTCACCCTTGGCGAGTTCCAGGGTACGCTGGACAAAGCCGATGCCGCCGGTGGCCGCCTGCACACTGCTGGCGACGACGGAGGAAAACTCCTCCATGGCCTGCTTCACGACGTTGTCCGGGATCATCTCAAACGCGGCCATCTCACGGCTGAGATTCTCGATCTCGATGTCGTCAAACTGCTTCAGGATCTGCGCCGCCGTATCCGGACCGATGCTGATCAGGAAGACGGCCAGCTTCTGGTGGCGGTTGAGCTTGGAGAAATCGATGTCGGCCATGGCGGGAGGGAGCTCAGGAGCGGGTTTTCAAGTGGGGGCCGGGCTCAGTTGTTCTTCGAGGCGGCGGGCGTGCCGACCCAGTCCCGCAGGGCGGTGCCAATGTTCACAGGCTTCTGTTTGATGAGCTCGTTGAGCATCTCGGGCGTGACGGCGGAGCCGTTCTGGAGGGAGCGGGCGGCCATCTCGGGCGGCATCTGGAGAACCTCGACCGGAACCGGCTCGGGCTTCTGGCGCGAGAGCATGCGGAGGAAGATGAGGAGGACCAGGGCGGCGCCGCCCACGGCGGACCAGCGGCTGCCGGCCTCGATCCAGCCCTGCCACTTGTTCTCGGCGTGGATGGCCTGGAGCTGCTCGGAGACCGGTTCGGCGGCGAAGGGGACTTCGGTTAGGGTGACGATGGTGTCGAGCGGCTGACCGGGCTCGGGTTTGAGCCCGAGGGCGTTGACGACCACCGCGCGGAGCGTGGCGAGTTCCTCGGCGGTGCGCGGCTGCGGCACGGCCTGCGGCGCGGGGGCGCCCTCGGCGGGCGGCGTGGCGGCGGCGGGCGCGACCGGCTGACGCTGTGCCACGAGCACGGCGGCGGTCACGTTCTTGATCGTGCCCGGGTTGCGCGTGGTGTTGGTGAGCGTGCGGTTGATCTCGTAGGTGGTGGTGCGGTTCTTGCGGTTCTGCTCGCTGTTGGAAACCGGACGGTTGGCCGCGCCCTCGGTGGTGGCGGCCTTCTCGGGCACGTTGGCGCTCACGCCGACGGCGCCGCCGCCGCTGCGGGTCTCGCTGGAGGTGTTCACATCCTCGGTGGAGGTCTGCGAGCGCACGACCTGGCCCTCGGGATCATACACCTCTGCGGAGATGGTGGTGGCCTCGGTCTCGATGTCGGCGGAGACGCGGACGACGGCGTTGCCGGGGCCGATGACCTGCGCGAGCATGGTCTCGACCTTCTTGGAGAGGTAATCCTCAACCTGCTGCTTGTAGCGCATCTGCGAGGAGGCGGTGCCGAGCGTGGGGTCCTGCTTGAGATCCTCGGAGAGCACGCGGCCGCGGTTGTCCACGACGGCGACCTGGTCGGGTCCGAGCCCCTGCACGGCGTTGGCCACGAGGTGGCGGATGGCGTTGACCTGGTCCACCTCGAGACGGCCGCCGCCCATGTCCACGAAGACCGAGGCGGTGGGCTTGATGCCGTTGTCGGTAAGGAGCAGGCGGTTTTCCGGTTGCACAATCATGACGCGCGCGGCGCGAACGCCGGAGAGCTGGCTGATGGTGCGGGCGAGTTCGCCCTGGAGCGCGCGGAGGTAGTTGGTGCGCTGCACGAAATCGCTCAGACCGAACTGGCCCTTGTCGAAGATCTCAAAGCCCACGCCCTCGCCGCTCGGGAGACCCTTGGCCGCGAGGTCCATGCGGAGCTTGTGCACGCGTTCGGCCGGCACGGAGACCGTGCCGCCGCCGGCGGAAATCTGGTGCGGGATGTTCTGCGACTGCAGGTAGCTGATGACCGCGGACGAATCCTTGTCGCCGAGGCGGGCGTAAAGCAGCTGGTAGTCGGGCCGGCGCGACCAGAGGACCACGGCAATCATGCCGCCGATGACGGCCACGGCGGCGACGATCAGCGACACGCGCTGGTTCAGGCCGAGCTGGGACCAGAGATCGAGGAGGGATTGGGCGAATTTCTTCATGGGGCGTTGGCCGGAGGAGAAAGAGTAGGATTAAGGGAGGGAGAACGGCCGGGCAGGCTCACACCTGCATGCGCATCAGTTCCTGGTAGGATTCGACGAGCTTGTTGCGGACCTCGACCATCAGGCTGAAAGCCACCGAGGCCTCCTGCATGGCGATCACGCTCTGGTGCAATTGGTCGTTGTTGCCGAGCAACACCTGCTTGGTGAGATCGACGGACGTGGCCTGCTTTTCGGCGACGGTGGAGACAAGTCCCTCCAGCACCGAGCCGAAGTTTGCGGCGGGCTGGGCCAGACGCATGCCATCGGGCAACGGCGCGGCGATGACCGGCTTGTGCGCCGGGTCGAGGCCCTTGAGCGGGAGTGCGTTGATGGCCGCGGGGGAAATGGAGCCGATGACGGACATGGGGAGAGGGGTGCAGCGGGCTTACTTGCCGATTTCCAAGGTCTTCATCGCGAGCGTGCGCGAGTTTTTCACGACGGAGAGATTCGCCTCGTAGGCGCGGGAGGCGGTGATCAGGTCCACCATCTCGAAGGCGAGGTTCACATTGGGCATCTGGACGGTGCCGTCGGGACCGGCGTCGGGATGCTGCGGGTTGTAAACCGCCTGGCCGGGCGCCTTGTCGGCGGAGATGCTTGAAACGGAGATGGTCTGGAGCGGGGAGCCGCCCGCGCGCTTCACGAGCTCGTTCTCGAAGGAGACGATCTTGCGCTTGTAGGGGCCGCCCTCGGGCGTGCGTGTGGTCTGGGCGTTGGCGATGTTCTGCGCGACGATGTCGAGGCGGATCTTCTGGGCGGTCAGCGCGCCGGAGGTGATATCTACGCCGGAGATGAGGTTCATGGCGGGAATCAGGCGACGCGGCCGGTGATGGCCATCTTGAGCTGCTTGATGTTGCCCGAGACGATCTCGGTCAGATATTCGTATTCGACGGCGTTCTTGTTCATCGCGAGGAGCTCCTTCTCGATCTCCACGGAGTTGCCGTCGGGCCGCACGGAACGGGCGAAAGGATCCTGCGCGAGCGTGGGCTTGAGCGTATCCTTCACGGCCATCAGGTCACCGGCCCGGACGCGGGACTTGAGCTGCTCGGCGAAATCGGCCGACACCTCAAGGCGTCGATATCCCGGGGTCTCGGAGTTGGCGATGTTGGAGGCGATGGCCTCCTGGCGCAGCGCCGCCGCGTCGAGAAGCTTCCTAGCCACCTGATAGTTCTCGGACTGGAAGATGGGATCGATCATGCGCAGTCCTTTACCACGCCGCATGCCAGCAAGCGGATGCACCGCTGTAAGCACTGATGCCCAACGCGATAAAATTTTCTCCCGGAAGCCCGCCGGCCAGTCGCAAATCGCTGTCGGCCAGGAGGGCAAATTTTGCCGGACCAAATTCGACCCGCGCCGGCTAAATTAACCGAGGGTCCTTAATAGCCGGCCATTTGGGCCGATGGAGGGGGGACCCAAACCTTATGAGGGAAAGTGAGTTCGAGTTCATCCGCAATCTGGTCTATCAACGCAGCCGCATCTGTCTCGACGCCGGCAAACGCGAGATGGTCTCGGCGCGCCTGGGCAAACGCCTGCGCGCCACCAACCTCACCTCGGTGACGGACTACTGCCGCCTGCTGCAATCGCCGCAGGCCGGCGAGGAGCTGGCGCACCTGATCGACACGATCTCGACCAACCACACGTTCTTCTTCCGCGAGAACGCACACTTCGATTTCGTCCGCGACCGCATCGTGCCCGAGATGCGCCAACGCCAGCGCACCGAGCGCTGGCCGCGTTTTCTCGCGTGGAGCGCCGCCTGTTCCTCCGGCGAAGAGCCCTACTCGCTCGCCATCACGCTCCAGGAGGCGCTCGGCACCGAATGGGACTGGCACATCCAGTGCACCGACATCTCGCACCGCATTCTCGACCAGGCCGGCAAGGCCATCTACCGCACCGACATCATCGAGCGGATGCCGGCCGCCACGGTGAAGAAATATTTCCAGAAGGGCGTGGGCCCCCAGGAGGGCAACTACCGCGTGCGCGCCGAACTGCGCCAGCGCCTCTCTTTCCACCAGCTCAACCTGCTCGACCGCGAGTCCCCCCTGCCCGATCTCTTCCACGTCATCTTCTGCCGCAACGTCATGATCTACTTCGACCGGCAGACACAGGAGGAACTCGTGCGCCGGCTCGCCAAGAAGCTGATCCCCGGCGGCTACCTGCTCGTCGGTCACTCCGAGAGCCTCACCGGCATCAACCACTCGCTCGAACTCGTCCGTCCCGCCACCTACCGCCGGCCGCCGGCCTCCTGATCATGTCCGTCGTCCGCAAAATCCGCGTCCTTATCGTCGATGATTCCGCCTTCGTGCGGAAGATCGCGGGCGACACGCTGGCCGCCGATCCGGCGATCGAGGTCGTCGGCACCGCCGGCGACCCCTACCAGGCGCGGGACCGCATCCGCGAGCTGCGGCCCGATGTGCTCACGCTCGACCTGGAAATGCCGCGCATGGACGGTCTCACCTTCCTGCGTCTGCTCATGGAGCATCGGCCGATGCCCGTCATCGTGCTCAGCTCCCTGACGCAGCGCGGGTCCGACTACGCGCTTGAGGCCCTGAAGCTCGGCGCCGTGGACGTGCTCGGCAAGCCGGCGGGTTCCAGCTCCTTTGGCACCCTCGGGCCGCGCCTCGTGGCGATGGTCAAGGCCGCGGCCACGGCGCGCGTGCGCCCGAACGCCGCGGTCGGCGCCGTGGTGAACCGCGCCCTGCCCGCGCCGCTGCGCACCGATCCGCGCGCGTTGATTCTGCTCGGCGCCTCCACCGGCGGCCCCGAGTCGCTGCGCGAGGTGCTCACCGCCCTGCCCGCCGGGCTGCCCGGCATCGCCATCGTGCAGCATATTCCTGCCGGCTTCTCCAGGGCCTACGCCGACCGCCTGAACGGGATCTGCGCCTTCCCCGTGCGCGAGGCCGTGGATGGCGAGCGGCTCGACCCCGGCATGGCGCTCATCGCTCCCGGCAATTTTCACATGATGCTCGGCTGGCACGTGGACCACTACCGCGTGCGCGTGACCGACGGTCCGCAGATCTGGCACCAGCGCCCCGCCGTGGACCTCCTCTTCAAGTCCGCCGCCGACTGCGGCGCCGCCCCGCACTCCGTCGCCGGCATCCTGACCGGCATGGGCAAGGACGGTGCGGAAGGCCTCTTGCGTCTGCGGGAGAAAGGTGCCACCACGTTCGCACAGGACGAGGCCAGCTGCGTCGTTTACGGCATGCCCAAGGCCGCTTGGGAAAACGGCGCCGCCCAGCGCCAGTTGCCCCTCGACCGCATCGCCGCCTACCTGACCTCGCGCCACCTCGCCCGGCTCTCCCACCCGCCCTTCCCCGTGCCGGCGACGACTCCCACGACCCCATGACCGAACAATCCCACACCATCCTGATCGTGGACGACGAGCCCGTGGTGCTCGGCGCGCTCAAGGAGACGCTCGAGCGCGAGCGCTACCATGTGGTCGCCTGTTCCAGCCCGGTGAAGGCCCTCGCCATTCTCGCGGAGCGGCAGTTCGCCGTGATCATTTCCGACCAGCGCATGCCCGAGATGCTCGGCCTCGATTTCCTCGTCGAGAGCCGCAAGACCCACCCGCACGCCTCGCGCATCCTCGTGACCGCGGTGCTCGCGCTGCCCACGATCGTCGAGGCCATCAACCGCGGCGAAATCTTCCGCTTCATCGCCAAGCCCTGGCTGCGCGAGGAGCTGCTGGCCACCGTGCGCAACGCCATCCAGCGCCACGACCTGATCGTGCGCAACGAGGCCCTCCAGGCCCGCTCGCAGGAGCTGAACGCCCAGCTCACCCTCGCCAACGCCGCCCTGGAGCAGAAGCTCAAGGACCTCGAGACCGAGCGCACCAAGCTTGACGCCGCCAACCACGAGCTCTCCGCCCGCTACGACAGCTCGCTCGAGTTGTGCCGCCGCATCCTCACCGCCTACGATCCCGTGCTCGGCGGCCAGGCCAAGACGCTCGTCGAGTTCGCCACGAAGATGGGTGAGAATGAACATTTCTCGGCCGAGGAACGCCAGGCCCTCGTTTCCGCCGCCTGGATGTGCGACCTCGGCCTCATCGGCATCTCGCGCGAACTGCTGCGCACCTTCCGCCAGTCACCCGGCAGCCTCACCGAGCGCGAGCGCGGTACGCTGCAGAACCACCCCGTTTACAGCCAGACGCTCGCCGCGCTGGTGGATCCGGCGCCCGCGATCGGCGCGATCATCCGCGGCCACCACGAGCGCTTCGATGGCACGGGGTATCCCGACGGTCTCGTCGGCAAGAACATCCCCTGGGCCGCGCGCTGCCTCGCGGTGGCCGTGGGCTACGTGGAATCGGGCCTGCCCAAGCAGGCCGCCATCGACCAGCTTCTCGCCAAGTCAGGCACGCACTACGACCCCGAGGCCGTGCGCCTCTTTCTCAAGGTTTCCAACCTGGTGAACCTCCCCCGCAGCGTACGCGAGATCCTGCTCGACGAACTCGAGCCCGGCATGGTGCTGGCCACGGGCATCTACAGCCCGCACGGCCTGCTGCTGATTGGCGAAGGCCAGCTCCTCGGCCCCGCCACGATCAACAAGATCCGCGACCACAACCAGATCGCCCCCATCAGCCAGCGGCTGTTGGTGTATTCCTAAGCCGCAGGCACTGAACGCTGAAGGCTGAGGGATTCCCGGCGAATGGGGTCACGCGTGACCCCATCAGGAGGAAGATCCGGCTTAGCTCACCAGCCGTAGGAGCCGGCGGATATCCGGTGCGAAGGTCTTGGGCAGGTTTGAAGCCGCGAGGGAAAATTCCCAGCGGGCCTCGGCCTCCTGCTCCTTGGTGAGGACCGACGAACCACCGCCCGCCAGCGACCGGAAAGCCACCCGCGCCTTGTTGTCGAGCATGTCCGTGCCGGCACCCGACAAGGCCGCACCGAAGCGTGCCATCGCAAAATCGAAGGCAACCAAATTGCGCTCCGGCTTGTCGTCGCGCCACACCACCAGCTTCGTCTCGCCGGCGCCAAGGTATTCCTCCCGGTAGCGGCCCGCTTCGGCGCCCGTTTCCCCGGCCTTAAGCGTTGAACTCGCGACAATCGTCTTCAGGAACGGCTCGTAGATTTTGTCCGCCCCGGCGAAGGACAGGTCAAAGCGCACGCCGCAGACGGAGTAGCGCGCCGAGCAGACGTAGTGGGCCAGGATGCCCCGCAGCTCTGCTTTGCGTCCGGCGTGGGACAGCTTCAGCACGCAGCTGTCGCCCTTGTAGGCCACGGCCGCGAGGCTGATCTGGATGTGGGCGCCCGAGGTTGAGACATCCACGAGGGTACCCGGCCAGTCCTTGCTCGCCGTGCCCGCATCGGAGCTGCGCAGCAGGATCGCGGCCTTCAAGCGGCAATCGTCGCTCACCGCGTAGCGGGTGTGCTTGCGTTTGGAATCCCCAGACTTGGTGTCGGCTGAACTCATGGTTTGAGGGTTAACATGACACTTCCCCGGCAAAGCACAATGAAGAGCCCAAAGAAAGTCCGGTTGCTGATGACCCCGGCAACGGTTGCTTTTCAGTCCGACCACGGGCCTGAAGGAGTTTAGGTTTCCGCGGTGTTTCCCGGCATACACCCGCATGAAATCCCTATCCTTCTCCTGCTTCCTCCTGGCCAGCACCTTGGCCGCATTCGCCAGCATCCCTGCGCTCCCCGTCGAAAAGTTGAAGCTCGGCGACTGGGAGGACGACATTGGCTACCGGCAAGCGGTGCGGGTGGGCAACACGGTCTTCATCTCCGGCACGGTGGGGACCGGGCCCATGCCCGTCGCGATGCGGGAGGCTTACGGTGTCCTCGAAACCACGCTCAAGCACTTTGGCCTCACCTTCGCCCACGTGGTCAAGGAGACCATCCATACCACCGACTTCGAGGCCTTGAAGGCGAACCTGGCCGTGCGGCGCGGCTTTTACGGCAAGGATTTCCCCGCAGCCACCTGGGTGCAGGTTGGCCGGCTCTACGAACCCAATCACGTCATTGAGATCGAGCTCGTGGCCGTAATCCCCGAACCGGCCAAGTGAGGCCGGGGACATGGTGCACCCCTCGCAGCACCCTCGACGATCAATCCCGCGAAAGGGCCCAGGCCAAAAATCCCGGGAGCAGGTCCGCCCAAGCGGTTTCGTGGTGTTCGCCCCCTTCAACCAAGACGTAGTGGAGATTGCGCCCGCGTTCCGCCCCTTTGCTCTCCAATTCACCGACCAAGTCGGAAGTATCCTGCACGGCATCGATCACGCCGTTGCCGTCACGATCGTCGGTTTCTTCCTTGGTCCCGACGGAGAACCACCAGCGCTGGTCCGCCGTGCGGGGCGCTGCGGCCCGCACTTGGCGATGAGCCAGTCGCGATGACTGCCGCACGGCAGCCGAACCGTCTTCACCCCGCCACCAGAACGAACCAGAGAAGACTCCCGCAAAGCCAAAAACTTCAGGATGCCGCCAGGCCAGATCGAAAGCCGCCAGGCCACCCAGCGATGAGCCCATGATACCTGTGCGCTTGGGGTCCGCCAAGATGCCATAACGAGCCCGCACTGCTGGCAGCACAGCCTTGGTCACGAATCTCTGGAAATCCACCGCCTGCCTTCCGCGGCCTGCATAATCCAGCACGCCGGCCAGGCCGTATTCCTCAACCCGATCCCGGCCTGACGGAATCGCGATAACCAGGGGCACCCGCCGGCCTTGCGCCTTGAGGTGGGCGAGCGCCGCTTCCAATCGCCAGGCTTCCATATTTTGCCCGTCAAGGGCGACCAGCACCGGTGTCGAAGCCGTGACCTTGTCAGGCACATAAATCCTCACCTCCCGCGCCTCCACTCGTCCAAAATCCAGTCCGGACAGCAATTCGACCGCAGCCCCGACAGGGATCACCGCACCACCGGCCAAAAACATGCCCAGATACGCCAGGATGGTCTGCCATCTTTGCATGAAATCCGTTTTGCCGGACCCCGCCGTTGAAGCAAGCGTCGGAGCTTATCTGCCGACTGGGCGGCATTGTTGCTCCGCGCGGCAGTTTCTGCCGCGTCTAGGATTCTATACGTGGCACAAGCGGAGGATTTCTCATCCAGTCAATCACTTCAGCAGGTGCGCCGTTAGGTGGCATGGCTGATGCAATTTCACTGGGCACCCCCTCGCCCCATGAACTTTCCTGCCGACCCTGTAATCCGCCAGCAGCTTCCTGGCATCGCTCAGATCATCCGCGACGAAACCTGGCTCGAAGCCGAGCGCCGCGGCCACACCGTGCCATCCGACGACCCGGTGGTCCGTGCCAATGTCTGCGCCGTAATCCTGCGCATCGGGGCCCGGATGCGTGACGACGCCCTTCAGCAGATCGCCGCCGAGCTGAGCAGCTGCACCCACGTCCGTCACCTGGCCTGGCATCGTGCGGCCTGAGACCGGATCGGGGACCAAGAAATTAGCATCGCCGCGGACCCGGCTGGCCGCCGTTCACGAGGGATTCGTCGCATCCACGCCGCGGGCGCGCCCGCCATCCTTGATCGGCTTCACGAACTGGTAGTCGATGTCCCAGGGAAAATAGATCCACTTGTTCTGTTTGAACTCCTTCACGCAGGTGTCCACGAAGGGCCGGCCCGCGGGTTTGGCGTAGAGCGTGGCAAAATGCGCCTTGGGCAGCAGCGCCCGCACATGCTGCGCGGTCCGTCCGGTATCCACGAGGTCGTCGATCAGAAGAAAGCCTGCGCCATCGCCGGGCACACCCTTGAGCAGGTGCACGCCGCCCTGCTGCTGCGCCGGTCCGCCGCCCGCTGCGCCGTAGCTCGACACACAGATCGTGTCGATCAGCCGGATCTCCAGTTCGCGGGCGACCAGCGCCGCCGGCACAAGCCCGCCGCGCGTGATGGCAATGATGCCCTGCCAGGTGCCCATGTCGTGCAACAGTTGCGAGAGGTAGCGCGCATCCCGGTGCAACTCGGCCCAGGAAACGACGATTTCGTCGGAATAGCGTGAGATGTCGCCCATACCGCACACTGCCGCGTCCGCCGTCGGCCGCCAAATCCAAAACCTGCGCAGGCCTTGCTTGCGGCGGGGCCGGCCTTGCGTTTAGTTGCCACGCAATTCTACCCCCATGCAATCATCCCGGTTCCTGCTCGCCCTCCTGACTTGCCTGCTCGCCGCGCTGCCGGCGCTCCACTCCGCCGAGGAGCGGGTGAAACTCGGCCTCCAGACGTGGACCTGCAACCGCATGACCTTCGACCAGGTTGTGGAGTTCGCCGTCAAACACGGCATCAAGCACCTCCAGTTCTTCAGCGGCCAGTTTGATCCTGCCGCGCCCAAGGAGGAAACCCTGCGCAAGAAGGCCATTCTCGATGCCCACGGCCTCATCTGCTACACATTCGGCGTCAGCAAGACCTCGCTCGACCCGGCGCAAAACCGCCAGCTCTTCGAGTTCGCCAAGCTCATCGGCGCCAAGTTCATCGTCGTGGAGCCGCGCGACCTGGCCGAGTGGGACAACCTGGAGGCGCTGGTAAAGGAATACGACATCAAGCTCGCCATCCACAACCACGGCAAGGGCACGGTTTATGGCGACCCCGCGACCGTGCAGGCCATCCTGGCCAAGCGCGACCAGCGCATCGGCGTGTGTCTCGACGTGGGTTGGGTGACAGCGGCCGGCTTCGACGCCGCGAAGGTGTTCCGCGACTACGGCGACCGCGTCTTCGACCTCCACTTCAAGGACAAGAAGGTTGAGCCCGCCGCCGACGGGAAGGACGTGATCCTCGATGTGCCCGTTGGCACCGGCGCCGCGAACTACGCCGGCCTTTTCGCCGAGATCAAGCGCAGCGGCTGGTCCGGCGTGCTGGCCATCGAGACCGACAACCGCTCCTTCCAGAACGACCCCAACCAGCTCGTCGAGGAAGGAAAGAAGTTCTTCTCCGCCCACTTCGGCGCCACCGCCAGGTAAGAGCTAGCCGGAATCCGCATCTGCGCAGCAAACTCTAGCGGCGGTCTCCAAAGCCCCTACGCGCCTTCAACCTGCAGCAAATGAAACAGCCCGCGGGATACGCGGGCTGGTGGCGGGATCAGCGCACTCCGGTCGCAACGGCGGGGCTCAGGACTTGGGATCGGTCCAAAAGTCCTCGCCCGCTCCGGCGGTCACGGCATGAGCCGCGGCCTTGGCCGCCGGCTTGCGCGAGGACAGAACCGGCGCCGCGGGAGCAATAGCTGCGGGAGCGGGTGCTTTGGAACGCGCGCCGACCAGCTGGCGGAGCTCGTCCACGAGGCTCTGCAGGTGGGTGGCCTGGCTGGAAAGCTCCTGGGCGGCAGCCGCAGATTCCTCGGCGCTGGCGGCGTTGGCCTGCGTGATTTTGTCCATGCGGGAAACGGCCTCGTTGACCTGGACGATGCCGGTGGACTGTTCGGCAGAGGAACCGGCGATCTCGACAACCAGCTCGTCCATGCGGCGGACCTGGCCAACGATTCGGCCGAGCATCTCGGACACCTCGGTGCTGACCCGGACACCTTCCTCGCTCTTTTGGAGCGCCGCCTCGATCTTGCCGGCCGTTTCCTTGGCGGCGGTGGCGGAACGCTGGGCGAGCGCGCGCACCTCGTCGGCAACAACGGCGAAACCGGCGCCGGCCTCGCCTGCGCGGGCCGCCTCGACGGCGGCGTTGAGGGCGAGGATGTTGGTCTGGAAGGCAATCTCGTCGATCGTCTTGATGATGTTGGCGATCTCGCTGGAGGAGGTCTTGATGCCGGCCATGGCCTCGGTCATGCGCTGCATGCCGGCCGCGCCGGCGTCCACGGCGATGCGAGCCTCGGAGGCGACCTGCTTGGCCTGCTGGGCGGAGTCGGCGTTGCGCTTGGTCATGCTCGACATCTCCTCGAGCGAAGCGCTGGTCTCCTCCAGCGCGGCGGCCTGCTCGCTGGAACCATCGGCGAGACGGGTGCTCGTGGCGTTGAAGCCGCGGGCCTTGACATTGATGTCGCCGGCCTCGTCACCGAGCGCGCCGGAGAGCTGGCCGAAGCGGCGGCTCACGCGGAAGTTCAGGAACTGCACAGCGCCGACGGCCACGATGGCGAGGCCACCGATAATCGAACCGAGCACCAGGGTGATGCGAAGGTTGTGGTCGAGCACCTCGCGGGTCTCCTGCCCGTTGCGGCTGGAGAGGGCGAAGACATGGCCCTGGAGAGAGCTGAGCGCAGCCTCCACTGCGCCGTAGTCGCGGGCGACGTCGCCGTCGAGAATCTGCATGGCGCGCTCGAAGTCGCTCGCCTTGAGCGCTTCCTGAAGCCTTCCGATGGAGGCGTCGTATTTGGCCAGTGCGGCCGAGACCTTCTCCTGGGCGGCCCGGGCATCGGCGGTTTCAATCAGGCGGCCGAGCGTGCCCATGTGCTCGCCGACGGCGCGGCGGAGCGTGGCGGCCTCGGTGAGCTTGCGGGCTTGGGTTTCTTCGTCGCGTCCGGTGACATATTCGAGGTTGGCCAGGTTGTATTTCAGCACCGCCTCCTGCAGCCGGGCCAGCGATTGCAGGCCGGGCAGCAGGCGCTCACTGAGCTCCGCGGTGCGGGCAGAGCCCGACTGCGAGAAGCGGTAGCTGGTCACCCCGAGCACCACGATGAGGGCCGCCAGGAAGGCGAAGCCGAGCGTGATGCCGAGGAACGAGCGCCGCAGGTTGAGGACGGTGGAGCGGGAGGCGGGCGAGGACATGGGAACGGAGGTGAAGGAACGGAGACCGGGCGAAAACAGACGGGCGATCAGGAGGCGGGCGTAAGCGTGGCGACCGAGGTGTCGGCCGCGGCGGCATCGACGAAGCCGATGGCGCCGGGCGTCTCGGCCACGAACTTGCGGAGGTCCTCCGCGCTGTCGAAGGCCTTGGGGGCGGTGCCGCCACCGGTCATGGCGAGGCGACGCCAGTGATTGTTGAAGGCGCTGGCGTTCATCGCGACGGAGCCCTGGAGGAACTCGTCGGCAACGGGACCGGTCTTGAGCACGGCGAGCACGACGCGGCCGGCGCCGTCCCAGGCGACTTTCTTGCCGAGGAACACGGCCTTGACGGTGGCGCCGTCGATTTTCTCGGCGGCGACGTTTTTGTTGCCGATGAGCACGGGCGCGGCCGAGGCCGCGGTAGCGGCCAGCGCGAAGCCGGCCAGGGCGACAAGGAGGCGGAGAGAGTTGGATTTCATGGCGGTAGGTTCCGAGGAACTCAGAAGCTGAAGGTGGTCTTGGCGGCGAAGAAGGAGGAGGTGTCCTTCATGACGGGATTGGGCGTGCGGGCCGTGTTGAAGACGTTGTAGCTGCCGTCGATGTAGTGACCCTCGAGCTTGACGGTGACGTGCTCGTTGACGTCACAGCGGACGCTGAGCGCGTAGTCGTGCAGCTCCTTGTCGGCGCGCCGGTCGTTGGAAGAGGGAAAACGGTTGGTCGCGACGGAGTAGTAGGCACCGGCCTCGAAACGGCCGGCGAAGCGGCGGGCGGCGGAGACATACCAGTTGTTGATACCGTAGTTGCCGCGATTGTTGACGACGATCGGGGCGGCGTTGAGCAGGGTCGTGCCGTCGGTCTGCTGGAACTCGGCGGCGAAGGTCCAGTCGTTGCGCACGTATTCGAGGCCGACGGTGGAGTAGTTCATCTCGGGGAGCGACAGATTGAGCGTGAGCGGAAACGGGACGGCGCCGAACTGGCCGGTGCTGTCGAGTTCGGTCATGCGCGACCAGGAGAGGTGCGCCTTGAGGCCGCTGACCGGAGTGTTCCAGTCGAGCGAGAATCCACCGACGGCATCCAGCTGGAGGGTCTGCACGCCCGCGGCGTTGAACACGCCGGCGCTGTTGAAGTAGTCGGCCACGCCCTGGTCGATGCCCATCGGGATGTCGCCGTAGAAGGCTTTGTAGTCGAGCGAACCGGCGCGCCCGAGCGAGAGGGAGCCGTAAAGCATGCCGCCGTCGAAGGACGAGTTGTAGTCGCGCATGATCGGGTTGTAAACCGACATGGGCAGGAACACGAAGGGGCGGACGACGTCGAGGTCGAGAGCCTCGCCATAAAGGCCCTTGGGATACTTGATGCGGCCGGCGCGGATGCCGAATTCGGGGCGGAAGTTGTAGTCGGCCACCGCCCAGTCGAGCATGACCTTGTCGTTACCGTAATTGCCGAGACGCTGGGCGAAGCCCTGGGCGCCGAGGCGCAGATGCGAGCCCACGGTGGTGGAGACATTGACCGCCATCTCGCGGAAGTCGAAGGTGCCGTCCTTGGCCTCGAACGGGTAGTTGTTACCGGAGCTTTGGAGCCAGCCCTGGCTGAAGAAGCCGCCGATCTGGACATTGTCCTTGGCGCCCACAGTGAGGGCAGCGGCGGAGCGAGTTGCGGTCATGCCGGCGAAAAGGGTCGCCAGGCACACGAGGAGGATGGTCTTGGATTTCATGTTCTGCTTTGGGAAGTTTCTCGTTCGATCTTCAGTCCGCTTCGGGCAGCAAAAAAGGCACAGCCGACAACCCAGGTGGGGTTGCTTGCCGTGCCTCCGACTTACAGGCCTGGATATCCTGTCCGTGAAAGCTACCCGCGGGCGGCCCGCGGATCTCGTTGTCCCCTGACTATCGGGCAGACCGCCTGATTTCTTTAGGAAAATCCTTACGACCGGTATTCAAGGCCATGAATCCCAGCCGACCGATCATAGTGCCACCGCCCGCAAACGCCGCTTGGCTTCACGGCGGCCGGGCGCATTTCTAAACTAACCGGGCTGCCGCGGCAAATGATTCGGTGCGCCAAAAAAGGAAAGCCCGCCATGCATGGCGGGCCTTCCTCACACACACCGAACCTATACCCGTGCTATCGGCTTGAACGGCTTCGGCTTTAGCGGGAACCGGAAGTTAAACCGGCGGCGGAAACCTGCACCCTGAGGCAACCTGCCCCCGGCTAACCCCGGGTTGAATTTTACCAATGGGCCGGCCGGTTTGCTGTTTCCAGTCACAAAACATCCACACTCCGCATGCGTTGCCCTAAAGTTCGGCGCCGGCGCGACGACTGAGGGAGTGCCGGCGCAAGCGCCGCATTTCGATGTCTCCCCCACTCCAATCCCCTGCCAAGGCCAGCGCGCAGGACGCGCGGGCGTGCCAACCATGAGCGGCGCCCCGACCATTTCCTCCCTTTCCTCCCTGTTCGCGCAACGCGTTGTCGTCGGCGTGGGTGACATGGCCGTCTCGAACAACACCGGCACGATGCTCAGCACCTATGCGCTGGGCTCCTGCATCGGGGTGATTGCCTACGATCCCGGAGCCAAATGCGGTGGTATCCTGCACCTGATGCTGCCGGAAGCCTCCGTTTCACCGCAGAAGGCCCAGACCCAGCCCGCGATGTTTGCCGACACCGGCCTGCCGCTGTTTTTCAAGGGCCTGGTCGGCCTCAAGGCCGAGCGGGCCCGCCTGAAGCTGTTTGTGGCCGGAGGGGCCAGCGTGCTCTCGGGCCAGGACCCTTTCAAGATCGGCGAACGCAACACCCGGGCCACCTTGGATTTCATCAACCAAAACCGCCTGAACGTGATCAAGACCGAGACGGGCGGCTCGGTGAACCGCACCGTCCACCTCGAGCTGAACACGGGCAACGTGAACCTGATCAGCCCCCTCGGAAAGCTGAACATCAGCCTGGCCTGAGGCCGGGGAAGCGAATCGCACCGGGGCGGGGACGCCCCGGCTCCCAAAACACACAGGCCAGGTTGGATGCGCTCCGTCGCGGAGCGTGGAGCCGGCCCGCCCTCGGGGCGGTTAGGGTCATCGTTGCCGCTCCTATAAGCGAACTTCAGTGTGGCATCGTGCAACCGCATCGCCACCTAGCCCATGTGCTGCCGTTTGTTCGTCATCTGCTGTTTTTTCTCACTGTGGTGGCGAACCAGCGGCAGAGCGTGCTCACGGCCGAACCGGTCTTGGCCGCCCTGACCGAGATCTGGCGCCGATCCGCGGAAATCGACGGCTGGATGGTCGGCGACTATCTGCTGATGTCTGACCATGTGCACCTCTTCGCCAAGGGTGCCCACGACGCCAATCCTCTAGCCACCTGGATCGGAGCTTGGAAATCACTCAGCTCTCGACGGCTGAAACCGGTGCTCCGCCTCACCGGCGCACTGTGACAGGCAGACTATTTCGACCGCTATCTGCGCTCGCAGGACAACTATCGCGAGAAGTGGGATTACGTCGCGCTAAATCCGGTGCGAAAGGAATTGTGCAAGCAGCCTGAGGATTGGCCCTGGAAAGGACGTTTGCACGAAATCGACCGCTGAATTCCACCGGGGCGGGGGCGCCCCGCCTCCAGTAAATGCACAAACCCGGGTGGTCGCTGCCCACCCTACCCCTTACAGCGAAATCGAGCCTTCGTGGAGGCGTTCGCCGAGACGGGCCGAGGCCTTTTCCAGCACGATCGGCATGGTGGCTTCGAGCATCTCGGGGGTGAAGCCCCACTCCTTGAGGAACGCACCATGGATCACGCCCATGAACCCCTCCTCCATCACGCCCGGTCCCATCGACGTGGCCAGATATTTGGCGGCGTGCAGGTGGGCCAGCAACGGGAGTGCCGCGACCGGCGCGCTGGCCGGGGCGAACTGATGCTCCACCGCGAGGACAAAGAGCGACGGAAAATTCCAGGCATTGAGCAACCGGATGCTCGCATCGGCGTGGTGGTAACCGAGCACCGTGCGCTCGGCCTGCTCCCAGGTGCAGCGGGTCTGCTCGGCGCAGACACGCACCGCGGGATAAAAGTCGGCACAGCTGTGCGCCAGCGCGAGCTTGCCCACGTCGCTGACGAGACCGGACGTGTAGGCGAGTTGGGGATCGAGGCGCTCGGTGGTGGCGGCGAGCATCTCCGCCGCGATGGCGGTGATGAGCGCATGGCGGCTGAAATCACCGGGCGACCAGCGCAGACCCTTGCCTGCGCCCGACTCCCAGCGGCCCACCAGCGCGAGAGCGGCCAGGCGGTAGATTTCCTTGGCGCCGAGACGGAACACCGCCTCCTCCACCGTGGTGACCTTGCCCCCACCCATGGCGGCCGAGTTGGCCAGACGCAGGGTCGAGGCGGCCAACGACGCGTCGAGCGAGATCAGGCGCTCAATGTCGGCCGAGGAGCTGTCGTCGCTCTGCAGCGCCAGCGCGAGCTTGGGCAGCAACGAGGGCGCGCAGGGCAGCTTCAGGGCGGCGTCACAAACCTTGTCGAGAGTCGGAGGCAGGTTGGCGGGCATCGGGATTTGCCGCTCAGGCGGCTTGGAGGATAGAGGCAGGATCGAGGATGAGGGCAATGTTGCCGTCGCCGAGGATGGCGCCGCCCGCGACCCCCGGCAGGCCCTGCATGAAGGCGCCGAGGTTCTTGATCACAACCTCCTGCTTGCTGATCATCTCGTCCACCAGCAGGGCGGAGGTGCGCCCGGAGTGCTCGATGATGACGACGATGCCCTCCCAGGGATTCTCGGCGTCGGCGGGGATGTTGAAGCGGCGGTGCAGGCGGTGCAGCGGCAGGATCCGGCCGCGCAGATCCATGACTTCGCCGGTGCCATGCACGGTGGAGATCGTCTCCTGGGCCGGACGCAGCGCCATCTGCACCGACGTGGTCGGCAGGATGAAACGGTCCTGGCCAACGCGCACCACGAGGCCATCAATGATGGCCATGGTGAGCGGAAGCTTGATCTTGAAGACGGAGCCCTTGCCCACCTCGGACGCGATCTCGATCTTGCCGCGAAGCTTCTCGATGTTCCGCTTCACGACGTCCATGCCGACGCCACGGCCGGAAACGGCGGTGACTTTCTCGGCGGTGGAGAACCCGGGGGCAAAGATGAGGGCGAAGATTTCCTCGCGGCTGAGCGAGGCGTTGGGGGCGATGACGCCCTTCTCGACGGCCTTCTTGTAGATCTTGTCGGGATTGATGCCGCGACCGTCGTCGCGCAGCTCGATGACGATGTTGCTGCCCTGGTGGTAGGCACTGAGATGAACGCTGCCGTTCTCGGGCTTGCCGGCGGCCACGCGCTCCTCGGCGGGCTCGAGGCCGTGGTCCATGGCGTTGCGCACCATGTGGACGAGCGGATCGGCGATTTCCTCGACGACGGTGCGGTCGAGCTCGGTGTCGTCACCGGAAGTGGAGAACACGACCTTCTTGACGCAGCTGCGGGCGAGGTCACGCGCGAGCCGCTCCATCTTCTGGAACGTGGGCTTGATGGGAATCATGCGCAACGCCATGGCGGTGTGCTGCAGCTCCTTGGTGATGCGGGAGAGCTGGGCCACGTTGCGATGGAGCGGGGAACCGTCCATGCTGAGCGAGCGGGTGGACTCCATGATCTGGCTCTGCACGATCACGAGTTCGCCCACGACATCCATGAGGGAGTCGAGCTTCTCGGTGTTGACGCGCACGGTCTGGCCGGTCGAGACGGACTTCTCGGCGTTGCCGTTCTTGGGTGCGGCGGAAGCCGCCGGGGCCGCAGTCGCGGTGACCGGGGCCGCCGAAACGGTGGAAACGGGCGCAGCCTCAGGAACCGGCGCAGCCTCGGGGACGGCCGGGGCGGGTGACGGGAAAGGAATCGGGGCTTCGGCGGGCGTCTCGGGGGCGGCCGCAGCCACCGGGGCGGCAACCGGCGCCGGAGCCGGCGCCTCGGCCACCGGGGCGGAACCCGTCGGCACGGCTAGCCGTTTGACAGACTGGATGAGATGGCTGACCGGAATCATCTCGGTCGGGAGCTGCCCCTTCTCGAGGGCAACGCCGACCTGCTGCGTGAGCGCCTGCAGCGCATCACGGCTGCGCAGGATCTCGGTGATGATGACGGAAGAAAGCCTGAGTTTGTTGTTCCGGGCCAGGTCGAGCAGCGACTCGACCTCGTGGGCGAGCGTGTGCATGGGCACGAGGCCGAGGAAGCCGGCGTTGCCCTTGATGGTGTGGAACGAGCGGAAGATGGAATTGAGCGCCTCGGGATTGTCGGGTTCCTGGTCGAGGGAAAGGAGGGCCGCCTCGATCTGCTGGAGGTGGTCCACGACCTCCGCGTGGAACTCGTGCAGCAGCTCGCGATTCTCCTCGATGTCGAAAGTCATGAGCACGTCGCTCTTTTCCTTCGCGGTGGTCGCGGCCGGAGCCGGGCCGGAGGCAGCGGCGGCCGGAGCGGCACCCGGCAGAACGGGCACCGGGGCATCGTTGCGGACGGCCTCGATGGCGGGGCCGAGCCACTCAACGGTGGAACGCAGCTGGCGCAGCAGCGCCTCGGTGAACGGCTGGGCGGTGTCGAGGCTCTTGTCGAGCGCGGCCAGCAGGCTGGCGAGCGGCGCGTGCAGGGCGGGAACGCCCTGGCACAGTTCGCAGAGTTCGCCAGCAAGGCTGTAGGCCGGCACGAGGCCGTCGTCGCGGCCGACGGTGGCGAGCATCGACTCGGAGGCCAGGCGGTTGACGGCGTTTTCCAGCGCCGCGTATTTTTCGGGAGACTTTGGCATTGAACCGAGGGGTGTGTTTAGGCCCTGCATATCGGCGGTTCAGGCGGCGGGCTTAAGGTAAATTCCGGTCTTTCGGGCCAAATTCCGCTCAATTGGATCCAAGGAGCGCCGATATTCCTGCATGCGGGCCGATTGCCCGTCATCCCATTCAATGAGCACTACGACCGCCCCTGTTTCCACCGCCGTGCGTCTCGCCGGCAAATATCTCACCGTCGGACTGGCCAACGAGGCTTACGGCATAGCCGTCCTCAAGGTCCGTGAAATCATCCGCATGCTGAAGATCACCCCGGTCCCGCAGCTGCCGCCCTACGTCAAGGGCGTCATCAACCTGCGCGGCCGCGTGATCCCGGTGGTGGACCTGCGCGTGAAGTTCGGCCTCGAGGCCGGCTTCACCGAGCGCACCTGCATCGTCGTGGTGCAGGTCCGCCCCGCCAGCGGCCAGCACGTCCAGATGGGCCTGATCGTGGACTGCGTCGAGGAGGTCGTGACCCTCACCGACCAGGAGATCGAGCCCACGCCGGAATTCGGCTGCGTGATCGACACTTCCTACCTGCTCGGCCTCGCGAAGGTGAAGGGCCAGGTCAAGACCCTGCTCGACATCGACCGGGTGGTTGCACCCGACGCGGTCCAGCAGATCGCCCAAGCCGCGAGCTGAGTTTACCCGCCTCTTCCGGCGACCGGCCCTGAGCGACGACGCGCCTCCGCGTCGCGCCGGGGCTTTGTTTTAGCGCCCCATGAATCAACCCGCCGACCCCAGCCGAACGCACTCCCAGCCGGGGGTGACCGGCCAGCATCGGCGCGACGAGGCGCTGATCCTCGCGCTCGATGCCACGCTGACCTGCATCTGGGACTATGATCTGACAACCGGCCAGGTGACCCTCGACGCCAACTGGTCGCGGATGCGCGGCGGGCCCGCCAATTCCACGGTAACCGGCATAAAAGACCTGATCGCCAAGCTGCACCCGGAGGACCGGCACCGGGCCTGGCGAGCCACCCTGAACTGCGTGACCGGCCGCGCCCCGGAATACAGCCAGGAATACCGCGTGCTGGACCAGCAGGGGCAGTGGATGTGGGTGCACAGCCGTGGCCGCGCGACCAACCGCGACGCCGGCGGCCGCGCCACGCGGATGATCGGCACCAACATCGACATCACGCAGCGCAAGACCACCGAACTCGCCGCCTCCCGCCAGGTGCAGTTTCTTAACGCACTAAACCAGACCACCGTTGCGCTGCTGCAACGCCGGGCGAAGGCCGAGATCCTTGAGGCTCTCGCCGGGCGCGCCGCCCAACTCTTGATCGTGACCCAGGTGGAGGTCGCCCTGATCGAGGGCGACGAACTTGTGACCCAAGCCTACGGCGGAGATGTCCGCACCAAGGGCGGTGCCCGGGCCGGCCGGCGCGAAGCCATGCTCTCCTGGCGGGCCATCGACTCCCACGAATCCGTCATTGTGGAAGACTACGGCTCGGTGGCCGAGGGCTCGGCCATCTACCGTGCGGCCGGCTTCCAAGCCGTTGCCATCTATCCGATCCTACACGGGACGCGTTGCCTCGGCGTACTGGCCTGCATGCGGGACCAAGCCGGTCACACCTTCAACGAGGAGGAGCGTGAAAAGGGCCGCTTGCTGGCCCAACTCGCGGCGCTGGTGATCCATAACGCCGACATCTATGAGGACTCCCTGCGGGTCGCCGAAAACCGCATGCGCGATGTGCGCGAAAGCGAGGCCCGCTTCCGCACGGTTTTCAATGAAAGCCCGATTCCCATCATCCTGATGTCGGCCGCCGGCGGAGAAATACGCGAGGTGAACAAGGCCGCCTCGGTGACCTTCGGCTATGCAAGGGAAGAAGTCCTCGGGCGGACGACGATGGAACTCGGCATCTGGGCCGATCCCCAGGAAAGGCCCAGAATTGTGGAGCGGCTGCAAAAAGAGGGCTCGGTCCACGGGCATCACACCCAGATGCGCGCGAAGGACGGCCGCCCGCTCCAGGTGATTTACAACGCCAACGTCGTGTCACTCGGCGGTGACCCCTACCTGCTCAGTTTCGTCATCGACATCTCCGCGCAGAAGGAGGCCGAGTCGGCGTTGCGCCAGAGCGAGGCCAAACTCCGGCAGGCGCAGAAACTGGAATCTCTCGGCACGCTGGCCGGCGGCATCGCCCATGACTTCAACAACATCCTTACAGGAATCCTTGGCTTCGCCCACCTCTGTCAGGCCGACCTGGCCCCGGACCATCCCGCCGCCCATTGGGTTGACGGCATCCTGAAATCCGGTGAACGCGCCAAGGGCCTGGTGCAGCAGATTCTCACCTTCAGCCGCAAGACCGAGAGCATGCGCGGGCCGGTGCGCCTGCAACTGGTCACGCAGGAATCGGTGGCCCTGCTCCGCTCCACGCTGCCCGCAATGGTGCGGTTGGAATGCGAAATTGACCCGGCCTGCCCGCCGGTCCTGGCCGATCCCACCGAAATCCACCAGGTCATTCTGAACCTCTGCACCAATGCCTGGCATGCGCTGCCGGAGACCGGCGGATGCATCGAGGTCCGGCTGCTGAGCTGCGACGTGGACACACGCTTTGCCCAGGAACATGGACCGCTCCAACCCGGCCCGCATGTGCGGCTCAGCGTGCGCGACAACGGCAAGGGCATGAGCGCGGCCACCATCGAGCGCATTTTCGAACCCTTCTTCACCACCAAGGAGGCCGGCAAGGGCACCGGACTCGGCCTCGCCGTCGTCCACAGCATCGTGCAGAGCCACGAGGGCGCCATTCATCTGCAAAGCACCCCGGGCCAAGGCACTACCTTCGACCTCTACTTCCCCGCCCTGCCGACCCCGACCAGTCCCGAGGAATCCGCCACCACCCCGGCCGAACTCCCCCGCGGACAGGGTCAGTCGGTCCTCGTCGTGGATGACGAGCCGATGAGCGGCACCGTGATCAGTCGCCTGGCGGAAAAATTCGGCTACCGGGTCACCTACTGCAGCGATCCGCTGCAGGCGATCGCCCTGTTTTACGCCAATGATTTTGACCTGCTCGTGACCGATCTCGCGATGCCCGGTCTGCCCGGTGACGAGCTCGCCCGGCAGGTGATCGCCCGCAAACCCGGCATGCCCGTGCTGCTGTTGTCCGGATTCATCGAACCCGCCAAGCTGGACCAGCTCCGCCAGATCGGCGTGCGGGAAATCCTGAACAAGCCGCCGTCGGCCGAGGATCTGATCAGCGCCATGGACCGCTGCCTGCAGCCGTAAGCTCAGACGGCGCGTAGAGAGGTGAAGCATACGCCCCGCAGGGCGCTGCGCCTTCATGCCCCTGAGGGTCTGGGGCGCGAATGGGACCAAAAACAAAACGGCGCCCGGTGAGGGGCGCCGTGAAGATTTTGACTGCGGATGGCGACCTCAGGCGGTTGCCAAGGCCGGCGCGGCGGGGGCCGCCTTGCCGAAGCTGGCGCGCGCCTCGTCCATCGTCTCGAAGAAGCTCCAGGTGCGGGTTTCCTCGAAGCCCTTGCACTCGCTGACGAGCTGGGCATTGCCGACGAGCACGTAGTTCACGCTGGCGTCGCGGCAGAGCTGCATGGCCTGGACGAGCTGCTTGATGACGCCCATGTGCAGGGTCTTGAGCGCCGAGACGTTGATGATGGCACGGTTGTGGCCGGCATCCACCGCCTCGGTAAGCTTGGGCTTGAGATAGGTGGAGATCTCCGCGAGCACAGCCTGGGTGCAGTTCTCGGGCATCTTGAAGACAAAGAAACCTTCCTCGATGCCGAAATAGCGGGTGGACGTGTCGAGGTTCATCGCCTTGGCGATGCGGGACTCGAGGTCGGAGCAGTCGATCGGCTTCGTGATGACGGTGGTGAAACCGACGGTCTGCGCCTGCTGCAGGGTGCCGGTCTCGGTTTTGACGACCAGACCGAAGACGGGCGTGTATTTCGTCTTCACATTGGTGCGGAGCAGACGGAAGAGCGCGAACGCGGACTCCTCGGGCAGCGAAAGGCTGACGATGACCAGATCCGGCGGGGTCTTGGAGCAGTAGTCGATGGCCTCGCCCTGGGTGGCGGCGCCGACAATCTTCCACGGCGTGTGCTTCAGGCCCTCCTGGATCTGCTGGATGATGGCGGGCTTGTCCTCGACGACGAGGATGGTGGCGGGATCGGTGAGGGAGCGGGCCTTGGCCGGACCGTCCACGAGCGGCTTGAGGTCGATGATGCGACCGGCCTTTTCGACGAGGACGTCCTCCTCGAAGGGCTTCACGATGTAGTCGCGCACACCGATCTTGGCGATCTTGAGCACGTGGTCACGGCCACCCTCGGCGGTGAGCATCATCACGGGGATGCCCTTGAGTTGGGGATCGGACTTGAGCTTGGTGAGCATCTCGACGCCGTCCATGACGGGCATGGTCACATCGAGAAGGATAAGGTCGGGCATGGACTTGGCTGCGAGGGCCAGGCCTTCCACACCGTTGGCGGCCTCAAGAATCTCGCAATCGTAGCTCTTGAAGGTTTTCCGCACGATGATGCGGACGGTCTTGGAATCGTCGACGGTCAGGATCTTGTTGCGCATGGGATGAGACAGGGGTTGGAAATTTTATTCGCCGACCTTGAGGATGATGTCGGCCACGAGCCGCTCGCCCTGGGTGTCGAAGGAGTAGATGAAACGGATGGAGTCGCTGATGGGCTCGATGGAAAAATTGCTGCCGCGGAGGATGGAGGGGATGGTGAGCTTGCAGGGGTAGCCCTGGTCGCAGAGCCCGTTCTTGAAGCTGCCGACGGTCATGTTGGTGATCTCGCCGATGGCGTCGTTGATGACCTCGTCGCCGGCCTCGGTGACCTCGTCGGCGGACATGCCCAGCAGGTGGCCGGTGCAGTCCTTGGCGAAGTTCGCGTCGAAGTAGAGGTAGATGAGACCGTTGATTTCGCCGAGAAAGCCTACGGTTCCGACGACCTGCGCCTTCTGGGCGAGGTTTTCATCGCGCAGCGCCGGCGGGCAGGCATCGGGGCCACCCGACACACACATCTGGTCGAGTTTGGCGGTGCGTTGCAGCATCGTCTTGAAGACGTCGCAGACCGCACGGGTGATGTTGTCACGGATCAGGGTTTCGGAAATTTCTTGGGTGTCGGCGGGCATGGGAGGGCGAGATGAAAAATTCGCTCCTCAGCATATCGGACCGTCCCAGCGGGACTTTAGGAACTATCCCAAACCTTTTTCACCGGTCCATCAGGGACCCTTATTCATCCTCGGCGCCGGCGCCCACGAGATCGGGATCACCTTCGGCGCGATACTCCTGCAATTTGTTGCGCAGCGTGCGGATGCTGATGCCCAGCAGGTCGGCGGCCTTGGTTCGGTTGCCGCCGGTCTGCTGGAGGGCTGCTTTGATGGCCTGCTTCTCCATTTCGGCGATGGGCCGGACCACGACCTGTCCATTGTCAGCATTTCCATTGGTCGCGCCGGCCGATTCCGCCATGACAGGCTCAGGCTGCTCGAAATCAAAGGGGGCGGCCGTCAGCAGCGATTCACCGGCGCCAATCTGGCCCGACGGCAGACCCAGGGCCGCCGACGACACCGGGCGGTTGGGCTCGGTGAGAATGACGGCGCGCTCGATGGTATTCTGGAGCTCGCGCACGTTGCCCGGCCAGCGGTAGGCCAGCATGGCGGCCTCGGCCGAGGAGGAAAAGCCGGTGACCTTGGTGCCGAAGCGGCGGCTGCAACGCGCGAGGAAGTGCTGCGCGAGCATCATGATGTCCTCGGGGCGTTCGCGCAGGGGCGGCACATGGACCGGAAAGACGTTGAGCCGGTAATAGAGATCCTGCCGGAACGAGCCCTTTTCGATGTAGGCGAGCATGTCGCGATTGGACGTCGCGATGATGCGCACGTTGACCTTGATGGTGCGGGTGCCGCCCACGCGCTCGAATTCGCGCTCCTGGAGCACGCGCAGGAGCTTGGCCTGGAGCGAACCGGGGATTTCGCTGACCTCGTCGAGGAGGAGGGTGCCCTGGTTGGCCAGCTCGAAGCGGCCCGCGCGGCGGTCGGTGGCGCCGGTGAAGGCGCCTTTCTCGTGACCGAAAAACTCGCTCTCGATCAGGTTCTCGGAGATCGCGGCGCAATTGACCTTGATGAAGGGCTGCTGCCGGCGGGGGCTGCGGCGGTAGAGCTCGCGGGCGACCATCTCCTTGCCGGTGCCGTTTTCGCCGGTGATGAGCACCGTGGCGTCGGTCGGCGCCACCCGCTCGATGAGCTGGCGCAGGCGCGACATGACGGGGCTTTTGCCGACCAACAGGGCATCCTCCTGATCATCACTGAGAAGCTGGTTGACCTGCTCCAACTGACGGAAGGACTGGCCGCGCTTGATGAGGATGTCGATCTGCGAGGGCCGGAACGGCTTCACCAGATAGTCGAAGGCGCCGGCGCGCATGCAGGCCACGGCGGACTCAATGGTGCCATAACCCGTAACCATCACCACCAGCGGGTGTTCAGGCAACGTGGCCAGGCGTTCGAGAAAATTATGCCCATCACCATCCGGCAGACGGATATCAAGCATCACGAGGTCGAACGATTCCTTCAACGTAGCCGCCTCGGCCTGGGCCAGACTTTCGGCCAAGGTAACGGTGAATTTACGGCGGGTGAAGATCTCCTGAAGGAGGCTGCGCACCACGGGCTCGTCTTCCACGATGAGGACTTTCTCTAATGGCATGAGGTTCGGCGTCGGGGACTTGCTAGAGTTAGTCACCAGTCCGGATGGTTCAATGACTATTCTCCCGGATTTCGGAATATTTTGCTCAAGTTCTGCCGACGCATGCCGATGCCTGCGGGTGCCGGGAGCATTCACCCCCCGGCCAAAACGTGAACATCCAGAGCCGCATGCTTTCCTTCCTCGCCGACTTCGAACGCGCCTTGCTCGCCGACGATCCCTCGCCCGATGAAGGCACCTGGCAACCCAGCCGCAGCGTGAACTACCACACCGGGCTGGCACGGTTGCAGCTGGTCGTGTGCATGCCCGACAAGTCGCTCAAACCGCGCGGGGCCGTGCTGCTGCAGAGCTACAACCTGGCCGACGGCACCGCCTGCATCAAGGCCCACCTGACCTGGGCCGGCTCCGACGCCACCCTGATCCAAGCAGTATTCTCCAAGCCGGGATGCGATTGGAAAAGCGAGGCCCGCCGCATGGCCGCCCAGTGGATGGCCGGAGCGCCCGCGGCCCCGGTGGTGGCAGGCGAAGCGCCGTTGCTGGCCGAGGCCGCAGTCTGAGAATTTTTCGCCGGTGAACCGGTGAAAGAATCGGATCCGCGTGGGAAGTCCCCTCACCCATCCTGTTCGATTTTGGCTTCGGGCCGATGCCGCACGGAACGCGGAAGACCCCGGCAGGACTTGGGCAACCTTCCCGCCTCAGGCGGCGGTATTCAGCCGGGATTCCGTCACTGGTTGCGGACGGATATAAGCCGGCACAACGCGGCGGAGACGACGGCGAGCCTCGGTGACCCGGTCCAACTCGGCCTGGAGCCGAGTAAGCTGGGTCTCGAGGAAATGATGGTTCTGACTCCAGCGGTCCAAGAGCGCCTGCACGCGGGGTTGGAGCCCGGCCACGAAAGGATCGTCGGCCAGCGTGCAAAGCAAGTCCACCAAGGGCGCCGAGCGTTCCCGCACGGCGACGGCCTCGACGAAATCCATCGTTCGAATAAGGGTGATTTCCTCCTGCACGAGCTCATCGAGCGCGACAAGCAGGCGGTTGGCCTTCTGGAAGGAGGATTCCATGGGTCGGGCTCAGGCCACGTGGTGCAGGGCGGCCTGCGGGGCGGTGCCTTCCTGCTGGCGGAGCATTTCCGACCAGGCATTGCGGACCTCACCAAGGAGGCGCTCGACCTCGGCGATCGGGGCCGACTCCTTCTTGAGATTGGCCTCCAGCAGGCGGCGGTCGTAATAATCGTAGAGCCGATACATGGTGCGGGCGAATTCGCCGCCGGCCTCCAGGTTGAGGGTGCCTTGCAGCTCGGCGATGATCTTCTGGGCCTTCACCAGCTGGGAGTGGACCACTTCCAGCTTGCGCGGGTCGGTGACCGACTCGTCGCAAGCCTTACGCGCGATGGCCAGGGAGTTCAGCGCGGCATCGAAAAGCAGCAGCACCAACTGACCGGGACTCGCGGTGAGAATCGAATTGGCGCGGTAGGTCCGCGCGTAATTCTGGGCATACATGGCCTGGGGGAGGCTCAGTCGGCTTGTTCGCTCAGGTCGGGCGAACGCAGGATCGCCTCACCTACCTTGCGGAGAATCTCCGGGGAGGGATAGGAGGGATCGGCGGCGAGTTCGCGGCCGCGGGCCACCACTTCGGGGCGGACCGCCGGCTGTTGAGCGAGCGCGCCCTTGAGGGCGGCGGTATGCTCGGGGGAGAATCGGTCTGCACCCGGGCCGGCGGGAGCCGGCGATTTGGCATGGAGCACCGGCGCCTCGGGGCGCAGGACTCGATCGGAGGAGGACGTAGAATTAATCATGGGCTTTCGTTGTGATGAACACGGTCAGCCTCTGACTGTTGTTACAGGGAACGCCGTTGAGTGACAGGGTTAACATCGTCATGCAGGCTACTGACTTTAGGGGAATCGCGTAAACACGGTGTAATGCTTTTACAGATGCCAGAGGGACTTAGCGCGGGGGCAGGGTCCGGAACATCAGGTCCGCGGCCACGGCGCCAAAACGCGAAGGGCTTTGCAGGGCCGTGGGCAGCGGGTTGGAAGGGGCAGAGCGGTCACCGGTACGATAATATTGCTGCGCGCTGAAACGCATTTTGGGGTCATCAGCCGAGAAGATCTCGTCAAAGGCCCATAGGAGCTGCACATCGCGCACCCGGGCGAGCTTGCTCCGAAAACCGAGCGTGAGCGGACGATAGGCTTGGAAAACGGTGACGTCGGTGAAGAGGACCGAGTCCACCGCATACCGGTTCGCGATGGCTTCCAGAAAACCGTGCGGGAGTGCAGAGACGGAGGAAAAATCATCGGCGCCAAACAAGCGCTGACATTCCGCCCGGGAGAGCACCACCACTTCAAAACGGGTTTGTGCCTGCAAGGCCTTCAACAGGACGGCATCGAGCGAGGTGGCCGTCTCGACGGACATTACCGCGTCTCCATGGATCGGCAGCAGGGCCACCCGCTGCACATCGTCGGGCAGGCGGGTTTCGCCCCGGTAATTGGCCGGAACGTAGGGAGTGGTCTGGCCAATTCCGGCGTCCTCCAGCACCGCCGGCACCGTATGGCAGCCGGCCAGGAAGACACCGAGCCACAGACCGGACACGACGTGATAAATAGGGCGGAGTTTCATCAGGCGGAGGTGGACGACGCGCCGAAAGCCCGGGCCAGCGCCGCGCTCTGCTGTTGGATCTGCGACTGGGCGGTTTCCATCGCGATAAAGCTGGAGGTCAGCACTTCGCGCTGCTGAACCAGCCGGCGCTCAAGGTCGGCGATCTGCCGGTCAAGGTCGCTGTTGGAGTCACCCAGGCGGTCTTGCACGCCTTCCCCGGATTCGATGAGCGCCTCGAGCCGCGTGTCGAACTTGGCCGCGAAACCGGTGGTCGCGGCGGTGAAAAACTCCTCCACGTCGGAAGAGCTGTTGGCCAGCGCCGCGTCGAGCTTCTCCGAATCCTTGACCGCCATGATGCCCTCGCGGTTCAGATCGATGCCTAGGTCATCAAGGCGGTCGATCGTGCCCGTGAGCCCGCTGATCGCCCCGAAGGCGAGCGTGCGCAGCTCGCGGCTCCAGTTCTGCACGTCGCGGTTGCTGGCGAGCACGGCGGCGGAGACGCTGTCCTTGCCGGAGGTGACCTTGGTCTTCTCGTCGATGAAGGTGATGACGGCGTTGTAGGCGGTGAGGAACTCGTCGATCTTGCCCCGCATCTTCTCGGTGTCGGCCGCGACGGTGATGGTCTGCGCGGTCTCGGAGTCCACCGTGACGGAGAGCCCGGTGATGCCGTGGGCCGTGGCGTCGAGCGTGTTGCTGGTGCTGATGAGCGTAGGGCCGCCGTCCACGGAGAACTCGGCGTTCTCGCCCCGCACCGAGGTGTGGCCGCTGGTAAGCCCCAGGGCGCCCAGAAGGCCGCCGGCGGACTCGCTGATCGAGATGCCGAGATCGCCCGTGGCGTTGTTGGCGAGGGAAACGCGGTCGTTCACCGCATCGTAGCTGGCGGTGACGCCCGCACCGGAGGCGTTGATGCGCTTCATCAACGTGCTGAGACTGTCGTTGTTGACGTTGTAGTCGATCGTGACGCCGTTGATGACGAAGCTGCCCGCGCCGGTGCCGTCCACGGCGGTGACGGCGGTCTTGAGGCCGGCGTTCGCGAGGGTGTTGCCCGTGCGGGTCGAGCCCAGGCTGCCGTAGCTGGTCACCGTGCCGGTGGTGTTGTTGGCCAGCTTGAGGACCTGGAGAAAGTTGCTGGTGTCGTTCGAGGCGCCGAGGACGATCTCGGCATCGGAGGCACTGTCGAGGGTGATCCGGTCGGTCACCGCATCGTAGGTGGCGGTCACGTCACCGCCCGTGGCGGTGCTGATTGCGTCGAAAACACTCTGGAGGGAATCGGTGGTCGCCACCGTGACCTTCGCGCCGTTCACGGTGAAGGCGCCCGCCGTAACGGTCCCGGCCGTGCGCATGGTGGCGAGAGTGACCCCGGAAACGTCGCTGGTCGTCGCGATGCCCTGGGTGATGTCGGCCGCGCCGTCGCGCCGGGCGCGGGTGGCCAGTTGGGAAACCGAAATCGCGTAGGTGCCGGCGGTGGCCCCGGCCGAGGGCGAGAGCTTCCAAGTCGAGGCCGTGGTGGCAGAAGTGGCAGTGCGGCCGGAGAAAAGCGTCTGGTCCTTCAGGGTGCCGGCAGCAGACTGCAGCGAGGACAGCTTCGTGCCGAGGTCGCGCAAAGCGTTTGACCGCTGCGTGTTGGTGAGCTGCTCCCGCTCCATGCGGCTGATGGGTGCGCGCTCGATCTCCATCAACTGGTCAACGAGCGTTTTCCAGTCGAGACCGGAGGCGAGTCCTGAGAGTTGTAAGCCGGCCATGGTGGGTGTGGGAGGTAGTGGGGACACTGCCCCACACCTTCATCGGCCGTGCAGGGGGAAAGTTTAGCCGGCGAAAGATTTTTTTGCGGGGTTTCCGCGGGGGCCCGCCCCACCCTTTTCCCGAGTGAAAGGCGGGGTTGAGTCGCCCAAGCGAAACCCAGCCCGAAAAAATAATTCCGTGCCAAGTTTCTAAATATTTTCCGGAACCGCGCCGTTATCTGGCGTGCCGCGAATCAGAACCAAGGCCGGACCGCTCAGGAGCCGCTACTCAAGAGCCGAATGCGACACGGACGTCGCAAATCAAAAATCAAGGAAGATACCATGTCAGTCGTCATCAACACCAACTTCGCCGCGACCGTCGCGTCGAACAACCTCGCCTCCTCGAACGCCATGCTGCAGCGCAGCATGAACCGCCTGTCGAGCGGCTCGAAAATCGTGAACCCCGCCGACGATGCCGGTGGCCTCGCCGTGTCCATGAAGCTGTCCGCCGCCGCCAAGCGTTCCGGCGCCGCCGCGACCAATATCAGCAACTCCGTGTCGTTCCTGCAGTCGCAGGACGGCGTGCTGAAGGTCACCGGCAAGGTGCTCGAGCGCATGGGCGAACTGCTCACGCTCTACAGCGACCCCACCAAGAACAGCGACGACCTCGCCAACTACGACTCCGAGTTCATCGCCCTCCAGGAGGAGCTCGAGTCCCTCACCGACGAGACTTTCAACAGCGTGGCCCTCTTCGGCACCAGCGGTCTCTCCGTCCCGGTTTCCGAGGACGGCACTTCGACCGTGGACATCGCGGACAAGGACCTCGCGTCCACCTCCGGTGGCGTGGGCAACCTGATCGACAGCGGCGTCGCCTCGCTGGCCGACATCACCCTCACCGACATCACTTCCGCCCTGCAGGCGGTCGCGACCTATCGCGCCGAGAACGGCGCCGAGCAGAGCCGCCTGGGCTTCGCCGCCGAGGTCCTCACGGTCAACAAGGCCAACCTCGAGGCCGCCAACTCCCGCATCATCGACGTCGATGTCGCCTCGGAGAGCACGCAGCTCGCCCGCTGGAACGTCCTCGTCCAGTCCGGCACGGCGATGCTCGCCCAGGCCAACCAGAGCGCGCAGACCGCGCTCCGCCTCCTCCAGTAAGGAGTTCCACGCTAGTCCGCGCGGGGCCGGAGTGATTGCCGGTCCCGCCGCGTAAGAAAAGTGCGGTTGTCTGTATGTTCCTTTCCCCTTTGCGGCGCGTTTTGTCGCGCGCCGTCACCCTTTGAGGCATTCGCCTCGAACGGCCCGACCTGGCGCCGCTAAAGCCGGGTCCGTGGCGACGACGGAAGGTCGCACAAATCAAGGATAGATACCATGTCAGTCGTGATTAATACCAACTACGCGGCCACGGTTGCTGCTAACAACCTGTCCGCTTCGAACGCGAACCTGCAGAAGAGCCTCAACCGGCTCTCGAGCGGTTCGAAGATTGTGAATCCCTCCGATGACGCGGGTGGCCTCGCTGTCTCGATGAAGCTGTCTGCCGCGGCCAAGCGCTCCGGCGCCGCCGCCAGCAACATCGGCAACTCGGTCTCCTTCCTGCAGTCGCAGGACGGTGTGCTCAAGGTTACCGGCAAGGTCCTCGACCGCATGAGCGAGTTGAAGACCCTCTACAGCGATCCGACCAAGAACAGCGACGATCTCGCGAACTATGATTCCGAGTTCACCGCTCTTCAGGACGAGCTCGAGTCGCTGACCGGCGAGACGTTCAACAGCGTCGCGCTGTTCGGTTCCGGTGACCTCACGGTCAACGTGTCCGAGGATGGCGGCCAGTCCGTCACCATCGCCGGCCGCGACCTCTCCAGCTCGTCTGGAGGCGTCGGCGCCCTGACCGACTCGGGCGTCGCTTCGCTCGCCGACATCGCCCTGAGCGACATCACCGATGCGATCCAGAGCGTCGCGACGTTCCGCGCCGAAAACGGCGCCGAGCAGAGCCGCCTGGGCTTCGCCTCCGAGGTCCTCTCGATCAACAAGGCCAACCTCGAGGCCGCCAACTCCCGCATCACCGATGTGGACGTGGCGTCCGAGAGCACCCAGCTCGCCCGCTGGAACATCCTGGTTCAGTCCGGCACCGCCATGCTGGCCCAGGCCAACCAGAGCGCGCAGGTCGCCCTCCGCCTCATCGGCTAAACGGTCTCCAGTCAGTGGTTGTTCTGATTCGCCCAACCACGCCGGCCGCCCGCAAGGGCGGCCGGTCCTGGGCGAACAGAGCGCCGCCGGCGGAAGACCACGGCACCCAGTACGGGGCTTATCTCTATCCGTCTAAAAACCTCCGGGGCTTATGCCCGGAGGTTTTTTGCGTGCCTAGGTCCATGGGCCCGAGGGGGCGCATAGGCCTCATGGGGCCTATGGATATTCACACACACCAAGCGCGGACACCACCCGCGCGGGCACTACGCCGCGGCCAAAGCCTCGGCCACCACCGCGCCGACGGTCTCGTGCGCGTTGAAATGATCGTAGATCTTCCGGCGCTCTACGTTGCCCAGGGCCAGCCCGCGCTCGCAGGCCGCAGCCAGCGACTCGAGGTCGCCATGCTCGTAACGCACGATGAGCCCGGCCGCGTGGAGTTCCTCCAGCCGGCCGCCGGGCTTGGAATTCTCGCTCACCGGCACCATTCCCAGGCAGCCGGACCAGAAAGGCCGGTCGGTGTGACTGGCGCGCATGGCCGGCGTGGTAAACTTCCGTCCCTCCGGGCACAGGCCCACCTTGTAGCGGTTCAACTCGCGGCGGGCGTCCACCGGGGTGCTGTGGTCGTGGCTCGCCACCAGGCGGTCCTTGAACTTCCGGCGCAGGAATTCCAGCTGACGCTGCCGGTGCGGGGTCAGGCCCATCTGCGAGCCGAGGAAATAAATCTTCTCCTCCGGCGCCTCGTTGAAGACGGCCTCGCCCGGCGCGAAGTTCGCCACCCAGCTCCGGTGGGACGCCACGCAGCCGGGTTTCAGAAGGGCCCGGCCCGTCTCGGCCAACGGCGATTCATCGTGGATCAGCACGTCGAGATGGGGGGCGATGTCTTTGAAGCACGACATGAACCGGCTGGCCTCGTCGAAGGCGTAGAAGCAGTGACGCACGCCCATCTTCGCCAGCAGCCCGAAAACCCTGCCCGCGATGTCGCCGAGCGCCTGCGGCTGGTGCGCCATCGTGATGAGCCAGCGTTCCTCACCCGGCTCGCGCGGCACCTTGGCCAGGTCCAGCACGCCGGGCTTGCCGACCACCCAGGCCGGCAGAAATTCCATCTGCGGATGACTCATCGTCGCAAAACAACGCGCGTTGGCCGCATACCAGTCGCAGTCGAGACGCGCTTTGCGCAGCAGTTCGCCGTCCTGCGGATTCGCGACCAGCGGACGAAGGTCGAGCGAACCGATCCGGGCAACGTAATCCGCCGCCGCCTCGAGCCCGCCAGCCCAGGTGTTGAAATAACAAGGTCGGATGCGGCGCATCACACGTGGCTCCGGTTCAGGCAACCGAGGCGCATGACGCGACCGCCGTGTCGGCCGTCGCGACGCCAGGCGCGGTTTCCACCCCGTGCGCAAGGGCAAGCAGTTCGTCGAAAATCCGCTCCAACCGGTCAACCGATGCCTCCGTGGTGAACTCAAACGCCCGCGCCTGTCCGGCCAGCGCAATCTGCTCGGCCGCGCGCTGGTTGCGGTGCGCGGAAAGCAGCTTCTCCGCCAGGTCACGCGCGTCGCCGCCCTTGAAGAGGAGTCCCGTCTTCCCGTTCTCGATGATCTCGCTCGCGCCCCCGCTGCCACTGGAGACGACCAGCAGACCGGCCGCCATCGCCTCGATCTGCGTCTTGCCGAACGGTTCCTCAAAAACACTCGGGAAAACCAGCACGTTGCTGCGCGCGAACAGCCCGGCCAGCTCCCGTTTGCCCATGAAACCGGGAAAATGCAGCTGATTCAAAAACCCGTATTGCTTGGCGATGGCCCGCAGGCTCTCAAGGTATTCGGGGCGCGTGGTGTCACCGGCCAGCGTGCACTCGAAGTCCACACCCACTCGCTTCAGATAAGCGAGCGCGGTGACCAGGACATGCGCGCCCTTGTAGGGCATGAGCAGACCGGCATAGGCGATCCGAAGTCGCTCACGCTGCGGGCTCCAGGCACGAAAATACTCCGTCAGCGGCGAACCGGGGGGCACCACTGCATAGCGGGAGATCGGATAGTTCTTCGCCCGAAGACCGCGATTCACCCACTCGCTGCAGCCGGCCAGACAGAAGAGCGGCCCCCGCGGCGCCTGCGCGGGATCGTAACCGGGAAAGGCGTTGCCCAGGCGGTGCAGCACCGGAATGCCATGGTCAAGCGCCGGCTGGATGAAGAAATGGCCCACCAGATCGAGATTGCCCGCCATGATGGCCATCGGCTTGAACAACTCGATTTCACGCAGGATCGTCTGGTGGTTGTCGCGCAGGATGGCTTTGCGGCGCTCGGCATCCGGCTCCACGACCACAGAGCCGTCTTTCCAGTCACCGACGAGTTTCAGCGTGCGGCGGACTTGTTGCTCGAATTCCGCGTGCTCGGCCGTGGGCTTGCGCGTGAGGTGCGGCATGTCCGCCGTCAGCACACGCACCGTGTGGCCGCGCGCGGTCAGCTCGCGGGAAAATTCCCAGACGGTGCGTCCGTATCCGCCCATCTCCTGCGGCGGGAGCAGATTTGTTACCACCAGGATGCGCTGCGGTGCCGGATGCTTGAACTGCGGCAACCAGCCCGCGCGCCGACGGTAAGTCTGGACCTGCGGCTGGCTCAATGCCCCGTGCGCCTCAAGCTGCTCGAGGGCCGTCTTGGTCTGTTCAGTGCCTCCACACAGCCGGTGGGCCTCCGCGACCGCCAGGTAGGCACCGGCGAACTCGCCGGCATCGATCAATTCCGCGGCATGCTCGACGTAGGCGTTCAGATTGTTGCGATCCTCGGCGATGGCTTCGCGCGGTTTGCGCACCGGGGCCGCATCCTGCGCCAAGGTGCTGAACTCCCGCGCCGATCGGCCCGCGGCGGCGGCCTGCATGACCGACCGCAACCGGGTCAGCGAGACCTCCCGCGAATACTCCGCGACCACACGCTCTCGGAAGCTGGCGCCAAGCCGCGCCGCGAGACCGGCATCTCGGGCGAGCCGGAGCATGGCCTCCGCCATCGCCCCGACATCCTTTTCCGCGACCAGGAAGCCATCCACGCCGTCACGGACTGCGTCGGGAATGCCCGCGTGCCGCGTAGCGACGACCGGCAGACCGTGTGCACCCGCCTCGAGGACCGCCAGCGGCAGTCCCTCGCTGTCGCCGTTGGCGGCGACGATGCTGTGCTGAACAAAAATCCGGCTCGACGCCATCCGGCGGGAGACCTCCTCGCGCGACTGCACACCGGCAAAAGTCACCGCGGCAACGAGCCCGTTTTCTTCCGCCCATTTCCGGCAGGCGGGCAGCAGCGGGCCGTCGCCAATCATCACCAACCGCGCCTCGGGCACGGATCGGTGGACGGCGGCAAAGGCCTGCAACGTGAGGTGCGGCGCCTTCTTTTCCACAAACCGGCCGACCGCGACAAAATGCGGCGGCGCCTTGGCGGGCTCGGCCAGCGCCGGGAGATCAACGGCCACGCCGTAGGGCGCGAGGTGGGTCCGGTCCGGATCGGCTCCGAGCTGAAGCAGCTGCGCATGCATCGCGCGCGACACCGCGAGCACGCTCGCGGCCGAGCCGAAGAACTTCCGGTAGCGCGGCAGCCAGCGTTCGAGCAGTTCGCGACCGAAGGCATCGACGCCGTGGAAATGCACCACAAATGGCAGGCTGGCCTGTTCGCACGCCTCATGCACAAACGCGCCCATCAGCCCCGTCTCCACGAGCACCGAGCGCGCGCCGGATTGTGCCAGGAACGCCGCCAGTCCGGCCGAATACTCGGCCCACAGTTCGGCGGTGACCGTCCCCTTGGCCGCCAGCGCCGCCTGGATTTTCTGCTCCGTGCCCGCCGGCAGCACGGACTGCCCGCCGCGCCGGAAGCGCGGGAACGGAAAGCCGTAGAGCAGCGTCAGATTAGAGCTGAGATGGTTGACGTGGTCCTCGACGAAGGTCTCGGAGTAATTGAATTCGTGGGAGCGCACCAGCACCACGGGCAGGTCGCCCCGCGCATCCTCGCGCGCGGCCGGACTCGCGGGCTTCGCGGCCGTTGCGCTGGCCGCCGGAAGAATGATGCGCTCAAGCACGTCTTTCATTTCATCCGGCGTGAGCCGATGCCGCGCGCCGATCAGCCATCCGCCTTTTTCCGGATCGGCGACAGCCTGCGAGGGCGGCACGAGGAACGTGCGAAGAAATTCCTGTTTTTGCGCCTCCACCTCCGAGGAAAACACTTTTCGCAGTGATTCGGGATCCTTGCGCCAAGCTTGGTCGAGGCGCAGGAAGGTTTCTGGCGGTATCGCAGGACAAGTGCCATGAATTGAAACCTTCGCGCCCGCCGCCAAAGCGTAGGCAACGTGGCTACCCCAGCCGTTCGTCGTCACAGTCTCAAAGCGACCGAGCAGCGCCTTCATCCGATGCAGCGCGAAACGGTCGAGTGTGTTCGCTCCGACCACGATTTCGAATCCGAGCGCCTTGAATTCGTCGACCCAAAGCCCGTTGCGGAGGCAGTTCGGGTGGAGACACACAACGACCCGCGAGAAGTCGCGCGCGGCTTCCTTAATTTCGTCCGCATAGCGGCGAAACGGCTGTCGATCGGGAAAGCGGGCACCGTTGAGCGTGTGCGTGGGCATCACGAGCAGACTGCGCGACAGGCGCGGAACAGCGGGTGCCTCGGGCGCATAGAGAATAGGCGATCCTATCGCACGCGCCACAATCCCGTGCCGCGACAGGTAATCGGCCTCCTCCTGCCTTGTGACAAACGCTGGCCATTCACCGATACGCGGTGAGTTGGAGAGAACCAGCCCGGGCGTGACCGCCTCCCAGGGTGCCAAACATCCATGCGTCCAAATCCCCCGAATCGTATAACGCTCGGGCAGCGCAATGCCCGCATACTCGGCCGCTGCCAAAGCCGCACCGTAGTGGTCCAACCAACCGTCGTCATGTGCGCCGAATTTGCGGAACGCAGTGGGTTCGGGAAGGCCGAGGGATAATTCGAGAGGCGTCATGGATTCGTGCGTGAGAATTGGGGCGACTTGGAAGCGCGATTCAGGCAAATGCAATATTTGGTCCAGTTCGCTCGAATGACACCTTTCATTCTGATCAATAGAAAGTTGCGGCTTTATTAATCTGCACGGTGCGACCGCAGCGATGCACCCCACTTGGGCGAAGGCAATAAATGCCCCGGAGCGCCCGACATTCCGCGCCTATCCGGTAAAGTTTGCCGGCCAACGCATCAGCGCCGCAACCTCGCAACGACGCACGCTGCACCGGGCGGATAAATCGTCCGCAATCCCGCCAAGGACAAGATCTTGAGGGGCGTAGTTTCTCGACGGCACCCGCTGTGCTGGAATCGCACATTCCCATGACCTCCGGTTCGACTTCCCCGTTCCGCCCTCCAGTCTCGCGTTCAAATCGCCTGCGCGCGACGGCCGCGCGAACATGATCCAGAGTTCTGATTCCTCAAATACGCCCCATGAGTGCAACGCCCAGTCCCGCTTCCTTTCAATCAGTTTCGCACTGTCGCGTTTGTTGCTCTACGCGCGTGCTGCCCACGGGGGTAACAAAGAAGTTCCACCTCTCGAACTTGGACCAGACCGTCGAACTAGGCTACGCTGTCTGCCAAGATTGCCAGTTTCTGTTTCAGTCCGAATACGTGGGTGATGACTTTTTAAACGAGTATTATCGACGTAGCCCGATGCTCCGGCGCAAGGAGCCCACGCGGTTCGAGCGCGATCAGAACATCCGCCAATCGGCATTTCTCTCCCGACAGGTCCCGCTCACTGGCCGGAAAGTGCTGGAGATCGGGGCGCACGCCGGTGCCTTCCTCGTCCACCTGCACCAGGCGCATGGGGCCCAGGCTTATTACGACGAATTGAGCGAGGAAGCCCGCACGGTGCTCGCCGCCCAACCGGGCCTGCAGGACCTGCGGGCGCAGCCGAAGGGATTCACCGTGGATGTCATCGTGCTTCGCCACATCCTCGAGCACATCTTCGATCTCGACGGCTTTCTCGGCTACGTTCGCCGCCTGCTCTCCCCGGGCGGGCAGGTGTTCATTGAGACACCCGACTGGAGCCATCTCGATGTGCGCACCGACCCGCTGATCTTCGAGCACCTCAACCAGTTCTCGACGCACAATCTCGTGCTCCTCCTCCGTCGCACAGGCTGGAACTGCACCGGACTGGAAAAGAGCATCGAGGCTGACGATCCCGCCACACCCAACCGGGTGCAGCGCCTGATCGTCGAGCCGACCGCCCTGCCCGCCCCCGGCGATCCGGCCATCGCCGGCTCGGTGGGCGATTTTCTCGGTGACTACCGCCGACGCCTTTTCGGCCGGCTCGAGGCGCTGATCGCCGGCTGGGGCCCGCAAAGGCGCATCGCCTTTTACCCGGCCAGCCATCTCAGTTTTTCTGCGCTGCTCGAGGCTGATCTCCGGCAGGCGAACCTCATCGGTCTCTACGACATTGACCCCAAGAAACACGGCCGGGCCGTGCAGGGTGTGACAATCCACCCGGCCGAGGCGCTGCGCGAGCATCAGCCCGACGTGATTGTCATCTTCACCATGGCCTACGAGCGCGAGATCCGCGAATCCTTCGCCCGGATGGGGCTGACGGCCGAGATCATCTCGGCCACCGCGCTGGTGCGCACGGAAGCGTCCTAGCTCCTGGTGCGGCTGCATCTATTCGGCAGATTTTGCCGACTTAGAAAGGCGACGAGGGCTATTTTTCTCCCAACCAACTGCCATTCAGCGGCCTGAGAGGTCCAAGGACATGGTGGCACAAGCCTTGCAATCTGCAGGCGTGCCCAAGTTCCCAATCGCATCACCAGCTTCGCCAAGCTGCCCGCCACGCCATGGCCTGAGGGCGGAGCCAGCTGGAATGCTGACAGGCAACAGTCCATCTCCCTGGCGCACGCTGATCGTCGGTCTCGGCCGGATCGGCCAAGGCTACGATTACGACCTTCCGGCGAGCGAACACGTCTTCACCCACGCCCGCGCCTTCAGCCAGGATTCGCAATTCCGGCTGGTCGGCGGGGTGGATCCTGATGCCGGAGCGCGCCAGCGTTTCACGACCCGCTACGGTGCTCCGGCCTACGCCAGTGTCGCCGAAGCCGCCGTCAGTTCACCCGATCTGGTCGTCGTGGCCACGCCGACGGAGCACCACCTTTCCACGGTCGAAACCGTGCTGGATCACTGCCGACCCGTCGCCCTCGTATGCGAGAAGCCGCTCGCCTACACTCTCGAGGAAGCGACACGCCTGCTGGAGCTGTGCCGCGCCCACGCCTGCGCGGTGCATGTGAACTACATGCGGCGTACCGACCCGACCACCGCCGAGCTGCGCGCCCGCCTGCGCAACGGCCGCATCGCCTCCCCGCTCAAGGGCGTCGTCTGGTATTCCAAGGGGCTCTACAACAGCGCCTCCCATTTCGTGAACCTGCTCGAAGACCTGCTCGGAGCCGAACCCGAACTCCAGCAATGCACGGAGGGTCGAATCACCCCGACCGGTGATCCCGAGCCCGACTTCACGCTGCGTTTTGCCCACGGCACCGTTTCCTTCCACGCGCTCCGCGCCGAGGACTATTTCCACAACAGCATGGAGTGGTTCGCACCGAACGGTCGCCTTCGCTACGAACGGGCGGGTGCCAACGCCGAGTGGTTCGCCACCGCACCGGAGCAGCCCGGCGGTCTCGCGGTCGCCGCCGAGCGTCTGCCCGGGGACTTCGCCCACATCCAGGCGCATTTCACCCGGGCCCTCGCGCTCGCCCTGGCCGGCCGGCCGTCGCCGGTCTGCTCCGGCGACCAAGCCCTCGCCACCCTGCGCCTGCTGGCGCAACTCCAACCCTTTCCCAACCCCGTCTGCACATGACCATCACGACCCCGCAAGAGGCCTTCTGGGCCGGCCAGTTCGGCAACGACTACGTCGAGCGCAATCAGGATCCCCGCTGGATTGACTGGAACACCGCCTATTACACCAAGCTCCTCGCGAAGATGGCCCCGCCGGCCAGCATCCTGGAACTCGGTTGCAATCGCGGCCTCAACCTCCACGCGCTCAAGCGACTCTATCCGGCCACGGCTTTTTCCGCCGTGGAGATCAACGCCCAGGCCGCCGCCCATGTGCGCCGCGATCTGCCGCATGTGGATCTGCATCACACCTCCATTCTCGAGTTCCAACCCGCCCGGCAGTGGGACCTCGTGTTCACCAACGGCGTGCTCATCCACCTCGCGCCCGAGGCGCTGCCGAAGGTCTATGCGCTGATGGCCCGCGCCTCCGCGCGCTACGTGATGATCTCCGAGTATTACAACCCGACCCCGGTCGAGGTCACCTACCGGGGCCACGAGGGCCGGCTCTTCAAGCGCGACTTCGCCGGGGAGTTCCTAGACGCGCACCCGGATTTCAAGCTGGTTGACTACGGTTTCGTCTATCACCGCGACCCCACGATGCATCCGGACGACATGACCTGGTTCCTGATGGAAAAGAAAGCGTCCTGACCATGAGCACCGCCCTCGCCTCCCCGCTCGCCGTCCACGGCGGCCCGAAGACCATCACGCGGCCCTTTGCGCGTTACAATCCCCTCGGTGCCGAGGAAGTCGCTGCCGCCAAGGCCGTCGTCGAGAGCGGCATCCTCTCGCAGTACTACGGCCGCTGGTGCGCCGATTTCTACGGCGGCCCCAAGGTGCGCGA
The DNA here is from genome assembly GCF_004118375.1 of Oleiharenicola lentus. Taxonomy (NCBI): domain Bacteria; kingdom Pseudomonadati; phylum Verrucomicrobiota; class Opitutia; order Opitutales; family Opitutaceae; genus Oleiharenicola; species Oleiharenicola lentus. The sequence goes on from NZ_SDHX01000002.1 coordinate 297,672, forward strand.
TTTCGAGCAGGCCTGCGCCGCGAAGTTCGGCGTGAAGCGTGCCGTCACCGTCAACTCCTGGACCTCGGGCCTCGTCGCCGCCGTCGGCGCAATCGGCATCGAGCCGGGTGACGAGGTCATCACGAGCCCGTGGACGATGTGCGCGACAGCCACCGCCATCCTGCATTGGAACGCCATCCCGGTCTTCGCCGACATCGAGCCCGACACCTTCTGCCTCGATCCGCGCTCGGTCGAGGCGAACATCACGCCGCACACGCGTGCCATTCTTTCCGTGGATATCGCCGGCCAGTCGGCCGACATGGACGCGCTACGGGCCATCGCGAAGAAGCACAACCTGAAGCTCATCTCCGACTGCGCGCAGGCGCCCGGTGCGCTCTACAAGGGGAAATTCGCCGGCACCCTCGCCGACGTCGGCGGCTACAGCCTCAATTACCACAAGCACATCCACACCGGCGAAGGCGGCATCCTCGTGACCAACGACGACGAGATTGCCGAACGGATGTGCCTCATCCGCAACCACGCCGAAGCCGTCGTGGGCGACAAGGGCGTGACCGACCTTAGCAACATGATCGGCCACAATTTCCGTCTCGGCGAAATCGAGTGCGCCATTGGCATCGAGCAGCTCAAGAAGCTCGACCGGCAGATCGCCAGCCGTCAGCGCGCCACCGCCCGGCTCACTGCAGGTCTGTCCACCTTGCCCGGCCTGCAGACTCCCGTCACTCGAGCCGGCTGCACGCACGTCTATTACATGTATCAGATGATCCTCGATCTGCCGCAGCTGGGCGTTAGCCGGCAGAAGCTCTTCGAGGCCCTGAAGGCCGAGGGTATCGAGGGACTCGGCACCGCCTTCGCCAACATCCACCGCCTGCCGGTCTTCCAGCGCAAGGTGGCCTACGGCCGCGGCGGCTTCCCGTGGACCTCCGACATCTGCAAGCGCGACGTAAGCTACGCCAAGGGCATCTGCCCGGTGGCCGAGCGCCTACAGGACGAGACCTACCTCGGCTTCCAGGCCTGCATGCACACGCTTACCGACGGCGAGGTGGACCTCATGATCGCCGCCTTCCACAAGGTGTGGGACAACCTCGACGCGCTGCGCTGATCGCGATGCCCGCCGCCCTCGACACGCTCTGCGGACACCAGGTTGAGCTCCGTCCCTTCACGAAGGCGGACATCACCCCGGCTTATCTCAGCTGGCTGAGTGATCCCGAGGTCGTGCGTTTCAGCAACCAGCGCTTCCGCACGCACACGGCGGAAAGCTGCGCGGCCTATCTGGCGTCGTTCCACGGCACTCCCAATCTCTTTTTCTCCATCCTCCGGCAAGGTGACGGGCGGCCCGTCGGCACCATGACCGCATATGTCTCCGCCCCGCACGGCACGGCGGACCTAGGCATCCTTATCGGCGACCGCGGCTGCTGGGGCCAGGGTATCGGGCTCGATGCCTGGCAGACATTGATGACCCATCTTTTTCAACATTCCCGCCTGCGCAAGATCACCGCCGGCACGCTCCGGCCGAACATCGGCATGGTGCGGATCATGGAACGCGCCGGTATGCGCCTTGAGGGCGTGCGCGAGCGTCAGGAAATCGTCGACGGCGTCCCGGTGGACGCGTTGCTCTATGCCCGCTTCCGCCCTGTGTAACCTGCGAGTGCCGCTCGCCGTCGTCGCGCATGATGCCGGCGCCGCCAACCTGATCCTCGGCTGGATCCGGGAGCTGCCGCCCACGCACTTGCGGTTGTGCGCGAGCGGACCGGCCAAGAGACTGTTCAGCTCCGCCTTTCCCGACCTCGCCTTGTTGCCGATCGCCACCGTGCTCAACGGCGCGGCGATGCTGCTCAGCGGCACGAGCGGGCCGCGAAGCGACCTCGAACATGAGGCCAGGAAACTGGCCCGTGCGCGCGGCCTGCCCTCGGTCGGCGTCATCGACCATTGGGTGAACTACGCCCCGCGCTTCACCCGCGCCGGTGAAACCGTCTTGCCCGACGAGCTGTGGGTCGCCGATGCGCATGCCGCCGCGCTCGCCCGCAGGACCTTTCCCGGCTACCCGGTGTTCGAACAGCCCAACCGCTACCTGGAAAACCTGGCCGAGACGGCGCGAGCCGCCAGCCAGCCGCACCCGGGCCGCACCCATGTGGTCTATGCCCTCGAACCGCTGCACTCCGACTGGGGACAAGGTGGTGTCGCGGGTGAATTCCAGGCCCTGGATTACTTTCTCGAACACGCCCCGCTTCTCGGCCTGCCCGCCGACAGCTTGATCCGCCTTCGTCCCCACCCCTCCGAACCGCGGGAAAAATACTCCGGCTGGCTCGCAGCCCGGAACGATCCCCGTTTC